>REDM01000214.1 GCA_007693485.1 Spirochaetaceae bacterium
CGCTACATGATCCCGAAGGTGCGAAACGCCTCCGCCGCGCCCATGCCGTTTTCGATCGCTTCGCGGACGCGGTTCTCTCCGTGTACCTTCTCCATCGCCGCCTCGAGCACTTCCTGCTCCCGCTCCTGCGGCACGATCACCACGCCGTCAAGGTCACCAAAGACCAGATCACCCGGATGCACGATGGTGCCGTTGGGGAATTCGATGGGGCAGCGGTAGTCGATGACGCGGCCCCTCACCCCCTGGTCCTGCGCGTATCGCCCGCGCGAGAAGGTGGGAAAGCCGAGCTTGAGCACGCCGTTGGTATCCCGCGAGTAGCCGTTGACCACCGCGCCGGCCGCGCCGAGTTTCATCGCGCGGGTTGCCATCAGCTCACCCCAGAGCGCGTAGGTGAAACTCGAGCCGCTGCAGAGGTAGACCTCGGACGGCTTGAGATCGTCGAGTGCGTCAAACATCTTGCCGAAGGGCTGCTCCTGGTCCTCCGAGCTCACCCGGGTACCCGAGCAGTCCGCCTCGAGCACCGGCATCGCGTATCCCACCACCACCATGCGGCTGTCCAGCGGGGTGATCTCCGGCGGCAGAAACTGCCGTCGCAGCCCCATGGTGTCCATCACATCCCCAATGACCGCGCTGAACAGATCCCGCGCAACGGCCTGCAAGTCCGTGGTTGTCTTCATTTTTCCTCCTGCACGCGGCTTCACCGCCTACCGCGTCAGATTCCGGTGCACGTAGCGGTGCGGGCGGTCTGCCGCGGAGCCGAGTTTCTTGCGGCGCGCTTCGGCGTATTCGCTCCAGGTGCCGTCGTACCAGAGCACGCCCTCGTCTTCGAAGGCGAGCAGGTGGGTGCAGATGCGGTCGAGAAACCAGCGGTCGTGGCTGACTACCAGGGCACAGCCGGCAAACTCGTCGAGGGCCTCTTCGAGGGCGCGCAGCGTGTTCACGTCGAGGTCGTTGGTTGGCTCGTCGAGCAGCAGGACGTTGGCGCCTTCCTTGATCATCATCGCCAGGTTGAGCCGGTTGCGCTCGCCGCCGGAGAGCACCCCGACCTTCTTCTGCTGGTCGGCACCGCCGAAGTTGAACCACGAGCAGTAGGCGCGCGAGTTGACCTCGCGACCCGCGCCCAGCACGATGAGGTCCTGTCCGTCGGAGAGCTGCTCCCAGACGCTCTTGTGGGGGTCGAGGGTCTCGCGCATCTGGTCCGCGTAGGCGAGCTTGACCGTTTCGCCCAGGCGGATGGTTCCCTCGGTGGGCTGCTCGATTCCGGCAATCAGCTTGAAGAGGGTGGTCTTGCCCGCGCCGTTGGGTCCCACGATGCCAACCACCGCGCCGGGCGGAATGGTGAGGTCGAGCTTCTCAAAGAGGAGCTTGCCGTCGTACGCCTTGGTCAGGCCCTTTGCCTCGATGACCACGTTGCCGAGGCGCGGCCCCGGCGGCATCACCAGCTTGGTCTCGCGCACCTTCTCGCGGCCGCCTTCGCTCAGCAGCTGCTCGTACTGGGTGATGCGCGCCTTGCTCTTGGCGTGGCGGCCCTTGGGGCTCATGCGCACCCACTCAAGCTCGCGGGCGAGGGTTCGCTGCCGTTCGCTTTCGCCCTTCTCTTCCTGCTGCAGCCGCATGCGCTTCTGCTCGAGCCAGCTCGAGTAGTTACCCTTCCAGGGGATGCCTTCGCCGCGGTCGAGCTCCAGAATCCAGCCGGCCACGTTGTCCAGAAAGTAGCGATCATGGGTCACCGCGATCACCGTACCGGGGTACTCGCGCAGGTGGCGCTCGAGCCACGCAACGGTCTCGGCGTCGAGGTGGTTGGTGGGCTCGTCGAGCAGGAGGATGTCGGGCTTCCTGAGCAGCAGCCGGCAGAGCGCAACGCGACGCCGCTCACCGCCGGAAAGCACGTCCACCACGGTATCGGCGGGCGGGCAGCGCAGGGCGTCCATCGCCAGGTCGAGCCGGCTGTCCAGATCCCAGCCGTCCACCGCGTCGATCTTCTCCTGGATGGCCGCCTGCCGGTTTGCCAGCTTGTCGAAGTCTGCGTCCGGCTCGCCGTAGGCGGCGCTCACCGCCTCAAACTCCGCGAGCAGGTCGAGGACCTCGCTCACGCCTTCGGAGACAATCTCACGCACCGTTTTTCCGGCCTCGAGTTCCGGCTCCTGCTCGAGGAAGCCGATGGTATAGCCCGGGGCGATCGTGATGTCGCCGTTGTACTCGGTGTCCACGCCGGCGAGGATGCGCAGCAGGCTGGACTTTCCTGATCCGTTCAGACCGATGACCCCAATCTTGGCGCTGTAGTAGTAGCCGAGGGTGATATCGCTGAGAACCTTCTTGGTACCGTGCACCTTTGATACGCGGTGCATGGAGTAGATTACTTTCTTGTCGTCAACTGTGGTTGCCATGAGTGCAGAGTACCAGAAACCACGCCTTCGTTCCAATGTGGGCCAGGCTGTGGTATAGTGAGTCGTCCATGCGGTATCTGAACAACATCCCCCGCGCGCTTGCCCTGTTGTTTGGCGCGCTCTTTCTGGTGTCGCTGGTTGTGTCGATCGGAACCATTGCCTCGCTGCCGCAGTTTTTTGAAACCGAGATCGCCGACACCGCGCCGCCGGAGTACCATTTTTCGCTCTTCCTCCCCGAGACCTCCTCGCTCTTCTTCAGCGAGGTGGAAGCGGGAGCGCGCGCCGCGGCGGCAGAGTCGGGGGTGGCGGTATCCCTCCACCCCATTGGCAGTGACACCCTGGACTTTCGCGTCGCGCGCTACTCGGGGATCGACGGAGCCATCATTTTTTCCGCGGTCCCGGAGAGCGAGGCACGGCAGGTGCTGGACCAGCTGGAGCAGGCGCGTATCCCGGTGGTGGTCATCGAACACGGGCCCGGCGGCCCGATCACCGATCCGCCCTTGCCCTTCGTGGGAACCAACAACTTCGACCTGGGGCGCCGCATCGGAGAACTGGTAGCCGAGACGGCGGTCGACCCCATGCACCTGACCATCGTCTACAGCGAGAAATCGCCCGGCATCCAGTCTGAGAAGGACCTGGTGGAACTGGGCATTATCTCCGCGCTTGGCCCGCGCCTCGCGTCTCCCATGACACGACGCGCAACCGGGCTCAATCCGCTGGACGCCAAGAGCCTCACCGACCAGATCCTGCGAACCGATCCGCAGACCAATATCCTGGTCTTTACCGATGCAAACGACACGCTCGCTGCCGTGCAGATTGTCATCGATCTCAACCTGGTGGGACGGGTGCAGATCGTCGGCTTTGGCGCCGGCGATGAGATCCGCGACTATCTGGATCGCGGCATTATCTCGGGCACCGTGGTGGTCAACCCGCGCAAGATCGGGTTCAACGCGGTGAAGGTGCTCGCCGGCCTGCGCCGCGACGGCTTCTCGGCCGGGTACGTGGACACCGGTGTCGAGGTTCTTCGGGGGCGCCGATGAGCATGCGCTGGTTTCGCAATTCGCTGCGAGCCCAGATCTTTCTCTCGGTCTTTGTGAGCCTCGCCTTCATCATCGTCTCCATGTCGTACATCTTCTTCACAACACTGCGCCTGCAGCAGCTGGTGAACAACCAGTTTCGCTCCGAGCGCTTCTTCCAGCAGCTGCAGCGCGACGTGGCCGGACTGCAGGAACCGCTTCTGGACTATCTCTCCAGTCGCTCTTCGCAGGCACTCGGGCGGCTCCTGATTGACGAGCAGATGCTCCGCAGCGTGATTCCCAACAGTCCACCCATGTCCAACGACCCCATCGAGCTGACCTCACGGCAGATCTTCTCGATGCTGAACGCCTACCTCGACCAGGTGCAGCAGATCATCAGCCTCAAGCGGGCGCGTGCGGTACCCGAGTACACCGCACTGTACGAACAGATGCAGGAGCTCAACAGCCACATCGTGGCCCAGATTGACGTGGTGAGCCTGGCGGGCCTGCGCCGCCAGCTCGAAAACTACGAGGTGGTGATTGCGGTATCGCGTCGCCTGCAACTGTGGAACCTGCTGGTCATTGTCTTTGCGTTCTTCTGTTCGATCTTCTGGATGCTCTACTCCATCAGCCGCGTTACCGATCCCATGCACCGTCTGGCCGAAATGGCCGGCGAGCTTGCGGCCGGAAACTTTGACATTGAGGACATCCGCATCAGGACGGTGACCGAGGTGAGCACCGTGGTGTCGGCCTTCAACAACATGAAGAACGACATCCGCGCCTACGTGCAGGAGATCGAGAAGCAGAAGGAGATCGAACAGGGCTACATGGAAGAGAAGCTGCGCAACATGAAGATGGAGCAGCTCTTGAAGCGGATGGAGCTCTACACCATGCAGGCGCAGATGAATCCCCACTTCCTGTTTAACACGCTCAACACCGGGGTTCAGCTGGCCATCACCGAGCGCGCCGAGAAGACCGCCGACTTCATGGAGCATCTTGCCCTCTTCTTCCGCCACAACGTGCGCGAGCGCAAACTCGTGGTTCCGCTGCGTCACGAAATCGAGGGGCTGGAGTCCTACCTCTACGTGCTGCGGATCCGCTTTCCCAAGTCGTTGTCGCTCTCGTTGAGCGTGGACGACAATCTGCTCGACACCGCGCAGGTTCCCGCCCTCATTCTGCAGCCGCTGGTGGAGAACTCGGTCATTCACGCGTTTCGCTCGGTTCGGCACGAGGGGAAGGTGGATGTCCGCGTCTGGAAGGAGGATCACCGGGTGTCTCTTTCGGTTACCGATAACGGCTGTGGCATGCCGGCGGGGCTGGCGAAAGAGCTGCTGCGTCCCCATCCGCACGATATCGAATATAACTCCCGGGTGATGGGGCTGGAGAACGTCATTCAGCGCCTCTATTTCTTTTACCCGGACAACCCCGGAGTGATTACCATCGACAGCGCAACCGATCGCGGGACCGCCATCACCATCTCCATCGACACAAGGGAAGAACCGTGTATTCCGTCATGATCGTTGACGACGAAGAACCCGTGCTCGAGAGTTACGCCTTCATGATCGAGCACGACGCGCCGCAGCTCACGCTCTGCGCCCAGGCCCGGTCCGGCTTTGAGGCAATTGCCCTCGCTCACCAGACGCGCCCGGACATCGTGGTGATGGACATCGGTATCCCCGGAATCGACGGCCTCGAGACCATCAAGGAGTTGCAGCAGGTCTACCCCGAGACGGTCTTCATTCTCTCCACCGCCTACGAACGATTTGACCTTGCGCAACGCGCCATTCCGCTTGGCGTCTCGGACTACCTGGTCAAGCCGATCTCCCGCAAGACCTTCCTCGATACCCTCGGGCGCGCGCGCACCCTCGTCGATGAGCGGCGCAAGCGAACCGCGGGGCGCATTGCCGGCGCGGAGCGCGTGGGCGAGGCGCTTGTGGTCGAAGAGCGTAACCTGCTGCACCTGCTGACGTGGAAGAGCCTCGATGAGGCCGAGTGGACCCACTATCGGTCGCTGTTTTCGCTCTCGTCCGATTTTGCCTATCTGATGCTCGTCCAGAGCGATGCACCGCAGAACGAACGGCGCTACGGAGAAATTGTGCGTCAGCTCTCCCGTCGGTACCAGTGCCTCTCGGCCGGCTGGGCTCAGATGCTGATTGTCCTGGTATCCGACGTTGCGGGCGCGGACTCCGCAGCGGAGAAGCTGCACGAGATCACCGCGGCAACGGCGGCGCCCGGGGAACAGTGGGCAACGGCGAACGGGGGCCGGCGACGATACGATGAACTGTATCGTTCGTTTGAGGAGGCGCTCGGGGCCCTGCCGGAACCGCACCAGCACGACGGTGAGACCTGGGAGCAACGGATTCGCCCCTTGCGAAATGCGGTCGCCCGGGCGGTCTCATTCGAGGAGGTCCACCCCCAGTTCTGCCGCTACTGGGACGAGATGCTCTCGCGCGATCCGCTGACGGTGGCGAAGGGGCGGATGGTCGCCCTCTTCACCCTGTTGCAAACCGATCTCGGTGAGCGCCTCGGAGACCCCGCCTCGGCGAGGCTCCCCGGTGATCCGGTGCGGGAAATCATGCTGCAGGATCAACGCGAAGGAGTGCTTGGCTGGGCCGGGCGGGCGCTGCGGACGCTGGTGGAGCGCGAGGTGCGCGAGCGCACCCACCACTGGCCGGCACCGTTGACGCGGGCCGTGCGCTGCATCGACGAGCAGTACGCCCAGCCGCTGCAGCTCTCGCAACTCGCGGAGCAGTGCGGGGTTTCGGCAGGCTACCTGAGCCGTCTGTTCTCGGAGAACCTCGCAACCACTTTTGTTGACTATCTGAACTCAGTCCGACTCCACGCCGCAGAAGAACTGCTGGCAGAGAACCGCCTTTCGGTCAAGGAAATCGCCTATGCGGTCGGATACCAGGACCCCAACTACTTCAGCCGCATCTTCAAGAAACAGCGCGGGGTTACCCCAACGTCATTTCCGACAAGGAGGAGCGAACATGAACCGTCTCCCAGTCAGTAACAACCCGTTGGCCCTGCGCGCGGCAATCCTCTCAGTGGTGATGCTTCTCTCGCTCGCGGCGTGCGGCGCTGCATCCCGGCGCGGCACCGGCGGCGAAAACGATCGGCCGGTGGTCATCGGCTTCTCCGCCGCCACGGACACCTTCATCATCGAGCGCTGGAACAAGGACATCAAGATCTTTACCTCCACCGCGCGGGAGCTGGGCGCGGAGGTGATCTTCCAGCTTTCGGCCGGCGGAACACAGGAGCAGATCAACCAGATTCGCTACCTGCTCGGCCAGAATATCGACGTGCTGGTGGTCATTGCCCACGACACCGACCTGCTCTCCGGGGTCATCAAGACCGCCAACGACCGCCGGATCCCCGTGCTGGCCTATGATCGACTGGTGCAGGGAGTCCCGGTAACCGCCTACGTCTCATTTGACAACGTTGAGGTTGGCCGCCATCTCGGGCGCGCCTTAACCGAAGCGGTCCCGCGCGGGGACTACCTGATCGTCAACGGGTCAATCCGGGACAACAACAGCTATCTGGTCAACGAAGGGCTGCACGAAATCCTGCGGCCCCACGTGACAAGCGACCGGATACGCGTGGTGGACGAGATCTGGCTTGAGGAGTGGAGCACCGACGAGGCGACCGAGAAGGTGCGCGCGGTGCTCGACCGCATCGACAACGTGGACGCGGTGTCGGCAGCAAACGACCAGCTCGCCAACGCCGTTATCCAGCTGCTCGCTGAACGGCGTCTGGCCGGTGATGTCGCGGTGGTGGGGCAGGACGCCGACCTGCTATCCGCCCAGCGTGTGGTAGAAGGACTGCAGTTGATGACGGTCTACAAGCCGATCCAGCAACTGGCCAGTCGCGCTGCCGAGGTAGCGGTTGCCATGGCGGAAAACCGCATGCCCTCCCCCGACTCCTATATGGACAACGGCAGCGGAACCCCGGTGCCCTTCTTCATGGAACGCCCCATCGCCGTCTTTCGCCACAATATGGATGAGACCATCGTCCGTGACGGATTCCACAGCGCCGAGGACGTCTACCGCACGGTGCGCGCGCGCGAGTAGCACAATCCTTATGTCATGCGCGTGCTACCGCAGACGGTCACGAGCCCCGGAAGTCGGCCTGCGTGCAGGAATCGGCAGAATCGTCCGGTAGCGCGTTCGTTCGATTGCCCCTGATAATCAAAGCATTCCCACACACAAAGGAGTGCATATGAAAAGGGTAGCAATTATTACATTGGGTCTCCTGCTTGCAGCCGGCATGGTATTTGGCGGTGGCCGCGCAGAGACAGCACGAATCGACATCGGCATCGCGATGCCGGAAACCCACGTTGAGCGCTGGCAGCGCGACGGGCAGTCGTTGCTCGAAGACGCCATCGCGGCCGGGTACCGGGCCGAAGTTGCCTACGGCGACGCCGACCAGGGCCGACAGAACCAGCAGATCCAGGACTTCATCACCAAGGGTGCCCGCGTCCTGATCATCGGTAACTTGAACGAAGGCGTGAACTCGGTAGTCCGCGAGGCCGCCGAAGAAGGAATCATCGTGATTGCGTACGACCGCCTCATCACCGGGTCGGATCAGTACGACTACTACATCACGTTTGACAACTTCCGCGTTGGTCAGTTCCAGGGCATGGCAATCGAAGAGGCTCTGAACCTTCGCGCGGCGAGCAGCTCGTCGCCAAAGATCATCACCCTCTTTGCCGGCTCACCCACCGACAACAACAGCTTCTTCTTCTTTGACGGAGCGATGTCGGTACTGCGTCCGCACGTGGAACGCGGTGCACTGCGCATCGTGGGACCCGCCCCACTTCGTTCGTCGGACAGCGCGTTTACCCGCGTTGCAACCGAGGGCTGGAGAGCGGAGAACGCCAAGGCGCGCATGGAGAACCTCCTGACCAACGACGCACGTGACGTGGTACTCGACGCGGTACTCGCGCCAAACGACACCCTCGCCCGGGCCATCATCGAAGCGCTTGAAGCCGACGCCAAGTACGTGAACCGTCTTCCGGTCGTAACCGGTCAGGACGGCGAGACTGCGTCCATCCAGGCCATCCGCGACGGCCGCCAGTACATGACGGTCTTCAAGGACACCCGGTCGCTGGCCCAGGGCGCCATTCAGCTTGCCGACGCGCTGCTCAAGGGTGAAACCCCCAACATCGCCGGTGCCCGCCGCGACACCGAGAGCTACGACACCGGGATGAAGGTGGTCACCTCCTTCCTGCTCGAGCCGATCAACGTGACCAGCGACAACTATCGCGCCGTCATGATCGACAGTGGCTACATTTCAGAGTCTGACCTCCGGTAATCCGAGGGCAGTGGAGAAAAACACGCGAGCGAAAGCGACATCGATTATCGGTGTCGCTTTCCTCGTCTCGTGGTATTCTGAACCGGGCGGAAAACGAACGTGAGTGAGAACATACTCGAAGTAATCAACGTTACCAAAGACTTTCCCGGCGTTCGCGCCCTGGATACCGTGAGCTTCCGCGTCAAACGCGGCGAGATTCACGGCATCTGCGGCGAGAACGGTGCGGGCAAGTCGACCCTGATGGGAATCGTCAGCGGGGTCCATCCCTTCGGCAGTTTTGAAGGGCAGGTTCTGGTGCACGGCAAGGAGATGAAGTTCCGCAGCGTGCGCGACAGCGAGAAGGTTGGCCTGACCATCATGCACCAGGAGCTGGCGCTGAGCCCCTACCTCTCGATCTACGAAAACATGTTCCTCGGGCACAGCAGGAACCGGTTTGGCATCATCGACTGGGACGAGCTGATCGTACGCAGCCGCCCTTATCTGCAGCGCGTAGGCCTGAAGGACCGACCCGAGACCATCGTCAGCAAGATGGGCGTGGGCAAACAGCAGTTGGTCGAAATCGCCCGGGCACTCTCCAAGAACACCGAGCTGCTCATCCTGGACGAACCAACCGCCTCGCTGAACGACGAAGAAAGCGAGCAGCTGCTGAACCTCATTCTGGAACTGAAGAAAGAAGGGCTCACTTGCGTGATGATCTCGCACAAGCTCAACGAGGTGCTGAAAATCGCCGACTCCATCACGGTGCTTCGCGACGGCGAGTCAATCCGTACCTACGACGCCAGAACCGAAGAGGTCACCCGCGCCATGCTGATCAAGGACATGGTTGGACGGGACATGAAGCACCTCTACCCGGAGAGAACCCCGTCGATCGGGGAGACGGTGTTTGAAGTCAAAAACTGGACTGTCTACCACCCGGAATACCACCATATCAAGGTGGTGGATAACGCGTCGTTTCATCTGCGCCGCGGCGAGATCCTGGCGTTCTGCGGCCCCATGGGTGCCGGGCGCACCGAGCTGATGATGAGCCTCTTCGGCAAGTCATACGGCTCCCGAAACGAGGGAGAACTCTTCGTCAAGGGTACCAAGATGGAGTTCTCCAGCCCTCGCGATGCAATTCGAAGCGGGCTGGGCTACGTCTCCGAAGACCGAAAGAGTCTTGGACTCATCCTCATCCAGGATGTGAAGACCAACATTTCCAACTCGAGTCTGAAGAAACTCTCCCGCTACGGCGTGGTAGACTCCTTCGCCGAGACCGACGCGGCCGAGCGGTACCGAAAATCGCTGAACATCAAGACCCCGTCGGTCCTCCAGATGGTGCGGAACCTCAGCGGCGGAAACCAGCAGAAGGTGGTCTTGAGCCGCTGTCTCCTGGCCGAACCGGAGATCTTCATTGTCGATGAGCCAACGCGCGGAATCGACGTGGGCGCCAAGTACGAGATCTACTGCATCCTGAACGACCTTGCGGCCGCGGGGAAGTGCATCATCATGGTGACCTCCGAGCTGCCCGAGGCAATTGGAATGGCCGATCGGATCTACGTCATGAACGAAGGCGAAATCAAGGGCAGCCTCGACCATGACGAAGCAACCCAGGAAAAAATCATGCACATGGCCCTGAGCTGAGAGCGGAGAAACGAATGGCAGAGAAAAAAGCAGCCGTGCAGACGATGTCGCTGCGGCAACTGTTCAAGGACAATATCCGGAACTACTCGATGTTCCTCATGCTCGGCCTGATCTTTGTGGTCTTTGCCGTCATGACCGGAGGAGTGAACTTCTCGTCCCGGAACATCAGCAACATTTTCATGCAGAACAGTTATATTCTGATTCTGGCCGTGGGTATGGTGCTGGTGATCATTGTGGGCAACATCGATCTGTCGGTTGGTTCCATTTGTGCCTTCACCGGCGCGATTGCGGCCATGGTTTACAACACCGGGTTGGGACTCATTCCCACCATCATTCTGACGATGGGTGCCGGCATGGTCATCGGGGTGTTCCAGGGATTCTGGATTGCCTACGCCAAGGTGCCCGCCTTCATCGTGACCCTGGCGGGAATGTTGCTCTTTCGTGGGCTCACCTACGTGATCACCAATGTCAGCCCCATCTCCCTGCGGGACGACCAGTTCCGCCAGATCACCTCCGGCTTCATCTCTATTCCTGCATTGACCGTCGATCGCGTGCACTACCTCGCCTGGATTGTTGGTGCGGTGCTGAGCCTGATTGTGATCGTGGCCTTTGTACAGGGCCGGCGCAACAAGATCAAGAAGGGCTTCGAAATCCTGCCCCTTCCCGCCTTCCTGGCAAAGATCCTCTTTGTGGTTGGCATGATCGCGCTGCTCTCCTGGAAGTTCGCCGACTTCCGCGGCGTTCCGATGATCGTTGTCGTGCTGAGCATCGTGGTGGGAGTCTTCATGTTCATCACCAAGAAGACCGTGATCGGCCGCTACATCTACGCGGTGGGAGGAAACGCCCGCTCGGCGAAGCTCTCCGGCATCAACTCCGAGATGGTGGTCTTCACGGTCCACGTGATCATGGGCTCGCTCGCGGGGCTCGCCGGGCTGGTCTTTGCCGGCTACATGAACTCGGCCCTGCCTCAGGCGGGCAACCTCTTTGAGCTCGATGCCATTGCGGCCTGTTTCATTGGGGGTGCGTCGGCATCCGGCGGTATTGGCACCATCATCGGAGCCATTGTCGGCGGCCTGGTCATGGGGGTCATCAACAACGGCATGTCGCTCATGAACATTGGTGCTGACTGGCAGTACGTGGTCAAGGCGCTGGTTCTGCTCCTGGCCGTGTTCTACGACATCTATACCCGACGGAAAGCGGGGCTGGCGTAAGCCGCGCGCTGTTCCGGGTAGGTGGGTGCGTCCTCTCCGACGCACGCGCGCAAAAACGGCCGGGTCTCCCCGGCCGTTTTTTTCACCAAGCTTCGTGGCACTCGCTGTTAGTTGGCTTGAGACGGGGACGCGTCGGCGGAAACCACCGCCTCCCCAACCGACACCTGCTGCGGAAACCACTTCCGCGTTGCATTCGCAATCTTCACCAGCGTCAGCATCACCGGAACCTCCACGAGCACACCAACCACCGTTGCCAGGGCAGCTCCGGAGGTGAGGCCAAAGAGCGACACCGCGACGGCAACGGCCAGCTCAAAGAAGTTGCTCGCTCCAATCATCGCTGCCGGTGCCGCCACGTCGTGCGGGAGCTTCCACGCGCGTGACCAGCCGTAGGCGAAGGCAAAGATCACAAAGGTCTGGATGATCAGCGGGACGGCGATCAGTACGATGTGAAAGGGGTTGGCAAGAATCACGTCACCCTGGAAGGAGAAAATCACAATCAGCGTAAGGAGCAGGCCAACGGTGGTAACCCCTTCGAACTTCTTCAGAAATACGTTCTCAAAGTAGTCGAGTCCCTTTCGCTTGATGATCTGCGTTCGGCTGATCCATCCGCCGGCGAGCGGGATAACAATAAAGAGCCCCACCGACAGCAGCAGGGTGTCGTAGGGAACAAACACGTCCGAGACGCCGAGCAGAAACATCACGATGGGCGTGAAGGCAAACAGAAGGATGATGTTGTTCACCGCCACCTGAACCAGGGTGTATCCGGCGTTGCCGCGCGTCAGATGACTCCAGACAAAGACCATCGCGGTGCAGGGCGCCGCCCCCAGGAGCACCGCACCGGCGAGGTACTCGCGCGCGAGTGTCTCGGGAATGAACCTCTGGAAGATCACCGTGAGAAAGAGCCACGCAAAGAAGAACATGCTGAACGGCTTGATCAGCCAGTTGGTCACGCAGGTTACCGTGAGTCCTTTGGGCGCCTTGAGCGCGCGAACGATGCTCGAAAAGTCTACCTTGAGCATCATGGGATAGATCATGAGCCAGATCAGAATGGCAATGGGAATCGAGACCTGTGCGTATTCAAACCGGCTCAGGAACTCCGGCACCACCGGAAGAAACTGCCCGATCGCAACGCCCACCACGATACAGAGCGCAACCCATATTGTCAGATACCGACCAAAGACCCCAAGGCCGTCGGACGCTGCTTTCTTCTCACTCATACGTACTCCTTCTGTGTGTTCCGCTTCGTGCGGGTTGTTTCCAGTGATAAGACGCTCACGGTGTCTGGCGTCGAGGCTTCGGGGTCGGCCGCGCAGAGCGTGTCGGCTTCGACGTGCTGTTCCAGCCGTGCCCCGTCTTCACGAAGCTGAACGTCATCGGCGGCCTCCCCCTTCAGGTAATCGAGCAGACCGGCGTGATCGGTTACAAAACCCTCATCGAGCGAGTAGTACACCCACTGGGCGCGCCGTTCGCTGTCCAGAATTCCGGCCGCCTGCAACCGCGCAAGATGGCGTGAAGCGGCCGTCTGCGACACGCCGAGCACCTGCTCGATGCTGCACACGCAGAGCGGCCGAACCGCGAGCAGGTTTACGATCCGCAGGCGGGTGGGATCGGCGAGCGCTTTGAGACGGGAAATTGTTGTACTCGCGTATATGCGCATATCCGCATAATATGGTAGACTGCGGCGTGGTGTCAAGCGCTGATCCGTTGAACCCAACGAATGCATGAATACGAACACCCTTGACATACTGCCATATATTTGCTTATATTGCCAAATAAGCAGGAGAGATACCGATGAGCACGTCAGTCGCAGAACAGACTCCTTCCTCCGGAGGGAGTACCTCAGAGCCGGGCATGATCCAGCGGTTCTGGAGCAGCAAAAAAAATAGAGTCCTCACCGCGATGGCGGGAGTGTTTCTGGTGGCGTTCTTTGTTCCGTGGGAAGCTCCCCGGGTTGCGTCCGCCGTGCAGGAGTCTTTCCTGATGATGGGGGACTACGCCCGCGAGCACGTCATCCTCTGTCTGATCCCGGCGTTCTTCATCGCGGGGGCCATTTCCATCTTTCTCAACCAGCAGTCGGTGATCAAGCATCTCGGCCCCGACGCGCCCAAACTGGTGGCGTACAGCGTGGCGTCGGTCTCCGGCACCATTCTCGCGGTCTGTTCGTGCACAGTTCTTCCCCTGTTCAAGGGCATCTACAAGAAGGGAGCCGGGCTTGGGCCCGCGGTGAGCTTTCTCTACTCCGGCCCGGCGATCAACGTGCTCGCAATCATTCTCACGGCACGGGTCCTGGGGCTTCAGCTCGGGATTGCGCGCGCCGTTGGCGCCGTGATCTTTGCCTTCGTGATCGGCATCCTGATGCAGCTGATCTTCCTGAAAGAAGACAAGGAGCGAACCACCAACGCGGCGATGTTTCAGTCGTATGATGACGAGGGGCGAACCCTCGGTCAGACCGCCGTTACCATGGCCTCCATGGTGGGCATTCTGGTGTTTCTGAACTGGGCGCCGTCGGGCGGGCAGGTCGGCTGGTGGGACTTCCTGCATCGGTGGAAATGGCTGATCTCCGCCGGATTTGGGGTACTTCTGGCCGTTTCCCTTGTACGCTGGTATCAGCGCAGCGAACTCTCGGACTGGGTCACCGCGACGCGCGATTTCGCGGTGCAGATTCTTCCGCTGCTGTTTGGTGGTGTCATGATTGCCGGCTTCCTGCTGGGGCGCCCCGGCCACATGGCCCTCATCCCCGAAGCGTGGATCGCTGGGCTGGTTGGAACCAACTCACTGGCGAGCAACGTGATTGCTGCGGTGTCGGGTGCCCTGATGTACTTTGCGACCCTGACCGAGGTTCCAATCATGCAGGGGCTGATTGGCGCCGGCATGCACCAGGGTCCTGCGCTCGCGCTGCTGCTTGCAGGCCCCTCACTCTCGCTTCCGGCGCTGCTGATCATCGGTAGCGAGCTGGGCCCCAGGAAGACGCTGGTCTATGCGATTCTGGTTGTCGCCCTCTCGGCGACTGCCGGAATTGTGTACGGTCAGATTTTTGGAAGCGCATAAAAAACGCCCCGGTACATCACCCGGGGCGCCTTCGCTCACTGAGCCTGGTACGCTTTGATGGTCTCCGCAATCTCGTCGGGCGTGAACACCTTGCCAAACTTCTGCACGGTTCCGTCGATCGCAAGACCGGGGGTGCGCATAACACCCATCTCGACGATCTGGTCCATGTTGGTCACCTTCTCGAAGGTCGCCTCAACGCCGAGCATTTTCGCAGCTTCGCGAGCGTTCTGCTCCAGGTTCTGACAGTTCGGGCATCCCGAACCAAGAATTTGAATGTTCATCGTGTTCTCCTTATCCTGTGGTCAGTGACTTGCATTATTGGTCATTTAACCAATTACGCCTGAGTCTGTCAAGGGACGCCGCACCTGCTGGACGGTTGGGAACGAGCTTGACCCGTAGTGGGTTTCCTTGGCAAAATACGCAAGATGATTGAAGATACTGATCGCCTTCGCGCCGAGGCGCGCGCCGAGATTCTGAAAGCGCTCGCCCACCCTACCCGGGTCTACATCGTCGATCTGATCCAGAGGGAAGGGCCATACTGCGTCTGCCAGCTGACCGAGCGGATCGGCGCCGACACCTCGACCGTATCCCGTCACCTCACGGTCCTGAAGAGTGCGGGCATTCTGAAGGATCGCAAAGAGGGCACCACCGTCTATTACTCGCTTGGGTGCGACTGCATCAACGACTTCATGACCGGTCTGGAGTCTCTTCTGCGCGCCCGGCACCTGCGCGACACCCGCCGCTTTGATGCAGTGATTCAGCGGTAGTCCACCATGAGCATCTCTCCTACCCCTCTTGCGGATGAACGCTTCGACGTGCGCCCGGCGCTTCTGCTGGTGCTCGTTCTCTTCCTCAACCTGCTGCCGCGCGTATTGCTCTCACCCCTCCTCCTGGAGATCGAGGCCGCCTTCGATCTGTCGCGGGCCGAATCTTCGGGTCTGTTTCTCTTTGTTTCTGTTGGGTTCAGCATCACCATGCTGCTCTCGGGGTTTGTTGCCGAACGGCTCCACCATCGCGGTACCATTGTGCTCTCGCTCAGCGTGGTGGGAGCTGCATCGGTTCTGCTTGCCGCCGCCCCGTCGGCGTCCGTTCTGCGCGTGCTGCTCTTTGTACTGGGAATGGGCGCCGGACTCTACGCCCCGTCGGGTATCGCTACGCTGACCGGCGCCGCCCACGCCCGCCACTGGGGCAAGGCGCTGGCCCTGCATGAAGTAGGTCCGATTCTGGGATTCTTCGCCGCGCCGGTCATTGCTGAAGCGGCAATCCAACTCGGGAGTTGGCGCCTGCTGTTCGCAGTAATCGGCATAGCCTGCTTTGCCATGGCGATTTTCTACCGCGGGGTCTCTCGTGGCGGCCGTTTCCCCGGCAGCCCACCCAATCTCCACCACGTGCGGTCAATACTGGCTCAGAGGACGTTCTGGGTGGTGGCCCTGCTCTTCATGCTTGCACTGGGGCTGGAGATTGGCGTCTTCGCCCTGCTTCCCACCTTTCTGATCGAACGTCGGGAGATGACCTCCACCGCGGCCAACTCGTTGGTGTCCGTCTCCCGACTGACGGCGCTGCTGCTGGTCTTTGGCTCCGGCGTGCTTGCGGATCGCTTTGGCGCGAAGCGCTTGCTCACGACGATCTGCCTGCTCGCCGGGGTTGCCACGGCGCTGATCGGTATATCCCGGGGCTCGATGCTCTATGTGGTCGTTGTGGTGCAGCCGATGCTGATTGCGGCCTTTTTCCCCGCGGCTCTCGTTCTGCTCTCCAGCATCGCCGCACCCGAGTCCCGCAATGTGGTCATCTCTCTGGTGATTCCAATCTCGTATCTCTTTGGCGCCGGGGCCGCTCCGTTTGGCATTGGCCTGCTCTCCGAGGCGGGAGCCTTTGGCGCGGGCTTTGTCATTCTGGGCATGCTGATGATGGCCTCTACACTGCTGCTTCGCTTTTTGCCGAGGACGCCCGTTGACAACAGCGGCACCGACTCGCACAGTGGCAGCGGAGGTACGATGTGACAACAAAGACCAAATGGCTTGTCTACGCCGTCGGCGGATTAATTCTGATTGGCGCGGGCGTCAGCATTGTCGGGGAAGCGATCATCAGAAAGGCGGCCGCCGAGCCATGGTTCTGGATCGGGACCGCCGGTCTGGTTGTGTTGAATGCAGGAGTCAGCGTCTTCGGGCAGGCGGTGGTATTCCGCTCCCGACTGAAGACGTAGTTCACCGTTAATCTGGTACCGCCGCAATATCGAGATTGCGGATCTGGTACCGATTCTCGCCGAGACCGCGGTGCGTGAGTTCGATCCGGTTAAAATTTCCAACATTGGTCAGCCCGTCTTCGCCAGCAAAGGACACGGTGTTGGCCCACGCGCCAATCGCGCCGGCACCGGGATAGGAACCGGACACGGTGATCTCTGCCTCCGTAATGCGAATAGTGATCCGCAGCCACGGAGCGGATCCGCCGTTGGCAATCAGGTTACCCGATCCGGTCTGCAACGCCCTGCGACGCTGTGCGCTGAGACTTGGAGCATTGACGCGGGCGTTTTCCAAACCGCGGTCCTTAGCCTCGGTTACCGGTGCGAACTCGAAGCCAAGGGCTCTCGTCATTTCGGAGCGCGTATCGCTTTCGTTGTCGTACAGCAATGAGATACCCATTCGGTTGTGCTCAGGCCGTGACACATCACTGACCGGCCGAACGTCAAATGAAACTTCGGTTACAAGGCCCGCGTCGGCCAGCAGACTCCGCTCGGAAAACCGCGGCGAAAGGGCAGCCGCCCACTCGGCTCCCCCTGCTTCGATCACAGGGCCGTGTATCGGATCGTCAATGAACTGAAAAGCAGCAGTAGCACCGGTGAACCCAGCGGCTTCCACAGAAACCGGTTCGCTGCCGTGGCTCGCTCCGAAAAGATCCTCGAGAAGCGATTCCAGCAAAGGCGAGCCTTCCTGATCGGCAGACGGATCACCCGAGTCCGGATCCGTGGGAATCCCGCTTCCGCGTCCACCGGCACTACTGCCAAACGGGTTCGCACAAAAGGAGAGCGAAAGTATAACGATCATCACCGCGACGACACGCAGCATGTTGATAACGGTACACACTGATTTTGCTTTGTTACTCATGGTTTTCCATCCTCACCACAATATAAGCAATTTTCGTGCCAATATCGGAATAAATGAGCCAATTGCCGGGTATAATGAATAAACCTTTTCAGGATCAAGTATTATGTGATGCGGAGAGTCCCATTCCGATATCGATACCGGGATGTTCGCGGCGGGTTATGCAAAACGGGTATGCAGAACGCATGGGAAATGCGTTCTGCATACCCGTTTTCTCGGGATCAGAACGCCGCGGGGCTGCGGCGCCGACTCAGCCCCGCGAGGGAAAGAGTGTCCACTTCTGGGTGCTGCGGCCGCTGGCGATCACGGTCTCGATGAACCGCACGCCGCGCACTCCGTCGGCGATGGTCGGGTAGTCGGGATCGTCCGGGTCGATGGCGGGGCCACCCTCGGCCGCGTGTATCGCGAGTGCGGCACCCTTGTAGACGTTGGCGAAGGCTTCGAGGAAGCCTCCGGGGTGGCCGGGGGGAATGGTTCCGGCTCGCCGTGCCGCTTCGCAGAGGTAGGCGTTGGCGCGCTTGAGTACCTGCTCGGGCTGCCCGATGACCTTGTACCGGAGGTAATTGGGGTCTTCCTGATGCCACGTCAGACTGCCGGTATCACCATAGATCCTCAGTCGAAAGGCGTTCTCTTCGCCCGCGCAGATCTGGGATGCGAGCATGATACCTTTGGCGCCGCCGCGATAGCGCACCAGGATGCTCGCGTCGTCGTCCAGCTCACGGCCGGGAACCATGGCCGTGACATCGGCGCAGAGCTCCGTGATTTCCAGACCGGTGATGGTGGAGACCAGGTTCTCCGCGTGGGAACCGATGTCGCCCACGGCGCCCGCGATACCCGATCGTGCGGGGTCGGTTCGCCATTCGGCCTGTTTGGCGCCCTGATCCTCGAGTTTGGTTGAGAGCCAGTCCTGATTGTATTCAACGATGACCTTGCGAATAGTTCCAATTGCACCCGAGCGCACCATGTGGCGCGCCTGCTTCACCATGGGGTAGCCGGTGTAGTTGTAGGTTACCGCAAAGACAGTGCCTGCCTTTTCAACCAGGGACGCGAGCTCGTCGGCCTGCGCTGACGTATGGACCAGCGGTTTGTCGCAGATCACGTGAAAGCCGGCTTCCACAAACGCCTTTGCAACCGGAAAATGCAGATGGTTAGGGGTGACAATGGACACCGCGTCAATCCGCTCATCCCGCGGCAGGCGCAACTCACCCTCCAGCATCTCCTGCCAGCTGCCGTAGTTGCGTGCATCGGGAAGGCCCAGATCGCGGCCGGACGCCTTCGCCTTCTCAGGCGTCGAAGAAAGCGCTCCCGCGGAGAGCTCGTACCGGTCTTCGATCCACGAAGCGTGCCGATGGACGGACCCAATGAAGGCGTCTCTGCCTCCGCCAACCATTCCAAGCCTGAGACGGCGAACCGGTGTAGCCATGAATGCTCCTAGAATCTTCCGCTGGTGCTGCCGGAGAGTACGATGCCGATCAGGAACTCGTTCTCACGATCGCTGCCAACCACTTCATACAGGATGTACTTGGAATTGACGCCGATGCGCCATGAGTCGCCCGCCAGATCCGCACCCGCTTCGGCGAAGGGAGCGTGCTGCCCCTTGCTGGTGAACCGGTAGCCGCCACCGCCCTTCAGCGAAAAGCCGGTCTGCTCACCCACCGGCCAGCGTCGGCCAAAGAGCGCCGAGGTATCCAGACCGAAGAAGTCATCGCCGGATCCTCCCCCGCGGTAGAAGATGGAGTTTCGCCACGCCATCCACGGGGAAAAGTGCGTGTTCAACGCGGCGTTTGCCTCAAAAAACGTATCGTTCCCGTCGAAACCGGTGGAACCACCGACATCGTACGAGAACCCCGGGTATCGATCAAACGTCTCAAAAGCAGCCGCAGTAATCGGAACCAGAAGTGTCGCCATCGCGAAGAGCGCGAACCCAGTCAGAAGTGCCCGTCTGTTCATGGTTTCCTCCCGCACACAGCCTATCACACGGCGGCACTGTCCACAACGCCTTGACCCCGCGGGAACGAATCGATATCATTTTACTGACTATTAGTCATTAAATTACTGTAGTTCAGGAGTGAACGATGGGTATCGGAGATCGCAAACAGCGGGAGCGGGCGCACCGTCGCCGAACCATCATGGCAGCCGCCGCGCGGCGTCTGCTTTCCACCGGAGTGGAGAGCACCACCATGGCAGACATCGCCGAAGAGGCCGAGCTCTCCAAGGCCGCCCTCTATCTTTACTTCCGCAGCAAGGAGGCGCTGATCTACGCGCTCCTCCATTCGATTCTGGGCGAGTTCCGCGACCGCATCGTTGGCGCGGCCGACGGAGCAGACGGGGCAGCCGCCAAAATTCAGGCGATGCGCAGTGGGTACGTCTCGGTTTACAACGAGTACTCCGACTATCTGCAGCTTTTTCAATATCTGGACTATCGAACGCACGGCGCGCCCGAAGACGCGTCAGGCGCGTGGGACTGCTTTCACGTCATCGACGAGATCAAGGAGGCGCTGGTGCGCGTGCTCGAGCAGGGGCAGCGTGACGGCTCGATTCGCCCGGGATTTGACCCTCGACGCACCGCAGAAATGCAGGTGCATATGGTTGAGAGCTTCCTGCAGCGGGTTGCGGCTCGCGACCGGTTTATTCGGGAGCGCAGTGCCTTCTCGCCCGAAGAACTGGTGGAGCAGATGTTTGACATGATCGAATACTACCTGACGACACAGCCATGAGAAACCTTTTTCGCCGACCCGGGATCATTGTTGCCGTCACCGCGGCACTGACCGTCTTCTTTGCACTGCAGATCCCCGGCATCACCATCAACAACAACGTTGAAGTCTTCATCCCTCCGCACAGCGCCGAGAAGCTGGCGTACGACCGCATGCTGGACACCTACGGCAGCCAGCAGCTGGTGAGCGTTGCTCTGGTGGTCGAACGGGGAAGCGTGCTCGATGCCCGCTGGCTGAAGCTGATCGGTCTGCTCGGTGGCGAGATCGAAGCCCTCCCGTTTGTAAACTCCGTTACCTCGCTGGTCAATGCCGACTACATCGCCGCGAGCGGGGGCGGGATGGAGGTGACCACGCTCCATTCGGACACCGGCAACCCCGTCGCGGACGCGGCCGAACTGCGGCGGCGGCTCTTCGACTGGGCACCGATGTATCGGGGAAACCTCGTCTCGGACGACCTTCAGGCTACTCAGATCATTGTCACTCTGGAGGCGCGCACAACCACCGAAGAACGCGAGCAGTTTGTACACCGGCTTGATGCCCTCCTTGAGCAGCACACCGGGCCGGGGCACTTCTTTGCGGTGGGTGGCGAACCGGTTGTGACCGTAGAGCTGAAGCGATCGATGATCGGAGACCTGACCTACCTCATCCCGATGGTACTCATCGTGGTGGTGGTGGTGCTTGCGCTGGCGTTTCGCAGCGTGCTGGGCGTTGTGCTTCCGCTGCTCACGGTCAGCGTTGCCACCGTCTGGGCGGTTGGCATCATGGCAATGCTGGGCATCTATTTCTCGATGATTTCCACCGTCATCCCCGTCCTGCTCGTCGCGGTGGGAAGCGCGTATGCCATTCACCTGTACAGCCACTACCGGGAACTTGACCGGGAAAGCAGCGATCCGGCCGACCCCATCCAGCGGCGCGAGTGGGTGTTTGGCAGCATGAGCCGCGTGGGTACTCCCATCGCGTTGACCGCCCTGACCACCGCCGCCGGTTTTGCATCCATAGCCACCAGCGAGATCGCTCCCATGCGCCACTTTGGATTTATCAACGCCATTGGCGTCCTGGTGGCCCTTGGCGTCACGCTGCTGCTGGTGCCAGCCCTTCTGCTGATACTGCCGCAGCGCACCGGCGAAAGCAAACGGCACGACGCCCTCCCCGGGCGGATGGAGCGAATGCTGCTGATGTTCCATCGATCGGTCGGCCGGCGACCCGCGGTAGTGGTGGCCGGTGTGCTCCTCGTGGCCGCCGCCTGCACGTGGGCCCTGACGCAGGTGGTGGTAGACAACGCAATGGTCGAGTATTTCGATCGCGACTCTCCGGTGCGAACCGCCGACACGGTGATCCGCGAGCGATTCAGTGGCACCAAGATGTTCAGCGTTCTCTTCGAGGGAGATGAGCGAGGAGCCCTCACCGACCCAGACGCGCTTGCGGCAATGGACGATCTGGCGCGCTACCTGGAGCGTCACCACGCCGAGGTGGGACACGTGCTCTCGTTCTCGGATTTTGTCCGACGGATGAACCGGGTCATGCACGCGCCGGATGACGAGCCGGACGCCGGGCAACCCGACGCCGCCACCCCTTCCGACGGAAACGACGGATTTCTCTCGTTCTTTGGCGACGAGGACGATGCAGCGGCGACGCACCTCACGGATGCGCCCCGCGATGAAGAAGCACGCGCGCCAAGCGCTTTGACGGAGGCAGCGCTCGACCCTGCCGGCGTGGCGGACGCCCTCAACCGCGCACTCGCGAGAGCCGAGCGGCTGGACATCAGCGGCGCTGAACTGGTGCGGCTGTTCAATCGCGAGCTCAATATCGGCGGCGCCGCCTTCGACGAGATCCCCCTCGATCCGCAGCGCTACCGGCTGGCAACCCGCGACGAGCTTCGCAACCTCATCAGCCAGTACCTTCTGATCTATTCCGGTGGGCTGTCCGAGTTTGCTGACGACGCCCTCGAGCCGCAGGGCGCGCGCATGCTGGTACAGCTGCGCTCAACGAGCACCGCGGACACCACCCGCATCTCCCGGGATGCCCTCGCGTGGACGGAGCGCCACCTGCCCGACGGCTACACGGCCTCCATCGCCGGTTTTGCCGATATCGAGGCGGCGGTGACTCGTCTCATTGTGCGCTCGCAGCTGACCAGCATCGTCACCGCAATGTTCATTGTCTTTCTGATCGTAGCGATTGCGCATCGCTCCGCGATGGCCGGCCTCTTCGGCCTGGTACCACTCTCCGTTGCGGTGCTGATTAACTTTGGCGTGATGGGGATCATGGGCATCCACCTGAACATCGCAACGGCGATGATTGCCTCGATTTCCATTGGCATCGGCGTGGACTACACCATCCACGTGCTGGCGGCGTACCGACGGGAGCGCGCACAGAGCAGCGATCTCGATCTCGTAACCGAGCGCGCCCTGCTTGGTACGGGAAAGGCCATTGTGTTCAACGCGGGATCGGTAGCCGCGGGCTTTCTGGTTCTGCTGCTGTCCAACTTCAACCCGCTGCGGTACGTC
This sequence comes from Spirochaetaceae bacterium, assembly GCA_007693485.1. Lineage (GTDB taxonomy): Bacteria > Spirochaetota > Spirochaetia > DSM-27196 > PWMO01 > PWMO01. Next base: position 22,912 of record REDM01000214.1, read on the forward strand.
GGGCTGCTGGTGGCCGTGACCATGGTCACGTCGTGTATCGCCGCGGTGACGCTGCTGCCCGCCCTGCTCAATCTGTTCAAACCGGCCTTTCTCTCGGCCGAAGGAGGCACACAATGACAACTCAACACAAACGATTGACCGCTGCGGTCTGCATGGCAATGGTACTCGCCGTTGCCGCCGGTGCCATGTCCGGCGAGGAGGTGATGCGAGCGGTCGAAGCCCGCGACGGCGGCCGCGCCGTGCAGGCACTCATCGAGCTGCGGCTCACCGACAGCCGCGGCTCCACCAGCGAACGGATCATCGAGGGCTTTGGCGTAGAAACCGAGGCCGGGCTGAACCGAATGGTCGTGGTGTTTCACCGTCCGGCGAGCGTGCAGGACACCCGCTTCCTGGTAGTGGAACATGCCGATCGCGCCGACGACCAGTGGATCTACCTTCCCGCGCTGCGGCGCGTCCGACGGATCGCGGCCGGCGAAAGCAGGGAAAGCTTCATGGGAACCGACTTCACCTACGATGATCTGCGAAGCCGCAGCGTGGACGACGACCGCCACACCCTGGTTCGGGAAGAAGCGTGCGGAGAGCACCACTGCTTTGTGGTTGAGTCGGTTCCGCGCGATCCGGCGAGTTCGCAATACCGGCGCCGTGTGCAGTGGGTTCCGCGCGACATCTGGATACCAACGCGCGTCGAGCTCTACGACTCGCGGGACCGGCTCCTGAAAGTCAATCGAGTGGAGCGGCTGGAACAGGTTCAGGACTACTGGACCCCCATGGAAAGCGTTATGGAAAACGTTCAGACCAACCACTCCACCCGACTTACGGTGCAGCGCATCCAGTACAACGGGAACCTTCCCGACGCGCTCTTCACAACCCGCTTCCTGGAAACCGGAAGGACCCGGTAAGCAGACGGGAGGACCATCATGAGACACATACCGTACCGTTGGATCAACCGCTGGATCAACGGTTGGACAAACCGTGGCCCCAATCTGTCGGCTGCTGCCATCACGGCCGTGATCGTCGCGGCCCTCCTGCTCTGGCCGGCAGCGGCTGCAGTTGCCGATGAAGGCCTCAGTTTTTTTGAAGAACCGGAATCCGGCGCCGGGCCGGTGCGGGTGGGCGGCTCGGTCGGGCTGGTGACCCGCTCGATCATCGACACCGACGCACCGTGGTCCTCGCTCACCACCGCCGACCCGGTGGTACTGACCCAAGTGCGGGCGGATGGGGCCGCAAGCGAAGCGGTGGCGCGATTTCGTCTTGACGGCCGACGCGGTCTGGACGACTACCGCGACGTGGTAGAAGAGGCGTGGGTGCGGCTCTACGCCGACCGCTTCACTCTGCAGGTGGGCAGTTTCAAAACGGTGTGGGGCGCGGGCGACGGGGTCCACGTGGTCGACGTACTCAACCCG
>REDM01000282.1 GCA_007693485.1 Spirochaetaceae bacterium
CGCCCAGCGGCTTGCGGCCTTCCATGTGGCAGAGGGTGGGAATCCGGTAGCCGGCCGCGAGGGCCGCATCCAGAACGGTGCGCCCGTCGGGAACCTCGACGGTTCGGTGATTGATGGTCAGTTTAGGCATAGTGTACCTCCGAAGCGGCGTGGTCGGGCGAAACCGGGACGCGGCCGTAATCACAGCGCAGGCAGCGTTGGCACTGTCTCAGCGCGACGCTCTCGTTCCACGGCAGTTCAACTTCGTCAAAGCTGCGCTTGCGCCGGTCCACCGGCACCATGGGAATTGGTTCGCGGGGGAAGGGTACCGGATCGGCGTCCGGGTCGTAGTCGGTGTCCAGCACGTGTTCGGTGCGCCAGAATGCGTGTTCCTCTCCGGTAAGCATGGCGTCAATTCCCACGGCGGCGCGCTCTCCGGCGGCGATGGCGCTCACCACCGAGGCGGGTCCGCTCGCTGCGTCGCCGCCTGCGAAGAGCCACGGCACCGATGTGCAGCCGGTCAGTTGATCCGCCTTGATGAAGCCGTTGCCGGTCAACTCCACTTCCATATCGCCGAGCATCGTCGCGGGATCGAGCCGCTGGCCAATTGCAACAATGACCTGGTCGGCTTCGACCAGGAAGGGCTCGTCCTTCGCACGCGTTGCGCCACGACGGCCGCTTCGGTCAAACTCACCGAGCGCCATGCGCGCGCAGCGCAGCGCGGAGACGCTGCCCGTGTCGTTGCTCACCACCTCGAGTGGCTGAGTGAGGCAGCGGAGCTCCACGCCTTCGGCGAGGGCCGCTTCGATCTCTTCGGCGTAGGCGGGCATCTGCTCCTGGGTGCGCCGGTAGACCACCGTCACCTTCTCGGAGCCCAGCCGGAGTGCCGTACGGGCGGCGTCGATTGCGGCGTTTCCCCCGCCAACCACCACCACCTGTTTGCCCACGGGTACCGAGCCGCGGATGTTGTAGCGACGAAGGAAATCGTTGGCCTCGACCACACCCTCGGCGTCCTCTCCATCGATCCCAAGCGCCATGCCCGACGGGGCCCCGACGCCCAGAAAAACCGCTTCGTATCCCTCATCTCTCAGCTGCTCAAGGGTGAAGTCGCGGCCGAGGGCGGTATCGGTCTTGATGGTAACGCCAAGTTGCTCGATCATGCGGATTTCGCGCGCGAGCGTTTCCCGGGGAAGCCGGTAGGCGGGGATGGTCTGCACGAGCATGCCTCCGGGGCGCTGCTCGGCCTCCAGGACTACCGGCCGGTAGCCCAGGCGCGCGAGGAAGTACCCGCACGAGAGCCCCGCCGGACCACCCCCGACAATGGCAATACGACGCTTCTCGTTCTCTTCGCTCTCCACCACCCGCGGGTGCTGGATCACCACCTCCTGGTCGACCATGAAGCGCTTGATGCCGCGGATGGCAACCGAGTCATCCAGCGATGTGCGGCGGCATTTGTCCTCGCAGGTGTGAAAACAGACGCGCGCGCAGACCGCCGCGAAGGGGTTGCGCTCGCGGTGCAGCTTCAGCGCTTCGGCGTAGCGCTCCTCACCCACCAGCGACACAAATCCCGGCACGTCGACGCCCGCCGGGCAGGCGCTCTGGCACGGCGCCCGCACCAGCGACGGACAGACCCCCGCCTCGCAGTGGCGTTCGCGGATGTGCGCTTCGTACTCGTGGCGGAAGTAGCGGATGGTAGACAGCACCGGGTTGGGTGCGCTCTGGCCCAGGCCGCAGAGCGAGGTCTCCTTGATCTGCCGGCCGAGCTGCTCGAGCATCTCGATGTCACCCTCAACGCCCTTTCCGCTGCAGATGCGCTCGAGGATCTCGAGCATCCGTTTGGTTCCGACGCGGCAGGGCACGCACTTGCCGCACGACTCCTCCTGCACAAACTCCAGGAAGAAACGCGCCACGTCCACCATGCAGGTGTCGTCGTCCATGACGATGAGGCCGCCGGAACCCATGATCGCTCCGAGCTTGCTCACCGACTCGTAGTCCAGCGGCACGCTGAGGTGTTCGCGCGGAATACAGCCGCCCGACGGTCCGCCGATCTGCGCCGCTTTGAAGCTCTTGCCTCCGGTGATCCCGCCGCCGATGTCGTAGATCAGCTCGCCGAGCGTGGTACCCATCGGCACCTCCACCAGGCCGCTGTTGTTCACCGCGCCTGCGAGGGCAAAGACCTTGGTTCCGCGGCTCTGCGCGGTTCCGATCTCGGCAAACCATTCCGCGCCGCGCGCGAGGATTGCGGGGACGTTGGCGTAGGTCTCGACGTTGTTGAGCAGGGTGGGCGATTCCCAGAGCCCCACCTCGGCGGGGAAGGGTGGGCGGGGCCGCGGCTCTCCGCGACGGCCTTCGATGGAAGCCATGAGCGCGGTCTCTTCGCCACAGACAAAGGCGCCGGACCCCATGCGGATACCAAGGTCAAAGGCCACACCGCTGCCCATGATGGATGCACCGAGGATGCCGGCGTTGCGCGCCGCCTCCAGCGCCTTGGCCAGACGGGATACTGCAAGCGGGTACTCCGCGCGCACGTAGACGTACCCCTGGGTGGCCCCGATGGTATAGGCGGCAATCGCCATGCCCTCGATCAGGCTGTGTGGATCGCCTTCGAGAATGCTGCGATCCATGAAGGCACCGGGATCGCCCTCGTCGGCGTTACAGACTACATATTTGCGCGCACCGGGAATGTTCCGCGCAAAATGCCACTTGCGCCACGTGGGAAAGCCCGCGCCCCCGCGCCCCCGCAGTCCCGAGGTTTTCAGCTCTTCGATGATCTGATCGCCGCTGAGCGACGTGACCGCCTTTTCCAGCGCCTCGTAGCCGCCCTCCGCACGGTAGTCATCGATACTCATGGGATCGATGCGGCCGCAGTTTCGCAGCACGATCTTGGTCTGATTTCGGAAGAACTCGATGTCGTTCTGTTTCGGGACGACCTCGTCCGTGGCAGGGTTGCGGTGACAGAGCCGCTCCACTACCCGGTCTTCAAAGAGGTGTTCGCGAACGATCTCGTCCACGTCCGCAACCGTTACTTCTTCGTAGAGCACGCCGTCGGGTTCGATGCGAACCAGCGGGCCGCGCGCGCACGGCCCCAGACAGCCGCAGGTGCGCACGGCTACCGATCCATTGGCTGAGCTCAACCGCGCGTGAAACTCGTTCACCAGATCGAGCGAACCGGAGGCCACGCAGCCGCCACCAGCGCATACCATCACTTCACGTTTCGTGCCGCTCATCGTGCGCCCTCCTGCTGTTTCGGCTGTGACCCATTGCCGGGTGTAGCGGTTGGCTCGCCTTCGGCTTGGTAATGAGAAAGCAACTCGCGTAGCCGTGCGGGTTTGACGCGCTGGTGCACGTCGTCGTCGATCATGACTACCGGTGCCAGACCGCACGCGCCAAAGCAGCGCCCCACCTCCAGCGTGAAGTTCCGGTCTTCGCTGGTCTCTCCCACGGTGACGCCCAGTTCCCGCTGCAGATCGGAGAGCACCTGTTTTCCGTTGCGCACATAACACGCTGTACCAAGACAGACGCGGACGATGTGTTTCCCGCGCGGAGAAGTGTTGAAGAAGGAGTAGAAGGTAACCACGCCCGCTACCTCGCTGAAGGGAATTCCCAGGCCGGACGCAATCCGGTCGATCGCCGGCTGCGAGAGGTAGCCAAACTCCTTCTGCACCTCCTGCAGTACCGGAATCAGCGCTCCGTGCTCGAGATGGTGCGCCTTTACGACGCGGTCGATGAACTGGTGCTGTTCGGGTTCCAGGGTCTCAGCCGGTGCGGTAGTTCGAGTAGCGGTGCCGTGTGCGCTCATGATGCCCCCTTTCAGTGCTGTGGGGCGGCTGCTCCGCCCCGGAGAAGCGGATAAATAGCGCAAATCTTATCTATATATCTTTAGTGTAAGGGGAGAATCAACTGCTGTCAAAGGAAAGTTACATCCTCAGTCCGGGGGGATCTCCGACTCGCACCCCTGCAGGTAGTCCTCCAGGAGTGCCCGGCTCTCAAGATCGGCCAGATCTCCGAGCGCATCCTGCATCTCGCTGCGCGCAACGGTGTACTCTGTTGGAGGGCCGCTGAACGAAGTTCCTCCCTGCGTCCTGCTGCGGTGCAGTATCAGCTCGTAGTCTCCGTCAAAGCAGAAGAGCATCACGGCGAGGTCCACAATGCTGCCAAGCGGCGGGCAGTCAAGATGGGCGGTGTCGACGGTGAAGTGTACCTCGGTGCCTACCCCCGGCTTGGAATCAAGCCGGTAGGTTCCGCCGGTCTGCTCGACGGTCTGCACCAGAAACGGCAGGCCCAGCCCAACGCGACGACTGGGGTGTTTGCCCGGTTCCGTGTAGAAGGGGTCGATGGCGCGCTTGCGTGTCGCTTCGTCCATCCCCTTGCCGTTGTCGATAATCGCCACCCGCAGCCGCGACCCTTCCTCTGCGATGCGCACCTCGACCCGGGAAGCCCCGGCCTCGATGCTGTTGTGGGTGAGGTCGAGGATCATGTGGGCGAGTGTCCAATGCATGGTCTCACGGTGCCACCGAGCAGCTCCGCTGTCAAGCGAGTCACAAAACGTGGTTGCCATCAAAAGTGTGTTGGCATACACTGAGGCATCATGAAGCACATCGCTGTTGGCTTTGGGCTCTACGCGGTATGGATGACCGTTACCGGAGCGCCCGATGCGTTTACCGTTGTACTGGGCGCCGCGCTGAGCATCGCAGGGGTGGTTTTGTTTCGGGGGCTCGTTCACGGCGAGGAGTGGATCGGCCAACCCGATCAGATTGGTGGGCGAACCGAGGCGGTGCGTCTGCGAACCCGGCTTCGGCAAGTGGCGTTTCTCATTCTCTTTGTGCCTGTCTTCGCGTGGAAGGTGTTCACCTCCGCGGTGAACCTCGCAGTGCTCTCGTTCAAACCCAGCCTCGATTTCTGGCCCGGGATCGTGAAGGTCAAAGGCGGATTGCGCACGCTCACCGCCACAACCCTGTTTGCCAATCTGATCACCCTGACCCCCGGCACGCTCACCATGGACTACGATCCCGAAGAAGACGACCTCTACGTGCACTGGATCGACGTCACCGACTACGGTGACGTGACCTTTGACGACCGCGTGACCGGGGGCTTGCGATACTGGGTGAAGAGGATCCTCGAATGATCTACACCGCAATTATTCTCCTCATCGCGTTCTCCGGGGCGTGCATGATTCGCCTGATTCGTGGTCCATCGCTTCTCGATAGGGTCGCCGCTGCCGATGCCGTTGGTACGATGATGATCGGCGTGCTTGCCCTGCTGGGGCTGCTTTTTGAGCGGGCGATCTTTCTGGACATCGCCCTGGTCTACGCGATGCTGCTCTTCGCCGATACGCTCATCATCGTGAAGTACATCGAGTTCCGGGAGGTTGCGTAGTGTCGGGAGTGCTTCTGATTACCGGGAACGTATTCATCGGGATCGGGCTCTTTTTTGCGCTTGCGATGAGCGTGGGAATGCTGCGGTTTCCCGATGCGTACACGCGCCTTCACGCGGGAACGAAGGGACTGACTGTGGGCGTGGGCATGATTCTTCTGGGAGTGGCGACGAGGTCCGGCTCCTGGGAATTCGGGCTGCGAGTTCTGCTGATCGGAGCGTTCCTCCTGATCACCAATCCCATCGCGATTCACGCGGTTGCACGGGCGAACCACCGGGCCGAGCGGGCGCGGCGACGACTCATCGTTGACGATTACGCGGAGCATCGAGAACGCCGTGACCGCGTATGAGTTTGCCTTTCTGCTCCTGCTGGCGCTGCTCGTT
>REDM01000283.1 GCA_007693485.1 Spirochaetaceae bacterium
CCGCCTCCAGTGGCGCTCCGGAGTACGGCTTTGACGTGGATGAGCGGCTGCTGGGAGAGCGGGTTTCGTACGCGGAGCTGGGGATCAGCCTTTCGGCCCCGGCGGGATGGCAGGCGCTGGACGCCGACGCGCGCGGCGCCCTGGAAGAGATCCTGGCAGAGACCGCGAGCGCGGGACTCGAGAGCGCCCGGTTGTTCGATCTCTATCTCTCGGATTCGCAGACCTCCGCGCTGAGCGTCTTTGCGCTGGATGCCACGCTCTCGCCGGGTGAGGTTGCCGAGGCCATTGCCGCGCAGACGCCGGGTTCCGACCGTGCGGTCTTTCGACACGCCGGTCTCGAGTTCACTCAGGTGCGCTCCGTGCTCGATGCGCTGGTTTCCTTTGCATTGATCACCCAGGTCGCGGACCGGCAACCGCTGCTGCTGCAGTACGTGGTGGCCCCCGAGGGCGACGAGTCGGTCATGCGTGCAGTAGAGTCGAGTATCGGTTCGATCAGACCGGAGTGACGGCTTCTGTTGCCCGCAGACAGATCTCTGGCTATGTTTGCGGCCGGAGGCGCCATGATTTCCTGGTTGCAGTTTCAGTCAGGTTACCCAACCGGGCTCTGGGCTATCGGTCGCAAGCGCATCACCTTCGGTGACCGGGTGAACGTGCTCTTTGGGCCCAACGGTTCGGGAAAGACCACCATCATCAAGACGCTCGCGACGATTACCGGATGCGGGGAGGGCGGCTGGTCGGACGGCGGAGCGCCGGGAGAGCTTCCCTTCAAGGCGGCGTGGCAGTGGGACGGCCGGCCGGTCTTCTACCAGGACTGTTACACCCATTCAGAGCAGTCGTTCATCGGCGTTGACTACCTGGAGCAGAATGCGCATCTGAGGTCTTCCGGCGAAAAGCGCATCGGGCTGATCAACGAACTGGTCAACCATATCGAGGATCGGTTTCTCACCTACAAGCTTCCCCGCACGGAACGGCCGACGCTGCTGCTCGACGAGGTGGACAACCACGTCGGGCTTGCCGCTCAGTCGCTCTTCTGGAGCGATATCATCGCGCCGCTGTCCAAGAAGTACCAGCTCATCATCTCCACCCACAGCATCTTCCCGCTGCTGCTGCAGCGCGATAACTCGCTGCGCCGCGACACCATCCTGGTGCTGGCGCCGCAGTACGACGGCGTCTGCCTGAGCGAGCTTGGCAAGGCGATCGACTACTACAACGCCAAACGGCTCCCCGAGGTTGAGCAGACGCCGGAGTCGTGAGCGCAGCCCCCTCAGAACGGCCCGTACCCGATCGCTACCGCAAGAAAGAGAAACAGTATCGACACCAGAAACATCACCGCCTGCAGGCCGATAGTCCAGGCGATCCACTTGGGGTAGCTCACCACGGTGAAGCCCAGACCAATCAACAGCAGCGCGTTTGACGGATAGAGCATGTTGCTGAAGCCGTCGCCAAAGCCAAAGGCGAGGACCGCGGTCTGCCGGGTGATGCCGACGATGTCGGCCAGGGGGGTCAGAATGGGCATCATCAGGAAGGCCTTGGCCGAGGCGGAGCCAATGAAGAAGTTCATCACCAGGGTGACCGCGTAGATCAGCACCGCGGCAACCAACGGGGGGCGACCCTCAATCACTCCGGCGGCGGCGTGGAGGATGGTGTCGGTGATGCCGCCGGTCTGCACGATGTGGCGCACGCTCAGCGACATCAGCACCAGCACCACCCCGGGAAGCATGGCAAGCGCTCCCGAACCCACCGAGCGTGCCACGCCCCGGGTGCCCATGCCGGCGAAGAGCCCGGCTCCCACGCCGCCGGCGAGCAGCAGCAGCGCCATGAGCGGAAAGGCAAGGTCGGAGAGCACCGGGTTGCGCGCGGTGGCAAACACAAAGAGAAACGCGACGCCCATCGCGCCGGCAAACCAGATGATGGCGCGCTTCATCGCGCTGCTCATCGCATCCTCAGGCGGAAGAGCGTCGGGGCCGAGCGATGCACGAAGCGCCTGATCCTCGCGGTAGACCGGCGACCGGGTGGGATCGGCTTCGACTTTGCGGGCGTGGCGCGCCACAAACCAGAGCACGCATGCGTAGACCAGCAGAAAGAAGAGCACGCGTAACCAGGCGCCGGAGAAGAGCGGCAGCTCGGCTATGCGTTGGGCGACGCCAATGGTGAAAGGGTTGGTGACCGCCGCTCCAAAGCCGAAGGCCATGGCGAGCAGACTCATGCCGAGGCCGGTCAACGAGTCCCAGCCCAGGAAGTGTGCAAGCGGCACAATGAAGACGATGAGCGGCACCATCGACTCATAGACCCCCAGCACTGCGGCCACGCTCATGAAGAAGAAGATCACCACCGCCATCAGCGCGTAGCGGTTGTCGCGAAAGCGGCGAACTACCACCGCGAGCAGGGCATGCAGGATGCGCCCGTGCTCGAGCACCGTGAAGCTCGCTCCCACAAAGATCAGAAAGATGATGATGGTGATCGCAACGATGCTTCCCTCGGCAAAGAGCACCTCTACCGGCGCGGTGAACCAGCGCCACACCGGCAGCGTGGGGTGCTCCACCACACGAAAGGTTCCGGGGACGATGACCACCCGGCCGTCGGTGACGGTGCGCTCGTACTGCCCCGGCGGAACGATCCGCGTCAGGACGCCTGAGATGATCATGAGCCCGATCAGGATGCAGAACGCAAGCACGAAGGCGCGCAGCCCGATGCGGATCATCGAGCGGTTGCCGGAACTCGTCGGTGTGGTGCGGGAATCACTCATCGGCAGACTCTCCAAGCAGGTGGAATAGACGTTGATACCAGGCAACCGCCCGGCGGTAATCACGGTGGGTGATGCGTTCGTTGACACCGTGGATCGTTCCGAGCGCTTCGGTATCCAGGCGAAGCGGCACGAAGCGGTAGACTGCGTCGGAGATGGCCGTGTAGTGCTTGGAGTCGGTGGTTGCGGTGACCAGGAAGGGTGCCGGTACCGCCTCGGGGAAGTGCTCGGCGATGACCCGCTCGAGCGCGCGGTACGCGGACGTATTGGTGGGCGACTCGGGTACCGGTTCGGACGCGCCCGGCAGCGCCTCCACGGAGACGCCGTGTGGCGCGGCAATCCGCCCAACGCGGGTGAGCGCGTCTGCAATCGAGGTGCCGGGAAGGAGACGCAGGTTGATCACCGCTTCGGCGCGGGCGGGAAGCACGTTGGGGGCATCTGAGCCGCGCGCCATGGTGGGAGCGATGGTGGTCCGCACCAGTGCATCGGTGGAGGGAGACGCTCCCAGTGCGCGCAGCACAACTGGCGCCAGGAGGCGCGGCGCCCGGAAGAGAAGCGCTGCCGGGCCGCGTCCCGATCTGCCCACGCGGCGCAGGAAGTCGGCAACCGCGGGGATGAGCCGGGCGGGGAATGGGTGTCGGTCCACCGCGGCCACCGCGCGCGAGAGACGCCCAAGCGCGGTGCCGCGGCCCGGCATCGATGCGTGGCCGCCGCTCTGCTGCGCCACAAGGCGAAGGTCCAGGTAGCCCTTCTCGGCCACGCCGATGAGGGCGATCGGTCTGGTGAGGAAGGGAAGCATCCCCTCGACCACCACGGCACCTTCGTCGAAGGTCGCCGCAGTGCGAACGCCGCGACGTGCGAGCTCCGCGGCAATCCGCGCCGCGCCGCGCGCGCCGGTGACCTCTTCGTCACCGCCGAAGGCAAAGAGCAGGGTGCGCCGGGGTCGATACCCGCGGGCAATCAGCCGCTCGGCGGCTTCAAGGATGCTCATCAGCACGCTCTTGTCATCGAGCGCGCCGCGCCCCCAGACGCAGCCTTCGGCAATGGCGCCGGAAAAGGGCGGATGATTCCACACGGCGTCTGGCTCCACTTTGGCGGCGGGAACGACGTCGTAGTGGGCCAGGAAAAGCATCGGTTTCAGGGTGGACTCGGTACCTTCCCAGGTGTAGAGGAGACCGGGCGCGCCGATCGCTTCAAGACGGCACTCGGTGTGCACTCCGGGGAAGGAGTCGGCAAGAAACTGCTCAAAGGCGCTGAACTCCGGCTCGTTGGCGGCGGGGTCATCAATGCTCGATACCGTCTGGAACTGGATGGCGCGCGCGAGACGTTTCATCTCGCCCCCGTGCGCGGAGAGGAAGAATCGTGCGATCCAGCCCGCTACGCGGGTGCGGTCCGCTTCCTGCGCGAGGGAAGCGACTGCGGTTTCCGCCCGCAGCGGGGGAAACTTCTCCGGCATCTCACGGATCAGGTGCTCGGTCAGTTGCGCTGTGAACTCAGGATGCCCCTGTATCGCGAGAACCGTTCGGTCGATGGTGAATGCCGCGTAGGGACAGATCTCGGTGCGGGCAAAGGGCGTGGCGGAGTCGGGCAGGGTGGTAACCTGATCCTGGTGCATGTAGATGAGCCGAATTGCGGGAGAGTCATCGTTTCCCATCCACGGGTAACGGCGGCTGATGGGTGTTTCCAGCACGCCGAGTCCCCATCCCACGTCCGCCTTCTGCGCGGCCCCGCCGAGCGCGTGCGCCAGAATCTGGTGGCCAAAGCAGATGCCCACCAGCGGGATCGCGTTCTCGTGGGCTTCGCGCAGGAAGGTCGCCAGCCGGCAGATCCACGGCAGATCGTCGTAGACTCCGGCGTAGCTGCCGGAGATGAGGTAGCCGTCCCAGTCGTGAACGGACGCGGGGAATCGACCCTGGTGGACGTCGAATGCCGTCAACTGAATTGACGCCGCATCAGGGTGCAGGGCCAGGAGCTCGGCAAAGAGGCGGGTGTACTCACCCGCTGAGGGTGTTTCCGACTCGGCGATGTATTCGCATTCCAGGACCGCGATCTTCATGCGGCGATTGTAACGAATCCGTCTACGGACGTCACGGAGGAGACCCGATGGGGGAAGAGCGCGATGGATAAAAACCCGAGAAATCTGTTGCCGTTATGGTTGCGAAATGGCGATGTTTTGGCAGAACGGAAATAAGGAAAGAAACTATTCCAAAACACGGTTTCTACAGGTGAATGATATGAGACGAAACACACTCGCGATTCTGCTGATTGTTCTTGCTGCTACTGCTGCGCACGCGCAGCGCTCTCCGTGGCCCGCACCGGTGGGAAGTGAAACCGCTCCCCGCCGAGTTCTGATTGCGGCGGAAAACACCCGCTTCAAGATCGCGCTCGTTGAGCGTATGGTGTCGTTGCTGGACGACGGGAATACCCACGTCGTTGTAGTCGATCATAGCCGCAACGGGCTGCGCGGGGTTGATCCGCGGGAGTATTCGGCGGTGTTCATCACCAACTCAGGCGCACGAGCGCAGGTTCGCCCTGCGGTGTTGCAGTGGCTCGACCAGGTCGCGGCCCATGACCAGAACGTAGTCCTGCACACCACCCAGATTAACAACTGGGATCCTCCGGTGAAGGTTGATTCCATCACCTCTGCCTCCAGCATGGGCGATCTCAACGCGATCGCAGACAACCTGGTGGGAAGGATTCGACGGAACCTATGAGCAGTGCGACTGCCGCTACAGACAGCGCCGCGGCTGCTCCGGAGAGCAGTCACCAAGGTGAGCGCGTCTGGCTCAAGCGTGTCTGGATTGCGGCGTTTTTTCTCTCGCCGCTGATCCCCCTCCTGCTCTACTTCCACGGAAACTGGTACGCGTTCTTCCATGAGTGGTCGCTTGCCATGACCGCGGGCATTCTTGCGTTTGGATACATCATGAACCAGTT
>REDM01000173.1 GCA_007693485.1 Spirochaetaceae bacterium
ACCGCCGACTCCCGCTTCACGGGCTACGCGTCGCAGGGGCTCAAGCTGCCCTGAGCCGGTTCATCGCAACGGGTTGAAGCACGGCCTGTCAGGGCAGCCGCCGCCACGGTATCGCGGCGATCATGACGCACCTTTCGCGAGATTGCAGGCCGAGCACGCGACATGGGCGTTCTCAACGGTTGTCTTCCCACCGTTCACCCACGGCACGATATGATCGCAGTGCCAATCGTCCCACGTCAATTTCACGCCGTTGCACTTGATTCTTAGCTGGCAGTGGCCCTGGTCTCTGCGAAACACAGCCAGTCTCTGTACGTGGGTGAAACTCCGTTGGTTGTCCTTGGTTTGAGTGTCCGGGTACGCCTCGAGAAAATCGCGAAGCATGAACTCCATCCGCCAGCGGATGGAATCGGCGCTGTCGGTACTGTGGCTGATTTTTTCCTTGTAGCCCGCCCATTCCGGCGCAATCTCGTCTTCAGGCCTGTTTTCATTCAACCGTCGTGTGCTCTCAAAGTCTATGAACCAGTCGAAAATATGTGGATGCGCCTGACTGAACACGTATTGGTTCAATAACTCAGAGACCATGCAGTACAACGAGACGACGTTGTAGCGGGTGAGTTCAGGCGTCTTGTCCGGAAAAATCTGCGACAGAATACCCAGTGTTCGCAACACCGCCCTTGCGTCGGAACAGGAGCTGTCAAAATCTGCGTGTGTCTTGTACATGCGGTTCAGATCCGCATTCTTGATGTTCGTCGGCCCTCCGGCGATTTCGAGGGCTACCAATTGGGCCGCCACCAGGTCGTGAGTAAACCTCGCGTTCGTGAAGCCGACAGCCTGGAAGAACTGGTGTTCAGCTACGGTCTTGATGAAGTCTCTCATCTTGCCGGGGTATGCATTCCGTTTTTCTTGTGCCTTCAAAGACGTTCCGTTTTGCAGTCGCAGGAACATCTCTCGCACCTCATCCTCATCGCAATCTTCCAAAACGACGACATCGAGTGGGTAGACGTCGAATCGCATTCGTAATTCATCCGGCAATGCGCTGTAGTACAAACCTGCAACGCTCTCGCCTTCAATCTGGTCTGAGTCGCTCGCCAAAGCGAACTCGTCGTCGAAGAACGACCAGATGGCTCGGAGTCTTTGTTGTCCATCAACAACATCGTACCTGTCTGGTTTTGAAGCGACTTTGCGCCAGTACAACTTGGGTACGTCGTAATCCCGGAGAATCGTATCGATGAGTAGCTGTTTCTGCGTGGTACTCCACACTGCGGGGCGTTGGAAATCGGGGTTGGTGTCGATCCGGTTTTCCCTGTGCGGGATAGCGTTGGAAGCCTAACACCCATCGTTATTTTTCGACGGAAGTCTTTCTCAAATACGTCCAGGTGTGGGACACGATTTGGCACCGGCGTGGTGATACGGTATGTTTATGAAAAAGATTGGTCGGGTGCGTCCCTACGGTGGCGCAGGAGTTCTGTTCTATCGAGTGAAGGGAGAAACCGTGGAGGTACTCTTGGGGAAGCGCAGGTATCGCCCGTATGCCGGACACTGGAGTGTCCCCGGTGGGCGCAGCGAACGCAACCGGAACACCCGGAATACAGAGACGCCATTAGCGACGGCCTTGCGAGAGACTGAGGAAGAGATCGGGGTGCGCTTCTGCTTGAACGGATCGGGTGAGGAATTGCCGCGGGTGCGGCTCTGTGTTCCGGGCATCTTCTCCTTTACCACGTTCATTCTGCCGTACCCCTCACGCGCGAGGGCGTATTGCGGGCAGGAGTTCACACGGCTTGAGTGGTTTCCGCTGCATTCGCTCCCCACGCCGCTTCACCACGGTGTGATGCGCGCGGTGAGGGAGCTGGGTAGGATGATGGTCACCGTATGAACGAAACACTGATCGTCGTAGTCATATTCTCGGCCCTCGCCGTCGGTCTTGTTGTTCTTGGTGTACAAACCGCTATACGAATCTGGGGTCGGCTGACGTGGTGGAATTTTCCGCTGGGTCTTGTCTTGGGCGGGTTTCTCTTTGTCATTCGTGCCGTGTTTCGAAAAGACATTGGAGGTACCCGCGGGGCAGCCACAGCCATGCCCCGCGAGAGAATGCCGATTCGGATATCTCGAGCTACCGGACCGACGGAGTTTACCTGGGATGGGAGGTACGTCCGAAGCGCGAATGGGCAAATATTGTACGAGTACTCCAAGAACATGTTGAGAACACCCGGGGGCGTAGCACTCTACACGATGGTCGGAACACAAGTTCGCGACGCCACCAACGGCCGAACGGCGTTGGAAACGGCTCACGGGAAAATCAAACGCCCGGGTGGCCCAACCGAGTGGGTGTTCGACGGAAAGAACTTGAAGAATTTTGGGAGGTCAACGGTCTGGAAAGCAAGTAGTAGAGTGCCGGTTATGGTCATGGTCAAGGTCACCGGCGTCATTTGAGCGATCCGCCATGTGCATCCCGCACGGTATTGGTATTGCATGGCGACACCCGGGTGAGGTGTACTATCTCGCGAATATGCGGCGAAAGTTTGTGGCTCTGTTGGGTTGCAGAAGGGCCCCGTGAAAGCCAGGAGGCCGATCTCTACGCTGTCGGATGCTTTGCACTGGTCATTGACGCACAGATACGTGCAACCATGAAACACGCACTGCGCTTTGCCCGTGGCGGCGGCATTTGCACACCCCGGGTGATTGTGCACCACGGACAGAATGAGCGTGAAATGGGAAACCTCCTGCACAAAGCACATCGCCGCTACCGGCGGAGGGAAGCGTGGTGGAGGATGCGGCGGAGTCTTCGATTTCGGTCGACACGCCGATAGTGCCGCGTGAGGTTATCGAACTTGAGGGCTGGATTATAGGTCAGCATTAATCGTCAGAATGCCACCGAACGGTGAGCTAAAGCAGATTTCCCCCCATTAGGCAGTTACAACACTTGACGGGACACTACCCAGCCAGCGGCTTCATCAGTCGCTCGGGTACTTGAGCCCTCGCGAGTCTCGCGGGCAACTGAATCTATTGGTGGCTTGACAATTGAGAAGCACTATCGGGTGTAACATTGAATCCTACCCCTCCGTACTGGAGTTCATTTCAATAGTTTTCCAGCCTTCTCCCATTGGTCTTCATATGGATATTGCAGCATCGCTTTCAAAGGAATATTGTCGGCACCTTTACCTCTCTCGGTCTTATTTCCTTTATTCACCGAAAGTTGCATCTGTTCTACCTCCGAGTGAGTTGCGATGAAGAACCGATCACCTGAAGATGACAACTCTTTGTCTGGAAGATAAAACACCCAAAGGTCCGGGTGTGGCACAGTTGAATCGGTATACTTTGGAAAAAACCCAGTCATGAAAGTCTTTCCGTTTCTGCTCGTTTTCACTTCCACTCGGAGATATCGCCCGGTTGCCGATGTCACGATGATATCCGTTGCCTTCGCGTTACCGAAAGTGATGGACGCGCTGTATCCTTTCTTGAGGAATTCTGCGCAGACACGCATCTCACCTGCGATACCTATGCTATTTTTGTCCATTTTTCGATTTAAGCACTCAGGTATTCTCTCCTGTCAAGTGGGGATAACTCCGCATCTCCGGGCGCTTCTGCCGGGAGAGATCTCACCTGCGCTACATTTACTGCCCCCTGACCGCCTTATCCAACTAATCCGCTTCTCAACGTCTCCCTTCGCCTACTCCATCGCCCGATCCGTTTGCCCTCGGCGTTTCATCTCTTCTTCCAGGTGGGCAATCATCTCCTCGTTGCTGAGCCGAATGTGCACTCCGGGTAACGGGGGAAACCGAAATTGCGGGAACTCTTGATCGTTTGCCACGAGGATACACGTTCCCGTGAACGGGAGAACGCCCGCTTCGAGATCGACGAAGAATTGCAGAACCTCAGGATGCATGATGTTGGAGCGAAAGACGTCATCCCACAGATGAACCGCGGCAGGATCAGCTGCAATCTTCGCTTCCAGCGGCGTAGCGGATTCAATGACCGCGTAATGATGTTCTACGGGCTTGATCGAGCGCTTTTCGAGCAGCTCCGCCAACGCGCGTCGCTTCCCGATCCCATAGTAACCAAGAATCTGAAATACCCTTCGTTCCGGGGTATCCAGGGCAGACTCAACCATCTTCATCGCGTCAGCAATCGCGGCTTTGCCTTCAACGGTCTTGATCACTTCAAAACCTCCTTGACTTCGCGTTCATGGTCGTAAGCCCTTCCGTAATCATCGCAGCCGAGTAACCCCCATGCTCCTGGGAAGGCTCCGGATGCGAATACGATTGCGCCGAAACTCGGCCTCAGGTGGATACCATACGTAGGTCGGCGCAACGTCATGGCCCGGGCCAAGAACAACCACTAACAGCTGGGGATACGAGATCATCCTGGATAGTCGCGCGACATCACTTTTCTGGAGCATGCGTATGGCGCTCTCCTCGGGAGTCCCTTCGGGGAATCGGAACGTGCCGTAGAGAGCCGGCGCGTATCGTACAATCGCTTTGCGTGGGTACCGCGGTTTTTCGCGCTCCTGCGCAAACAGCGCAACGTCGGCCTCGATGCACGTTTCGAGCTCGTCACGATTGACCTCGATCTCCTCCAGATACTCGTACGGAATATCGCAGTCCATCGCGTCGAGTCGCCGGCGGCGGCGACGGAGCTTCTCCATGAAATTCGGGTTCTCAACGTTGTAACCAAGCGCATGACCGATCCGTCGGCAATCCTCAGGGGTCTGATGCTGATCACTTTTGAACCGCATATATCGCGTGCTGCAGGAAAACCGCGCGTATCCCGGAATCTCGTTATCCTTGTCCAGGAACGTCTCAACAAACGGAGTCAGCTGCAACCTCCTCTTCTGTGCCACAGGGAGTGCCAATCACTCAACCTCAATGCGCGTCCACGTTACCTTCTCAATCGGCATTTCGGCGTCGATTCGGCTGAATCCATCAAACCAGTAGGTGGTCATGGCTTGAATGAAGCCCGCCTCTGCGACGGGAAACCCTGATGCGTCTCCAAGGACGCTGTCTATTCCACACATCGGACAGAGCGAGGTCTCATCAAGCCCTTTGCGGTTGTTGACGTCGGTATAGAATAACTCAATGCCCGGATCACGAGGGTGAAACTGGTGTCCGCAGTAGTAGCAGCAACAGACGCTACTCGCCTCAATCTCACTCCGGTTGTAGATGGTGTGCCTGTGGGCGGCTTTCAGGTACTCTTCACGGTACGGGTGTCGCGGGTTTGTACTCATGCGATCAGTATAACCCAAAGAGTATGACACAGAATGTCCCATGCCGTAATCGCAGTCGATACTCCCGGAGATTATTATTCCGTGTTAAGCTGCGAAACATGAGTTTTCGAGCAAAGATGCAGCGAGTGGCCTTCATTGACCGGCGGTTGCGCTACAAGCGCGACTATCCCTCGGCCGCCACCTTCCAGCGCGACTACCTGAGTGAAGCGGGTGAGACCTTTGACACGCGAACCTGGAAGCGTGACATCGAGTGGCTGCGCGACCAGGGCGCCCCCATCGAGTACGACGCACGCAGGCACGGCTACTTCTACAGCGATGAGAGCTTCAGCCTGCCGGCCTTGAGTCTGAGTGAAGGCGATCTTCTGGCCATTCTGGTTGCGGACCGTGCGCTCTCCAGCTACCGCAACAGCCCTTTTTATGAGCGGATGCAGCAGGTCTTTACCCGGCTTGC
>REDM01000077.1 GCA_007693485.1 Spirochaetaceae bacterium
ACCATGGCGATGTTTGAACAGGTTCGGGAACGCGCAGAACGATACGCCGACGACACCACGGCCATCCTGGCAAAACTGGTACAGACCCGGTCGTTTGGCGGCGAAGAGGGTGCGGTACTCGCAGAAATTGAGTCGATGTGCCGCGGCTACGGATTTGACGAAGTGCGCTACGATGGCCTTGGCAACCTGATCTGCCGCATCGGCGAGGGAACCAAGTCCATTGCCTTCGACGCCCACGTGGACACGGTGCTTGTGGGCGACCCCAGCCAGTGGACCCGCGACCCCTTCTCGGGGGTGGTGGAAGACGGCTGGCTCCATGGCCGCGGCTCGTCAGACCAGAAGGGCGGCGCCGCCTGCATGATCACCGCCGGACGTATCCTCAAAGAGCTTGGCTACACCGGCCCCTACGCGATCTACTTCACCTTCACCGTCTTTGAAGAAGACTGCGACGGCATGTGCTGGCGCTACATCATCGAAGAAGAGAAGCTCAAGCCCACCTTTGCCGTCTCCACCGAACCAACGAGCTGCCGCCTCTACCGGGGTCAGCGCGGTCGGATGGAGATGGAAGTACACTTCAAGGGTGTCTCCTGCCACGGCAGCGCGCCCGAACGGGGTGTGAACGCTTCGTACAAGGCGGCGCGCACCATCCTGGCGCTCGAAGAGCTCAACGCCAGACTCCCACCGGATGACGACGGCTTCCTGGGCAAGGGCACGGTGGTTGTCAGCCAGGTGAAGGCGCACGGCCCCTCGCAGTGCGCGGTACCCGATCTCGCCCAGCTCTACCTTGACCGACGCCTCACCTGGGGTGAGACCAAGGAGTTTGCCGTGCAGCAGGTGATGGACCTGGGCAAGGGTGAGATCGAACGAGTAGAGGTTCCCTACTACACCAACACCAGCTGGAAGGGCACCACCTACGGACAGGAACTCTACTTCCCCACCTGGAAGATTCCCGCCGATCACCCCCTCGTACAGTCGGGCGTCTCGGCGTATCAGGGCCTCTACGGCACGGAGCCGGTGGTGGACAAGTGGACCTTCTCTACCAACGGCGTCTCCATCTGCGGCATGCACCAGGTCCCGCTGATCGGGTTTGGCCCCGGAGACGAAGACCAGGCCCACGCCCCCAACGAGCGGCTGCGCGTGGCTGATCTTCCCATCGCCTCGGCGTTCTACGCAGCGCTCCCCTACGCGCTTCCGGAGTGACCGAGTCCCGGATTCACCGAGCGCACCCAAGGAGGCCGCCATGGGCAGCACCATCGAACTGAGACTCAACGGAACCCCCGTCCGCGCGGAGGTTTCACGCGGAGCAACGCTGATCGACTTCCTGCGCGATGAGCGCGGGCTTGTGGGAACCAAAAACGGTTGCGGAGTCGGCCAGTGCGGAAGCTGCACCGTCCTGGTGAACGGCGAGATTCGCCGCGCCTGCGTGACCCGCGTCGAGGAGCTCGACGGCGCCGAGGTTGAAACAATCGAAGCGATGGCGCCCGGTGGCGGCCTTCATCCCATTCAGCGGGCCTTTGTAGACGAAGGCGCCGTGCAGTGCGGCTTCTGCATCCCCGGCATGGTGATGGCAACGCGCGCCCTGCTCGCCGCGAACCCACAGCCCTCGGAGCCGGAGATTCGCGCAGCCCTCGACCCCAACCTCTGCCGCTGCACGGGCTACACCGCCATCGTTCGCGCCGTGCAGCGCGCCGCCGGCGTGCCGGTGACTCCTGCCGCCGGTGCAGCGGCACCGGAACTCACCGCCCCACGGGAGGGCGTGGTCGGGCAATCGGTGCTCAAGACCGACGCCCTCACCAAGGTAACCGGGGAACCGCTCTTTGCCGACGATTACCGCGCGCCAGGTACGCTCTACGGCGCCCTCGTGTTCAGCGAACAGGACCACGCCCGCCTCACTGCGGTGAACACCGCCGAGGCGGCGGCGGCGGATGGCGTCGTGCGCGTCTTCACCGCGGCCGACATCCCCGGGCGAAACGGCTTTGGCCTGCAGCTTCCGCACCAGCCGGTGCTCGCCGGCGACCTTGTGCGCTACCGCGGCGAGCCGATCGCCCTGGTGATCGCCGAAAACGCCCGGCAGGCGCGTCGGGCCGCGCGGCTCGTGCGCGGCGAGTACGATCCGCTTCCCGTATTGCACTCCCCCGCCGAGGCCCTCGCCAAGGACGCACCGCAGCTTCACCCCGAGGGTAACGTCGCCGAGACCGTGCGCTTTCGCCGCGGCGATCCCGACGCGGCGTTCGCGAAAGCCGACCTGATCGTTGAAGGAGAGTATCACACCCACTCCAACGAGCACGCCTACCTGGAGCCCGAGAGCTGTCTCGCCCTGCCCGGGGCAAATCTACCCGACGGTTGGGACGATCCGGCACCTGCGGGTGCCCCGGGCCGATCGCCGCGCGTAACGGTCTTCACCGCCAACCAGGGTTCCGGCGCCTTCCAGCAGATGATTTCCGCATCGCTCGCCATCGAGCCTGAGGATGTGCGGGTGGTCTACACCCCCGCCGGCGGCGGATTTGGCGGCAAGGAAGAACCCACGGTGCAGATCCACGCCGCACTCGCCGCCGTTGCGCTGAACCGCCCGGTAAAGATCACCCTCGATCGGGCCGCCTCGCTTCGCATCAGCACCAAGCGACACGCCTCGACCATCCGCATCCGGCACGCGGTGCGCGCCGACGGAACCCTCCTCGCGGTGGAGACCCGCACCGTCTGCGATGCGGGCGCATACCTCTCGCTCACCCGGCCGGTGGTCTTTCGCACCGCAGTGATGGCGGGAGGGCCGTACGAAGTTCCCAACGCAGACGTTGAGTCGGTTGGCGTCTATACCAACACCAACCCGTCGGGCGCCTTTCGCGGCTTTGGAAGTACGCAGATCTGCTTTGCGGTGGAAGTGCAGATGGACAAGATCGCGCGGCACCTTGGAATCGATCCCATCGAGCTTCGTCGCCGCAACGCCCTCGGACCGGGCAAGGTAACCGTAACGGGTCACCGCCTCAGCGCGGGCGTCGGATATCCGCAGACCATCGAAGCGGTTGCCGCCGCACTGCAGCGTGCGCGCGCAGAGATCAAGCCCGCACCGGGGAAGAAGCTCGGGGTGGGGTTTGCGAGTGCGTACAAGAACGTGGGCATTGGAAAAGGGATGCCCGACGAGGCGTCGGCCGCGGTTGCACTTGGCGCGGACGGTACCGTCACCGTGTTTGTTGGAGCCACGGATATTGGTCAGGGTTCGGACACGGTCATGGCGCAGATCGCTGCGCAGACGCTCGGGGTGGAATACGACGCGGTACGGGTGGTCTCCAGCGATACCGCACACTGCCCCGACGCGGGCATGACCACCGCAAGCCGCCAGACCTTCATCAGCGGCAACGCGGTGGCCGGTGCGGCCGTTCTGCTGCGCGACCGGCTCGGTCTCGATGAGGATATCGCGGCGCCCCTGACCCGCGCTGCGCTCGCCAGCCGATACGCCGAACTCTCGACCGACGGTGCCGGCGAAACCGGCGAATCCGGGCCCACCGGCGAGCAACTCGATCCCGAAGGACTGCGGGTGGAGTACCGCTATCGGCCGCCGGCAACGGTGAAGCTGCCGGAAGTTTTCACCGACGCCACCGCCAAGAACCCCGAAGGCTTCCCCATTCACTTCGCCTACTGCTACACCAGCATGGCCGCCATCATCGAGGTAAACCCCGACGGCAGCGATCTGGTGGTAAAAAAGCTGATTACGGCGCAGGACGTCGGGCGGGCGCTGCATCCGCAGAATGTGCTCGGTCAGGTGGAAGGTGCCGCGGTCATGGGATACGGTTTTGCGGTGCGCGAGCGATGGGAGTGCGGTCGAAACGGCACCCCAACCGCGTCGCTGAAGGCGCTCGGAATTCCGCGCTTCTGCGACTCTCCGGCGCTGGAGAGCTACATCGTGGAAGAGGTAGATCCAAACGGTCCCTTCGGTGCGAAGGGCATCGGAGAGATCCCGCTGAACCCTGCGGCGCCCGCGATCGCCTCGGCGATCCACGACGCGCTGGGGTTCTACCCCGAACGGTTACCCATCGCGCCGGACGGCACGGTCCGCCGCTGACTACGAGATTACCTCGGCGTTGAACGCTTCGATCATCTGGTCAATTGCCGGTGAGCTGCGCTGGACTCGCGTCCAGTAGTCGCGGTCGTACCACTGGGCGTTGAGTTCCTCCGCGGTGCGGCCCTGCTGTTCGATCCAGGTGTAGTACTTCAGGTTGTGAATGCGCAGCCGGTCGTAGTAGTTGAGCTCCACCAGGTTGTCGATCCCCTGGTGCTCGATCGCGCCACCAAAGGCGCGCGCCGCTTCGCGATCGGTCAGATCGCCGTGGACGGCAATCTCTTCCTGGACCCGCGACGCGTAGAGCTGCATGGAGTCGGTAAACACCGTCACAATGACGTCATCCGCGGTGAGCTCCCAGTAGCGTGCCGCCTTGATTGCCGCGAGCAGGTTCCCGATGCCGGAGATGCCGATCATGCCCAGCGATGCGATGGTCTCTTCATCCACCCCAACGCTGTGGAGCATCTCGTGGCCCGCCGGCTCGTTGAAGAGGCGCATCAGGTCGATGCAGTCCTGGTCAAGAATTGAGGCGACCATGTCGGTGTTGCGCACGTTGTGAATCCACGGAATATGCTTGTCGCCGATTCCCTCGATCCGGTGATCGCCAAACCCGTTTCGCAGCAACGTCGGGCATTCGAGCGCTTCCGCCGCCACAATCCAGCTGCCGGGGTAGCGCTGCTTGAGCCGGTCGCCGGCGGCGAGCGTTCCCCCCGAGCCGGTGGACGAGACGTAGCCCGCGTAGGTGGCACCCGCATCGCAGAGCGGTGCAATCGCTTCTTCGATTGCCGAGCCGGTCACCTCGTAGTGCCAGAGGTAGTTTCCGAGTTCCTCAAACTGGTTGAAAATCACCACCTGCTCGCCGCGGGTACGGTTGATCTCGTGGCACGCGTCGAAGATCTCCTTGACGTTGCTCTCGGTTCCCGGGGTTGCGATGACTTCGCCGGCAATCGTCTTCAGCCACTCAAAGCGCTCGCGGCTCATGCCCTCGGGCAGAATGGCGATGGAATCGCAGCCGAGCAGGGCCGAGTTGAAGGCGCCGCCGCGGCAGTAGTTTCCGGTGGAGGGCCAGACCGCCTTCTGGCGCTGCGAATCGAAGTTGCCGCTTACCAGCGAGGGTGCGAGGCAGCCGTAGGTGGCGCCTACCTTGTGCGCACCGGTGGGAAACCAGTGGCCGATCAGACCGATGATCCGCGCCGGAACGCCGGTAAGCGTCGACGGCAGCTCGATGGCGTTGACACCGCCGTAGAGGCCACCCTGTTCGGCGGGCTCGTTTTTCCAGGAGATGCGAAACAGATTCACCGGATCGACATCCCAGAGACCGACCTGTTTCAGCCGATCCTTCACCGACTGGGGAATGCGGGAGGGATCGCGCATCTGCGCGAACGTAGGCAACTGGATGCCGCGCTCGCGGCATCGATCGATATTCTTCCGGCGAACATCGTCGTGTACGGTCAGATCAATCATGATACCCGAATATACCGTGAAACCGCCGGCATTGACTACGGACGATCTCTTGGCCGACGAGTCAATACCGGATATACTCGGCTCGTATTCCCTACACCACCATGGAGCGTGTCATGAGCACTACGGGTATCGATTCCCTCATTGCGTC
>REDM01000163.1 GCA_007693485.1 Spirochaetaceae bacterium
AAACGCAGAGCTGGGCCATCAGGTTCCGACCGCACCGCATTCCCGAGCAGGTCACGACCGCGGCGCCGCAAAGCGAACCTCGATGACGCGCGCCTTGAAGAAGGCGAAGTAGTCGTCGGTTCCAAAGTGGTTGCCTGCGTCTACGGTGAAGGGGATGCGAAAGCCCTGAACCTTGCGGAAGTCCGACAAGGGGCCACCGAACGGCTGCAGCCGGTGCTGCTTTTCGGGATTCGCATCGCTCCAGCGCAGGAAGGATACCAGCACCGGGCGACCTTCGGTGTCCACCGTCACGTCCACCGCCTGCGACAGCCCGTTGTGGGTAATCGTTACGCGGGCGGTATTCTCGTCAATCTCTGACCAATCGACCCCCGACCCTGGCAGCACGGCGGCCGGGGTCCAGAAGACCGCCTCGGCGACGTACCGGCCAAACGCCGCGCGCGCGTGGTTGGAGTCGCCTCCCATGCGGGCAACCGGTATCAGCCCCAGAATGCGAAAGCGCGTCCATCGGCCACTGTCCGAGCCGGTCACCGACACCATCCCGGGTATGCGAAGCTTCCAGAGAAAGCCGGTCGGAGCGGCCAGAATCTGCTGCGCCTCCATCAGCATGTAGTTTGGATTCTCGCGCGAGCCCAGGCTGAACTCTCCCCCCATGTCGATCTCGGCCACGGTCAGCAGCGGCGTGCCGGGGGCGATTGCGAAGGTAAAGAAGCGGCGAGCCGGTTCGGGCAGATCGGCAACCATCCCCGGATCGAACCGCGCCGGGTCGGCCGGCTGGGTTGCAGCCAGA
Organism: Spirochaetaceae bacterium; assembly: GCA_007693485.1. Taxonomy (GTDB): domain Bacteria; phylum Spirochaetota; class Spirochaetia; order DSM-27196; family PWMO01; genus PWMO01. The sequence goes on from REDM01000163.1 coordinate 788, forward strand.
CGCGCCCACTCAACGCGGTCGGCGCGCTCATCCCAGAGTCGAAGCGCCACGAGCGAGAGGAGGGCTACCCCCAAGAGCGATAGAATTGAATAGAACAGCATCTTTCTCATATCCCGCCTTCAGACCGGGAACGCCGGCACCACGAGATTCGCGCCACCCGAGAGCGAGTAACCCGTTGGAATGTTTTGGAATGGTACTGAAAACGCGAGGATATGCAATACGCGTTCCGGCCGTTCAGAGTCGCCAATCGGTTGCGGACTCGAACTCCGGGCGACGCGTTGACGTTTTAACGGCGAAACGCTATTTTGGTGTCCAGATTGGGAGGTGTTCTAATGCATCAAGTCGCGAAACGAGCCACCATCTACCTCGACGAAGCTCTCCACAAAGCGCTCAAGTTGAAAGCAATCGAGACGTCGCGTTCGGTGTCCGATCTGGTGAACTCGGCGGTCAAGGCGTCGCTTGCCGAGGATGCCGAAGATCTTGCGGCGTTTGAGGATCGCGCAAAGGAGCCCTTGCTCAGTTATGACGAGATGGTGAAGCAACTGAAGCGCGATGGCCGAATATAGGATCCTTTTCCGAAGGTCGGTAGAAAAGGACCTGTCATCGATTGTGACCAAAGACCTCAGAAGGATACTCGAGCGGATACGCGCTCTTGCCCGCGATCCTCGCCCTCCGGGATGCGAAAAACTGACCGGTCAGGATCGGTACCGTGTGCGACAAGGGCAATACCGAATCATCTACTCGATCCAGGACGACGAGCTGACCGTCTGGATCGTTGCGGTCGGGCATCGAAGAGATGTCTATCGCTGATACTCACCGGAGGAAACCATGGCGCGCATTCACAATCTGGTTGAGCTCTTGAAGCAGGCCCCCGACGAGGTCTTTGTTCAGCCCCACAACGTGCACGACCCCGACGCCATCGCGTCGAGCTTTGCGTTGCAGCAGCTGCTCGCCGCGCTCGGGGTGGAGGCGGTCATCGTCTACGAGGACGACATCGAGAAGGCCAACAGCCTGAGCATGCTCTCTGCCTTTGGGATCGATATGCGGCTTGCCTCAAGCGTTCACACGCTGGGCGCCGAAGACTGGACCGTGCTGGTCGATGTGCAGAAGGAGAACTCCAACGTCACCAACCTGGTCACCGACGAGGTCGCCTGCATCGATCACCACCAGTACAACGGCCCCAAGGGGTACCGCTTCGAGGACGTACGGCCGGGTATCGGGTCGTGCAGCGCCATCATCGCCGAGTACTACCAGGAAGCGGCCGTCGAGCCCTCGTCCAACGTGGCAACCGCGCTGCTCTACGGGATCCTCATGGACACCTTCACCAAGGTGCGCGCGGGTGCCTACGTGGAGGAGCGCGGCGAGGCACGCATCGAAGCGTAGCGGACTGTTCCGGCGGTTTCCACTTTTGTCGCTTCGTGCTATGGTCTGTCGCTGTCATGAACATGGAAGCATTCGTTCTCGGCTGCGGTGGTATGATGCCGCTTCCTGGTCGTCATCTCACCTCGGTCCTCCTGCGCCGCGAGGGAGATCTCTTTCTCTTTGACTGCGGCGAGGGTACCCAGGTCTCGCTTCGAGCCCTCAACCTCAAGTGGAAGAAGATCGACGCAATCTTCATCACCCACACCCACGCCGACCACATCACCGGACTGCCCGGCATGCTCATGCTCTCATCCCAGGTGGATCGAACCGAGCCGTTGTACATCATCGGACCGCCGCGCGTGCGCGAGTACGTCGAGGCGAGCCGCAAGATTCTGGAGATGTATATCAACTTCGAAATCATCGTTCAGGAGATCGCACAACCGTCGGTTCCGGGGATCGTCTACCGTGGGGACGGGTTTCTGGTGCGCTCCGTGCCGTTGCGGCACACCCGTGTCTGCGTGGGCTACATTCTGGAAGAAGACCAGCGGCCCGGCGTCTTCTTCCCTGAGAAGGCGGTCGAATTGGGCGTTCCCCGCGGGCCGCTCTGGTCGCGCCTTCAGCACGGAAATCCGGTGACGCTCGAGGACGGATCCGTGATCGAGCCGCACCAGGTTATGGGCGAGGCACGAAGAGGTCGAAAGTTTTCGTTCATCACTGATTCGTTACCCGTCAGAGGGCTTGCCGAAGAGGTCGCAAATTCCGATCTTTTAATCTGCGAGGGAATGTTTGAGAAGGCGCTGCGCGAGAGTTCGTACGAGAAAAAGCATATGACGGCGGAAGATGCCGGAATGCTGGCGCGGGATGCCGGCGGAGTAGGGAAGATGGGGCTGATCCATTACAGCCCCCGCTACACCAACCACGACCTCAAGATCCTCGAGCGCGAGGCCCGAGTCCACTTCCCACACTCATTTCTGACCAAGGATCGCCAGCACATCCCGATTCCGAACGTCGACTGACGAGGAAAGAATGATCGAAATCACCGATATTCACAAGCGCTACGGATCGGTAGAGGCGGTTCGCGGTGTCAGCTTTGCGGTTGGCCCCGGCGAGATAGTCGGTCTGCTCGGGCCCAACGGGGCAGGGAAGACCACGATCCTCAAGATCCTGACCGGGTATCACTACCCCGACGCGGGTAGTGCCCGCATCGCCGGCGAAAATGTGACCGAGCGACCGCGCCACGTAAAATCGCACCTTGGGTATCTTCCCGAGAACGCGCCGCTCTACGGAGAGCTGACGGTGGCAGAATACCTGCGGTTCCTGGCTGAAGCGCGCGGGGTTCCCCGTGAAGCGATTACTGCGCGCTGCAGTGACGCGGCGGTTGCCTGCGGCGTGACCGAGGTTCTGCACCGCCGGATCGCCACGCTCTCCAAGGGGTATCGGCAGCGCACCGGGCTCGCGCAGGCGATGCTGCACGATCCCGACATTCTGATTCTGGACGAACCAACCAGCGGTCTCGACCCCAACCAGATTGTTGAGATGCGCCGCCTGATTCGAAGCCTGGGGCAAGAGAAGACCGTCATCCTCTCGTCGCACATCCTGCAGGAGGTAGAGGCCGTATGCGACCGGGTGCTGATTCTGCATCAGGGACGAATCGCTGCCGCGGGTACCGCCGAGCAGATTTCCGTCGAGGTGGCCGGCGGCGGCAGATGGCGAATCACACTGATTGTACCCGGATCAACCGAAGAAACTGTGCCCACGCTCTTTTCCTCGCTTCCTGGCTGTACCGCCGTGGAGGAGGTCCGCCGTGAGCCGCTTGGCGGACGCACCCGGGTCTCCGCGGAGGTAGCTCTCGGTGATTCCGGTGGGCAGGACCCCGGTGAGGTCATATTTGACTGGGCGTGTCATCAGGGGTACAAGCTGGTCGAGGCAGCGCCGGTCCAGCGCCGGCTCGAAGAGCTGTTCACGCGGCTCACCGGGGAGGCTCCATGAGACGAACACTGACTCTGGCGCGCAAGGAGTTCATCGCGATGTTCCGCACGCCGGTGGCTTACCTGGTGATCGCGCTCTTTCTGACTGTGGCGTCGCTCTGGTTCTTTGGTGTGCATCAGTTTCTGGGGCGAAACGTTGCCTCTCTGCGCGCCTACTTCGCCGTGGTGCCGCTGCTCTTTGTCGTACTGCTGCCGGCCCTCACCATGCGCAGCTGGGCCGAGGAGCGATCGTCAGGCACCGCAGAACTCCTGCTCACCCTGCCGTTCAGCGAGCTGCAGCTGGTGGCGGGCAAGTTTCTCGGCGGGTTCGCCCTGGTGTGTGTGATGCTGATTCCAACGCTGCTGGTTCCGCTGAGTGTCGCACCGCTGGGGCGCTTTGACCCGGGGCCCATTATTGGGCAGTACTTGGGAACGGTACTCCTGGCTGCTGCGGGGCTTGCGGTGGGGCAGTGTGCGTCGGCGGTATCGCGGAATCAGATTTCGGCCTTTCTTTCCGCCGCAGCCCTGCTGATGGTGCTGACGGCGTTTCACGTGGTCAATGCCGTTGTACCGCTGCCGCCGACCGTTGCCGCCACGGTCAACCAGATCTCGTTTCTGTATCACTTCTCCGGGTTCGAGCGGGGCGTCATCGACAGCCGCGCGGTGATCTACTTCCTGGTTGTAGTCGGGGCGTCGCTTGGGTGGACCACCCATGTGCTGGCAATGCGACGATGGAGGTGAGGACATGACTACGAAGGCAAAGCAGCGAGTGCTGTTCATACTCACCATGGTGCTGTTGCTCATGATCTGGCTCAACAGCGCGCACTACTTCGCCCGAATCGATCTCAGTGCAGACCGTACGCACTCGCTCTCCCCGGTGTCGCGTAACCTTGTTCGCGAACTCGGACAACCGGTGCGCGTAACCTACTACCTCTCCGATCGGCTGCGCGCGCGCGCGCCCGAGACTGAGCTTCTCATCGACCTTCTTCGCGAGTACGCCACCCATTCCCGTGGGATGGTAAGCCTCTCCATTCTGGATCCGGTAATCGCGGGTCTTACCGCGGATGCAGAGGCGCTTGGCATCGTTCCACAGCAGATCCAGGTGATTGAGCGTGATCAACAGAGCCTTGCCACGGTGTACACCGGTGTGGTGATCGAGTACCTCGACCGCAGACGGGTCCTGCCGGTCGTCTTTGATCCGAGCACGTTCGAGTACGACGTTACCTCAGCCATCCGCAACCTGGTCTCCGATCGTACTCCAGTCATTGGGATCCTGCTTGGCCGTCGCGAAGAAACTCCTGAGCGCGAGTATCAGATCCTCGTTGGGGAACTCGGACGAACCCACCTGCTGCGCCGCATCGAGATCGGCGAACCGATTCCACCAACCATCGATGCGCTCTTTGTGGTTGGCGCCCGTGACATCGGACCCGCAGCGGCGGAACCCATCCGCGAGTTTCTCGACAGCGGAGGGAACGCGCTGTTTGCGGTGTCGGGGGTGGACGTGGATCTGGACACACCGGCCCTTCCTGCGGAAACCGCTTCCGGCTCGCTATTTGATCTGTTGCGCGAGCGGGGCGTGAACGTTCGTCATGAACTGGTGCTGGACCGCGCGCATCGCACCATTCCGGTGACGCAGGAAATTGGCACCGCCCGCGTTCAGACGCTCCAGCCCTATCCTCACTGGATCAGTGTAACCGCCGCAAACCCCGATCACCCTGTCACGGCCGGTTTCTCCGAGCTCGATCTCTTCTGGTCGAGCCCGATCGACGTGGGGCTCGCCGACGATAACCGGATCGAGGTGCTGCTTGAGACAACGGGGCAGGCGTGGCTGATGGGCGAACCCTTTATCACCGCGCCGCAGCAGGCGGCTGGTTTCGAACGCGATGCGCGCGCCACTCGTGGTCGATACGTGCTGGGTGTGGCGTTGACTCACCCCGGGAGGGTGGTGGTAATCGGAGACGACAACTTTCTCAGTAACCTGATCCACTACACGGGTAGTGCGCACAACATCGATGTTGTCGAACGAATCGCCGGATGGCTGACACTCGATGATGATCTTGCATCGCTTCGGGCCCGCCCGCGCGGCGAGAGGCGGCTTGACCGGATTGACGACCCCGCACGGCGACTGAGGGTTGGGCGAACTGCGGCGGTGCTGAATACCGTGCTGGTGCCCGTTGTGGTTGTTGTTGGGGGTGTGGTGTTGAACATTCGTCGCAGGAGGACTTCGTGACCTATCGCGTACGCGTACTCCTGCTCTCGCTTGCCATTGGAGTACTGGCCCTCACCTGGCTGGTCGGAATGACCGGCCGCGGCCGTCGCAGCGCCCCGCCCGGTGCGGGAATCCCGCTGGTTGCTCCCGGCGCCCTGCCTGCGGTGACCACGGTGGAAATCGACGGTGCCGAGGCGATTCGGCTGGAGCGGGATCGCGTTGAAAACGGGCGGTGGTGGATCACGCTGGATGGCCGGGCGCTCCCGGCGCGGGGGAGTCGCATTGAGGAGTTTCTGCAGACCCTCGGTGAGCAGCAGACCGAGTCTCGTGTTGCGGTGTCTGCCGCGGGATGGCCACAGTTTGGTGTCGATGATCCAATATTGGTGCGGTTGTTCGACCCGGTCGGGCGCGATGTTGCGGAGCTCTTCTTTGGCCGTCGCAGTGACGCAGGACGTGGGGGGTATCTTCGCTTCGACACCGGGCAGGAGGTCTACCGCGTGGGTGACGCGCCGTTCTTTGCCATCGAGCGTAGTGCGGTCTACTGGTCAGACCTTCGCCTGCTTCCCCCCGGATTAACCGAGGATCGCGTGGCGGCAGTTCGGATCCGATCCGACATTGCCGCCATCAACGATCTGTCCCGGCGCTTTACGTACGCTCTGGTGCGGGGGAGTGGTGGGGAGTGGATTGTTGATGGTCCCGCCGGTCGTGTACCCGCTCACGCGACGCGGGCGAGAGAGCTGATCACCGCGATACTGACGCTGGAGGGTTCGCGCTTTGCCGCGTCCGGCAGCCCCACCACCGACGGCCCCCGCGACACGGGTGTCGACAGCACCGTGACCGATCCACGTTTGACCACCGTGGACCGAGCGGTGATCGAGGTGGAACTCTTTGACGGGCGGCGGGCTTCCCTGACCATTGATGCGTACGGTGAACGTCTCTGGATCCAGCCGTCGGGGGTGCTGGCACCGGTGGACGGAGACGGGAGACCGGTTGCGTTTGAGTTTGCGCCGTGGAGCGCGGAACGGGTGCTCCGCCCCGTGGAAGACCTGGTGCAATAGTCGACGGGCCGTCCCGCTTACCCGCTCTGCTGGGCGACGAAATCGCGGTATTTCTGTGGGTCGGCACGAAAGGCCAGAATGGTCTGTTGTTCGCTGTGTGCCTTCTGCAGCGCGTGCTGGGCCTCGCGAATCAGGCGGTCTGCTTCTACCAGGCGTCCCGACCGAGCGGTGATTCCGAAGAACGGTCGGCCGGGAAGGGGGGTGGCCTTGATCTCCGAATAGAAGTGCTCCACCTGCTTGATCGCCCGGTTGAGATCGGTGTTTGGCATCACCACGGCGAAACTGTCCTGTCCCTGTTCAAAGATCAGGTCCTCGAAGAGAAACTGCTCCACCATGGCGCGGGCACAGCTTCGGTACCCGTCGGTTCCGCGTGAGAGGCCGGGGAAGCGCGCATGCACAAACGCAAGGTCCTGGTCGTTGGAGGCGGCGCGCTCGAGTTCCAGCGCGAGTCGCCGCGGGAGGTGCGCTTCGTAGGTAAGACCGCTGTTTGGGTTGAACATGCCGGTCTGGCTGTCGCGATCGGCCGGCTGGTTGCCACGCCCCTCGGGTGCAGACCGTGGAGCGGCCGTTTGCGGTTCTGGCGGGGCCGAGCGGTCTGATTCTGGTGGGTGCGAATCGCGTGCGCCCGCCCTTCGTTGGCTGCGACCGCCGGCAAGCAGCACGACAACCGTTACTACCACGGTAAGAACCGCAAAGACGAGGACCGCGAGCAGGGTATCGTGGAAGAGGCGATACCAGATTGATGAGGGTATCACCCGATAGACCGCCTCAACGATCACCGTTCGGCCGCCGGAAGCGGGAATACGCCGCGAAAGCGAGACCTCGGTGAGCTGATGATAGGTAAACTCGGGCGAGAGTGGTACCGGAAGTGCAGAGAGGTCATCTGCGAGGTAGCGACGATTCATCGACCAGAGATACTCGAGTCCACCCTCAAATGTATACACCGCTACGGCCCGCAGGGAGCTCCGTCCGGTTGTTGATGCGGCAAGTATGCGCTGAATGGCGATCGAGTCGAGCGGAGGGTCGTGATATTGAAGATCGCGAACTATGGATGTGAAACGTGCCTCTGCCGCGGCGATCTCCCGGTTTCGGCTGTCATTCAGCCGTAACAGAAAGACCACCGAAAGGACCAGAACGAACAGCAGGGCACACAGGGTGTACGCCGACGAAAAGGTGCGATTCATACATCCGCATTATAGAGGAAAGTGCGTAAAAATGCACACTTTTCCGGTGACGAAACCCAATGATATGATGGTCCCATGCAAACGGTCCGTCCCCGTGGTCTTTCTCCTGGCTGGTACCCCGCTACCAGAAGCGGCGTCCTGCGTCAGTGTCGGCGCTGGGAGGAGTCGGTACGCACATCACCCGATGGAAAAAATGGCGCGTCCGCCGGGTTGGCCGCCGCAGAAGCGGCCGCGATACATGGTGCGGTGGTCGTTCCCCACGCCGGCTGGTCGTACTCGGGAGAGCTTGCGTTTCTTGGTTTCACACAACTTGGTTCCACGGTCGATACGGTAGTGGTGATCGGGGGGCACCTGGGCCCCGATGCCCCGGTTCTCCTTGCTGCCGAAGATCACTTTGCTACCCCACTTGGACGGATCGCCGCGGATCAGGAACTCTCCGACTGGATTCGGGCGGCGCTGCCGACACATGACGACACAGACCGCGAGAACTCGGTTGAGATCCACCTTCCCATCGTACGATACCTCTTTCCTGAGGCGAGACTGGTCTGGCTGCGCGCTCCGGCCGGTCCGGTTGCCGTAGATCTTGGCCGGCGGCTGGCGCAATGGCCGCGCTCTGAACGGATTGCGGTGGTTGGCTCGACCGATCTCACCCACTATGGACCGCGTTTTGGACTGACGCGGCCCGGTTCAACCGAAGCCGCCCACCGGTGGGTGCGCGAAGAAAACGATCGCGGGTTTATTGACCGATGCTGTGCCGGAGATGGGGCAGGCGCGATCGAGCACGCCCTGCGAAACCACTCCGCCTGTTCGCCCGGCGCGGCTGCCGCTGCGATGGAGTTTGCCCGTGTGCGGGGGGCTGACGGCGGTCATCTGATGCGGTACGCCACCAGTTGCGACGTGGCACCGGACGAGCATCTGGTGGGCTACGCGACCATCACCTATCCGACGAGCTGACGGATCAACTGCACCGCCTCGCGTCGCGCCTGCTCCAGCGGATGGGGAGGCGTGCTGCCATGGAGGTTGGCGTTGGGGTGTGAGCCGGTGGCGCCGCTTCGGTGGTAGTATGCGGCCAGTGGGAAGAGTGTTGTCCAGAGGTTTTGCTCCTCTGCGCTGAGCTCGGACAGAAACCGCCATACCGGTTCGGTTGGCGCCGCCATTGTCGACAACTGCCCCGCATACTCGAGAAGGATCGCGCGGGTGCGGGTGCATATCGTGGTCGACCCACGCGAACCGGGCGCCGACGGCTGCCCATCCGGGTGCCCCGCGTTGGCGGCCGTTGGGGCCGCATCGGACTCCAGTGCGATCGTGAGTTGCTTCCGGTACCGGTCAAGAACCGCGGTTGTGTATCTGCCCGGGGTCTGATTCTCGTCCCACCGCACGCCGGGACGGTCGAGCACAAACCGGTACAACCAGCTGTGTGCGGGCTTCAGCCGACAGCCGTGCTGCACCGCGTGTACGGGCAGATAACAGCCGCGTGCGTAGGCGGCGGCGCGAGGATACCCAAAGTCCGCGCCGATCACCGAGACCTCGCGTGCACCCAATGCCCGTGCCAGTCGTACCGCCGTGTGAGTGACGCTGCCGTCTCCGGTTGGCAGGTGAGGAATGCCAACACCCCGGGAGCGCAGCAGGGCGATCAGAGGATGGTCTCCGGCGACCCAGTGCACCCCGGCAAAGCGTCGAGCGACCGCAGGGGCGACGCCAAGATCGGCGACCAGGGTGCCGAGCGAATCCGGGTCGCCCATCGCGTGCAGATACGAGATCTGCTGCGCATCAACCGCGACGGTCAACGTTGGACGGACTCCCGCGGCGCTCAGCGCCGAGAGCGACGAATCGGTTGCAACGATGGCTTCATGGGGTTCCCGGCGCAACAGGCTCGGCAGACTGTCATCCAGAGACGGCCCCGCGGCGGTAACCACCGCTCGGCTCAGACGGGGAAGCGATGGAGCCGGGCGGCCCGCGTGAATCAGATTGATCACCATATTTCGCATCCAGCGCCGTCCGAAGAGCTGCTGAACCGAAAAGTCCCCAACCGACGCGTCAACTGCGTCGCGAACGGCCTGCGCGGCGGCGGAAAATCGTTCGGGGTCTGCGTCGACACGGCCTCGCAGGGGTACAACGCGCAGGTCTCCGTGGACAATCGGTACGTACCGGTCGGCTACCGTGTGTGCCAGGGTGCGGGGTTCTTCGTCGACCACCAGATTGACGCGGGGATCGTCAAACAGTCCATTGTGCGGCAACTTCTCCAACAGGGCGCGCACCATCCCAAGGTCATAGTCCACCACCAGAACCATCGTTACCGCGTCGTGCTGCAACAGACGGGCGATCTGGTGCCCCAGCCCGAGCCCCATGCAGACGATGAACCCCCGCGGTTCGATCGCCGCCACCGTGCGCTCGGCTTCCCGCTGCGGGTCGATGCGGGAGTGAAGCAGTCGTGGTGGCATCACCCCGTCCGCGCTTGCAGCTTCGGCGGTGAGTACACCGGTGCGAGCCGGGAAGACGCTGATCTGCCGGGCGGGAGCAACCCGCCGCAGGCGGTCCGCGAGATCGGCGTCTCGCTGTTCGATCGCGCGAAGGTGGCGCTCTACGCCGCTCACGGATGCGCTCCGGGCATATTCGTCTGCCTCATCCGCCCGACGCAGTGCGCGATCGTGGCGCGGCACGCGTCTGCGAGCGCCTCTGCGCCTGCGGACTGCGGGTGCCGAAGCACCGTCAGGTAGTGGGCTGTTTCGATCGTTCGGGCGATATCACACGCAAGCGCCTCTTCGTCGGACCGCTCGCGCGGCGGGCGGCGCAGAGCCTTCGGCAGCAGGTCGAGCGCCTTCGTCCAGCGGTCAACCGCTGATTGAAGCGGGGCGGGAGTGCCCGGTTCAGTCAGTCGCAGTCCGTCCGTGCGGTCGACGCGTGGGGTGCGGTTTCCGTGGGGCAGAACTCCTTCGGGCATCCGCAGCGCTACCGGAGAGGGATGGATACGGATTGCGTCCGTCGGGGGAGCGGCTTCGGCAAACCACTGTGCGTAGACCCGCATCGAGCGGGATATGCGCGCCCGTCCGCCGATCACGCGTCCGGTCCTGGGGTTCGTTGGCGCGGGACCCGGAACCACTTCGCTGCCCACCACAGATCGGCGATAGAGGATGGTGTAAAGCGGATTGGTCCGCTTCGCGACTGGCCACAGAATACGCTCAAAGCGGTGTCCGGGCGGGTGGGAGTGGAGGTCGGCGCTGCAGAGATCGAGCCCAACGAAGAAGACGGTACGCACTCCAACCGCGCCCGCCAGGTACCACGCGCTTCCGGCAACGGTTCCGTGCGGAGGCAGTGAGATGGAGGCCGTTCGAAGCGTCCCGATCAGGTCGCGTTCGAACCATGAGCCCTGGTTGAGAACGACGATGGGGTAGTCATCTTCGGGGCGGTCGAGGGCAGCTGCGAGGGGCGCCGCCACCGGAATGCCAAGCCCTCGAAGCGGTTTGAGGTGCTCGATCGCGTAGGCGCCGCCGTCGGTTGCGACTACCAGGTCGGGACGAATCCCCGCGTTCAGCAGGACCGAGACGGCCGACGGAAGAGCCCAGATCCGCGTGGTATCCGGCAGGGCCGCCAGATCGGAGAGTGAGAGCGAAAGTGAGGGGCCGGCAGCAGCAATGACGACCGAATCTGTCGAGAGGGGGTGATGAGCCGCCGGCTTGGGTTCGGCAGAGCTGCGGCTGCAGAGTGCGAGGGCGTTGCGCACCGAGTTTCGCAGCCATCGTCGACCGAAGAATCCTTCTGTTGCGAGGACGGCAGTTCGCCGGTCAAGCATGGTTCGCAGGGCGGTGAGGCAGCGCTCGGCGACGTCGGGAAAGGCCCTCGCCGCCGGCTCCCACGCCAGGACCAGAAGCGTGCTGCTCTCCTCCTCGACAAGCGCGTGATCCAGAAAGTGCTCCAGTGAGCCGCTGCCGCTCCACATCGCGTCGGCATCTGCGACACGGTGGTCGAACAGATCGCGGCTGTAGTTCAGCCAGACCAGCCGTACGGACGGGAAGCGCTTGCGGACCGCATCCACGAGGTACCCAAGGCCGTCACCGAGAATGACCGCCGCACGGTACGTGCAGTCGGTGGACGCTTCCCGTTCCACGAAACGGTGCGCCTCCATGCGGGGATCGTAACGAGAGTGAATCCAGCGGCCGTCGTGAGAAGCAGCGAGTTCGCCCGAGCGGGCGGGGGAGTACGCAATCATCGGTCCCGTACGACGGATTCCAGGCGCTCACGCGACACCAAGGGCTTCCGTTACCGAGGGGCCGTCCGGGCGAATGCGCACAATCTGCGGGGCCAGATCGATGGTTGCATCCATCTCGCAGAAGAGCTGGCCGAGCCCGAGCCCGAGCTGATGAACGACCAGATCGGCGTGTGCGGTGGTATCGGAACTCAGTGACACCACGATCCGCCCATCGTCGAGCAGTCCTGCAACCGCCGTTTCCTCGAGCATCGAACCGATAATCCGCAGTACGTCCTGGGATGCCCGATACCGGTCGGCACCAGGGTAGGCAGTGCAGATCGCATCCACCAGTCCGGAAACCGATACGGTTGCGCAGGTCACCGGCTGGTGGTTCGCGGTGCGTCGCTGGTCCTCGATATGCGACACGACTTCAGTGGTACCTGAGAGGACGTGGCGAAATCCCGCCCGCCGTCGTGCCTCCTGATTCCGTCCCAGCAGCGCCTCAGCGGGTTCTCTGATGGCGGAGACGATGAGTTTGATCGCAAGGCTCTCTACCGAGAGATAGGGACAATCCAGAACCAGAACTACGGCAGCGAGCTCGTCGTTTGCACAGAAGGCCACCACCGCGATTCGCCGAAGCATCGACCCCTCCCGGAAAGAGAAAAATGGTTTCCAAGCATCCAGCTCTTTCTGCTCGATAATCGCGATGGAGGATGAGTCGCAGTACCCGGATACCATGGAGACGGGAACACGCAGTCGGTGTTCCGAGGTGGAGTCGATGTCGCGCACAACCCACGGGGCGAGATGGGTTCCGTCGTAATCGGGCAGGAGGAGGGCGCCTTTTGCGATGTCGAGTTGCTCGGCGAGGAGGGCAAACAGCTGGCTGGGAGCCTCGATCCCACCTGGTATGGTTGAGAACCTGCGAAGCAGGTCCGCGACTGCGTGCTCGGGATCGAGGGTGTCGTGCGAATCGTCTACGAGCGGCGCGTCGCGCAGCAGCTCGTCAAGCGCTTTTTTTTTTCGGTACCTTCGGTGCGCGCGCGCATGGCGCGGCGCAGCAGCCCTTCGTGACTCATCGGAACCTGCCCTTGTGTCCGGCCCAACTACGATTCAAGCCCAAGCTCCTCGAAGAGTCGCTTATACACGTCAAAGTGCTCGGAGCGGGCAAACTCTTCGATCTTTTCTTCCGGCAGTGATTCAAGCAGCTGGTCCATGTATTTCAGAACCGACCGTATCTCGTCGCGAAGGTCCGACGGAAGGCTTTCGGCCTCGCTCTCGGCCTCGCTCTGGGATTTCGATTCCCGGTCCTGGAACGACGGAGTCAACACCTCTTCGCCAAATGTGAACGCTTCGTCGCCCTGATCACTGTCGAGGTCGATTCCGAGATCGTCGTCATCATCCTCATCAAGCGAGAGCGCTTCTTCGACGTCTTCATCGTCTTCATCGCCGGTCAGCTCCAGCGCACCGATTTCCTCGTCGTCATCGAGGTTGAGTATCAGCGTATCGTCTTCCGCCGATGTGTGGGTAGTCTCGTTGAGATCGAGGTCATTCTCCAGCGTATCCGTGGACGAAAACGCCTCGGTGGCGAAGGGGGACTCGAGCTCTTCGTCGCTGAGCTCTTCGATGCCGGCGAGCTCGGAGTCGATGTCCATGTCCGCGAGTTCCTGGACGGCCGCCTGCGATCCGGAAAACGGTGACGTTGGTTCGTCCGACATGGTCTCTGCGTCATCGTCTTCGTCGAGCAGCAGATCGGTATCCAGATCGGTCTCGTCATCATCGCTGGAGTGGAGGGTGATTTCTTCGTCGTGATCTCCGGGGCTGAGAGTATCGTCGAGCATGCTGAGGCCGGAATCCAGATCGATCGAGTCGAGCTCGAGATCATCGTCTTCGGAGTCCATTTCTTCCAGCACAATTTCATCAAGGGGCTGGTCGGCGAGCTCCGAGTCGTCGGAAGCAGCGACGTCCAGGCCGAGGTCGATGTCATCGACTTCGCTGGGTTGCCCCAGTTCTTCGGTAAACTCGGCGGTGTTGAGGATGTTATCCAGCTCGTCGCCGGTAAGCGCGATGGTCTCGTCTTCGTCTTCTTCAAAGAACCCCGCGTCGATCTGAGGCTCTTCGACCGGGGGAGCGGTGGCGGTGGAAGGGGCGACCGCAGGTGATCCCCGTCGCAGCTCAGCAAGTTCCTGCTTCAGTGCCTGCAATTCGGTTTTTATCGAGGCGAGCTCGGTTTCAATACCGGCCAGTGCTTCGGGTTCGGGGAATTCGGTTGGGACTTCGGCGAGCATTTCGGCAGTTACCGCCTCCACGTCGTCAAAATCTTCGTCCACATCGAGCTCCGGAAGTTCTTCACCCAGGTCTTCGACGTCGAATGAGGATTCGGAAATCTCGTCCATGGGGTCGTCGGCGGGGATCGTCTCGATATCGATATCGATGCCACCGTCGTCGCCAAGCGAGATATCGGCTTCGTCCGACACGCTCGCAGCCGGTTCGGTTTCGGCTGACTCGAGAGAATCGATGGTGAACTCGTCATCATCGAGATCGATCGAGAACTCTTCGTCATCACCCGACGACGCGGAGTCGGCGCCGAGTGCAGATGGCTCTTCGAGCTCGGATTCGATGTCGTCCAGCGAAAAGTCATCGATCGACAGCGTCTCGTCCAGATCCTCCCCGGTATCATCGAAGGAGAATGATTCGCCGGAAGCCTCCTGGTCCGACGCACGCTCGAGGGCCGACGCGCGTTCCAGATCGTCACTGTCCGTGAGTTCATCATCTTCTTCTTCCAGCGAGGCGAGCAGATCCTCCTCTTCCGTGGTGAGGCTGCGCTCGTCGTCGAACGATGATTCGTCTACATCATCGGCAACATCGGACAGAGCAAACATTTCTTCGGACTCGTCGGTGACGTCCTCCGGCCCGGCTTTAACCCATACTCCATACTGCTCGAGATCCATACTCACTCCCCGCTGCGCGTCTGATACTCTGGTTATCGGCAGTGCCGGAGGTCGCTTTGACACGTTTCTCACTGTACTGCAACGCTTTTCGCGTTGTCAACAAGAGTATGAGCCTTCAGAGGGGGCGACGGTCGCCTGCGAGGGGGTATCAGCTAAAGCAACGACACGAATCGACCGTATTCTTGAAGTGTGACCCTGAAGAGCCTCGGCATTGCCGCCTGCGTTACCGTCTGGTCGTATCTGCTCCTGACTTTCGCCTTTGGTGAGCGCGGGATAGTTGCGTACGGTCGAGTCGAGCAGTATCGGGACGAACTGCGCGCCCACATCGAGCTTCTGGAAACCGACCGTGACCGGCTTGCCGCCACCGCGGAACGGCTGCAGACGGACCCCGAGCAGATTCGCATCGAATCGCGCCGCATTGGCTACCTGCGCCCGGATGAGGGGATCATTCGCATTCCGGGGCGTCCATCATCAGAGCCGCAGATCGAACGTCCCGGCGACAAATTGCCCAGGCCCGAGCGGCACGCCGTGGTCGACCGCAGTCTGTTGCGGGCGCTGGCGCTCTGTCTGGGGTTGCTCTCCTTCGTGCTCGTTCAGACGATCTTCCGCGCTTCGAGGTAGTACCGTTTCTCTTCGGCCTCACCGAGCGAGAAGATCTTGCGCGGCAACGGCCCGTGATTGGCAACAAAACCAAACAGCGTCTCTGCACGAATGGCCGGGACCAGAAATCCGCTCCGCCCCGGCTGGGCACAGAGTGAGAGAATTGCCTCTGTTCCGTGAATGTAGTCCACCTCGATGGTGCCGGGCCGCTCGCGCTCCAGGTTTTCCAGCAGGTTCTGAACCAGCACCGCCGGGGCCTGCTCGGCCGAGCCTCCCGTTTCAAAGAGCAGCGCGGCGGCGTCCGAAATCAGGGCAAACTGGGATCCCGCTCCCGCGGGTATCGCAACCGCAGCATCCGTGGGCGCTACCCGGGCGCCCGGGGATCCGCCGGCCTGGGTTACCACCGCCGCGAGCTCCTCAAACGAGATTCCGCTCACGACTCGATGGATGGGCTCCACGTGCAGACCGGGGTCATGCATGTTGATCAGCTCCACCAGAGCATAGCGAGCCGGATCGTCGTCGGGGGCACCCTTTGCCTTCCGCTCTTCCCACACCTGCTTCGCGGTTGCCAGCGAGTGATTCCCGTCGCCGACCGCAAAGAGCATCGCGTCGTCGCGGCCGTAGCGCGCCTTCAGTCGACCCGGCTCTGCCAGGGCTGCGAGCGCATCGGCGATGCGCCCAAGGCGCGTTTCGTCGTTCACCGCGTATCCCCGCACCGAGCCGCCCCCCAGCATGAGATCGGCTTCGTAGATGCATTCGAGATCATCGCGGTCGGTTGCGAGTGGCTCGATGACGGTTGTATCGGGGTCATCGATCAGCACGAGCACGTGGGGCAACTCGAAGCTCACCTGCCTGCGCACTTCGACGCGAGGGGGAAGCCGATCAAGGATGGTTCCTTCGGTTGCGCGGATGAGCGAGGTGGAGTCTGGGCGAAAGTCGTAGCGCTCCAGATCGAGGGCCACAACCAGACCGGTACGCACCGGAACGTGCGGTGTCGACCGCTGCACGAGCACCGCCATTGGTCCGCAGTTGCTGAGGATGCCTTCACGCTCGTACCGACGCATGGCCTCAGCAATACGGGTGATCCGGTCTGCGCGATCACGGGCGCCGAGGTAGACTTCGGGGAAGATGAGGGAGAGCGTGGATGGCGCGCCGGCGACGATCTGTTCCACGTGGCGCCAGTATTCGGGGTTGGAGGTGTGCTGATCGCACGCTATGACCGCCCATTGGTTCAAGTCGGTTCCCGCTGCGGGGAGCCAGATGTCGGGAATCTGGATCCCAACGGCGGCACATCGTTGCTCGATTGTCTGCATACGCCACCATATCCGCGAACCGCGTGAAAAGACAAGGGCGATTTTGCTTGCGCGGGGCCAACGGGGTGCGATAGAGTTGGAACCAATGCGTGACTCCTGCAGGTTTCCCAACCGAATTGCCGTCGATCTCAGTTTCGCACCGCCTCACGCCGAGCGGCTTTCGCGAATCATCCCCGGCCTCGCGGCGCACGGTGTCTCTGAACTTGTGATCGACTGGGAGTCGGTCTTCCCGTGGACGATCGATGGTCGAATGAGCGGTCCTGGAGCGTTTACCGAGGAGGCTGTTGCCGGGGTGTGTGAGGTGATCCAACGCAGCGGGGTCACCCTTATTCCCCGACTCGCTCGCGGAGGTCTGATCCGGGCACTCGACCGGGTGCCCTCATTTGCACATTTCACCGGCCTGGCCTACGACCCCCAAACCCTGCGAGAGTACGCGGCGGCGGGAGTGCGCATGGCCGAGCGGGTGTGGGACGATCTCTGCTCGATCGGCGGTGAGCCGTCGATCGTGATTCTCGGTGTGAGCGAGGCACCGGCAGACTCTGCGGCCCTCTTTCGCGAGCTGGTAACCGAACCGGTCGCGGAGCGTATCGCGACGGACGGGATGAGCGTGCACATCGAAGGCGAGCTGCCTCCGCGATGGGACGGCCCGGTCGAGATGGCGATTGCCGCTACGGTGGATTCTCCCGTCGGCGGCGGGGTGGCATTCCCTGCCGCCACCGCATCGGTACCCGACGTTGTGGCCGATATCCTCGCTGTCGCCGCGTTGGTGGCAGAGCTGGATGCGGTCATAGCATCGGGGTGGGGCATCGTGCGCCGGGTGAGTGACACGCTCGCCTGGGCGGTGCGCGATCCCGGGATGCGGCAGGTCGTCGCGGGGCACGGCACCGACTCCGACGAAGTCACCGGCGCGCTCGCGGACCTTCACCGCGTGCGGGAGCGGTTGCGGGAGCGGCTGGGCGGCGGAATGGATATACCGGTTGTCGCCGACTACCTCAGTCGGCGGTGCGCGGCGGTGGAGGAACTGCTCGTAGTCCTCTCGGCGAGGCTCCGCGCATTGGGATGAATCAGAGCGCTCGGCGCAGCAGGTCGAGCGCCCGCGCGCTCACACCCGGTTCGATCAGCCAGTCGCCGTGATGAATCACGCGCTCAACGTCGTTGCCCTCGCGGTCCAGCAGGCGGTAATCGGTCAGCACCACGGCTGCGCGATCTGGCCCCAGTAGCTCGACCGGCTCACCGCGGCGAAACCCGTTTTTCACCTCGAGCATGAACCGTCCCGGCGCAACTTCCTCGCCGATACTCCCGAGATAGAGACTCTCTCGGCGGTATCCGCTTGAGGCGGGCTTCTGGATCTCCCCGTCGCCAAAATAGAACCCGGTGGTGTAGTCGCGGTGGCTCACTCGCTGCAGCTCGTCGGTGAAGGGGCGTGCGGACGCGGGAAGCGCATTCGCGTTCGGTGCGGCCACCATGGCGTTGAGGGCGGCGCGGTAGGCACGGGTCACTACGGAGGTGTAGTAGACCGACTTCATACGCCCCTCGATCTTCAGGCTGTCGATCCCAGCGTCGCGCAGGGCGGGCAGGTAATCAATCATGCACAGATCGCGAGACGAGAGAATCTCGGTGAAGCCCTCACCCTCGATAATGGGATAGAACTCCCCGGGGCGCTCGGCTTCCTCGAGCACCAGTGCATCGTGGGGAGCCTCGGGGCGCGCCTCGGGGTCCTCGCCAACGCGATAGCCCCAGCGGCAGGAGTGTGCGCAGTCTCCGCGGTTGCCCGAGCGCTCGGCCATCCACGCACTCAGGAAACAGCGCCCCGAGTAGGCGAGACACATCGCCCCGTGCACAAAGACCTCCAGCGCTACTTCGGGTACTGCGCTCTTGATTGCGGCGATTTGCGCCAGCGAGAGCTCCCGGCCCGGGACCACACGCTGAAAACCGAGATCGCGGTAGAGGCGTACCGCGTCGGCGTTGACGCAGTTGGCCTGGGTGGAAAGATGAAGCTCGGTGTCGGGAAAGCGGCGCTGCAGGAGGCGCACGATTCCCAGGTCACTCACGATGAAGGCATCAAAGACTCCCGGCTCCACCCGGTCGAGGGCGTCGTTCAGACGGCCGATGTCGCCGTCGAAAAAATAGATGTTGAGCGCGCAGTAGAGCAGGCGCCCGCCTTTGAGCGCGCGAAGGGCGGCCGCATCCGTGGTGCTGAAGTTGTCCGCGCGGGTCCGCAACGAAAACCCGTGCAGCCCGATGTAGGCCGCATCCGCTCCGTAGTGGTAGGCGTAGCGCAGTTTCTCCAGATTTCCCGCCGGTGCGAGCAGTTCCATCGCGGTTACTCCTGCGCCGTCGGTGTCCGCAGCGAGCGAACGTGGTCACCATACTGGTGGAGAAACTCAAGCAGGTACTGCTGGATTCCACCGAAGAACTCGCGTTCGAGCAGGGTGGTCTCGCGCCCGAGGTAGCGGTAGTGCCACGGCTCAAAGATGTAGCCGGTGATCTCCTCGTAGCCTTGCGGGTATGAGAGTGAAAAGCCAAAGCGCCACGCGTGCTCGCGCAGCCAGAGATCGTCCCGGGTGCCGGTAAACTGGTGACCGATCGGCGCAAAGTCGATCGCTGTGCCAAGCTGATGCTGCGACTGGCCCGCGCGGGCGGAGAATCGATTGGCTGCATCCTCACCGTGGCGCGCGGCGTAGTTGGCAAAGAGTGTGGCCTGGAAGGCGTAGGATCGGAACGCCGACTGCACCACCAGGTTTACTCCGTCGGATCGGGCCGCATCGGCCATGAGCAGCAGGTTGTCCACCATCACCTGCCGAACGGTGCGATCTGCGGCGGCGTATCGGATTCGCCCCTGGAACTCCGCCAGAGATACAAGGTCTTCGGGGTGCCAGTCGGAGGGGAGGGGGTTCTGCTTATCCACCAGGATCAGCAGGTCGTGCGGCAGATCGAGCACGGGCAGAAGCAGCTCGAGGAATCCGTGCGGGTTGGTTGACACCGCGGAACGTACCGTTTCGGGCTGGGAACCGGTGATTGCGAGTAACTCGGCGCGGGTCAGCTGGTAGCCGGGATGGAGGGCCGGCGGGGTCTCCACCACTGGTGGGGGTTCCACTGCGGGTCGCGTGCATCCCGTGAGCACCGCCGGTATCACGGCCAGGCCGATCGCGCCCGCCACGCCGGCAATCCGCCGAACCGAACATATCGAACGAAAACCGGCCGTCACAGCGGAAAATCCGGGACGGCCGGAGGGTGTGTCACATCGCATGAATCATTCTTAGCGGGTTTGGAAGATGAGATCAATGACCTCGTCCATGGTCCGAACCGGATGGAAGGTAACGCCTTTTTTGATGTGAGCCGGGATATCATCCAGATCGCCTTCGTTCTCCTGAGGAATGATCACATGCCGAATCCCATAGCGGCGCGCCGCTATGGTTTTTTCCTTCAGGCCGCCGATGGGCAGCACGCTTCCTACCAGCGAGAGCTCCCCGGTCATGGCGAGCCGGGCGTGCGTGCGCTTTCCGGTTGCCAGCGAGAGCAGCGTGCTCGCCATGGTGATGCCGGCCGACGGACCGTCTTTTGGGGTGGCTCCCGCGGGGATGTGCAGGTGAATGTGGTTTTTCTCAAAGTACTCTGCCGGCACACCAAAGCGGCCAGCCACGTGGCGAACCCAGGTGTAGGCGATCCGGGCCGATTCCTGCATGACGTCACCCATCTGGCCGGTGATGTGAAACCCTTCCTTGCCCGGGTTGGAGACCGCTTCGATCAACAGGACGTCGCCTCCATAGGGCGTCCACGCCAGGCCGAGCATGGTGCCGGCCACCGTATTGCGCCGCTCGAGGTTTTCCTTGAAGGGCGGTTTGCCGAGCAGTCGCTCGAGTTCAGCGGGGTCTACGGTGAAGGGCGGGGTTGCGGTTTCCTGCACCACGGAGCGTGCGAGTTTGCGGTGGATTCGATCGAGCGCCTTTTCGAGGTTGCGCACGCCCGCCTCGCGCGCATACCCGTTGGCAACGGCCATGAGGCACGCTTTGGTGTACTTGACGTCGCGCTTGCCGAGTCCCGCCCGTTCCAGAGACTTGGGTACGAGATAGCGACGCGCAATGGCGATTTTCTCTTCATCGATGTAGCCTGAGAGTCGAATGATCTCCATGCGGTCCCGAAGCGGCGCCGGAATGGAGTCGAGGGTGTTTGCAGTGGCCACGAAGAAGATGTTGGAGATATCAAACGGGAGGTCGAGGTAGTGATCGCGGAACTCGACGTTCTGCTCGGGATCGAGCACTTCGAGCAGGGCGGATGAGGGATCACCCTGATACGACGCACCGAGCTTGTCGATCTCGTCAATCATGAAGACCGGATCCTTGCTCTTTACCACCTTCAGTCCCTGGATGATCTTGCCCGGCATGGCGCCGACGTAGGTGCGCCGATGCCCCTTGATTTCGGCCTCGTCGCGCATCCCTCCCACCGAGAAGCGAAAGAACTCCTTGCCGAGCGATTTGGCGATTGAGCGGCCGATGGAGGTCTTTCCCACCCCCGGGGGGCCCACCAGACAGACGATGGAACCCTTCGAGTCTTTCTTGAGCTTGCGCACCGAAAGAAACTCCAGGATTCGCTCTTTTACGTCCTCGAGACCGTAGTGGTCGGCGTTGAGGATGCGCTCGGCCTTGTGAATATCGATATCCGTTTGCTCGCGGTCGCGCCAGGGCAGGCTGATTACGGTATCGAGGTAGTTTCTCGTAACCTGGAACTCCGGCGAACTCGGCTCCATCAGCGAAAACTTCTCCAGTTCGCGCTCGACCTGCTCCTGGACCTCCCCGGTCAGCTGCAGCGCCTCGATTGCGTCGTGAAACCGCTGGTACTCCGAGCTCTTGGAGTCCACCGGCATCCCGAGCTCCTGCTTTATCGCCTTGAGCTCTTCCTTCAGGAAGTATTCGCGCTGGCTCTTCTCGATCTTCTCATTGATCTGCAGCTGAATCTTCTTCTGCAGACGCAGAAGCTCCTGTTCGCGCTTGATGTGAATCAGCACCTGTTCCATGCGGTCTTTCACGTCGAGCGTCTCCAGCAGTTTCTGCTGACCGATTCGGTCCACGTTGAGGATGGAGGCGCAAAAGTCGGCGATCTTGCCCGGATGGTCGATGTTGACCATGTTGAGCCGCATCTCCTCGGAGAAGAGGGGGTTGTTCTCCGAGATCTGCTTCATCTCGCCGATGAGCGAGCGCGTGAGCGCCTTGATCTCATCGTCGGTTGCCGATTCGTAGTTGTCGTCCAGATACTCCACCGCCACCGCAATCGGCTGGGTGCGGTTGAGCGCCTTCTTGATCCTGAAGCGCTTCAGCGTAGAGATGAAGATGTTCAGGCCGCCGTCGGGCAGGTTGATCTTCTTCATGATGCGCGCCACGGTCCCAACCGGAAACAGGTCTTCGGCGGCGGCGGCGGCGGTATCCTCCTCCTTCAGCAGGACGAGGGCAAGCATGCCGTCACCGGCAAGCGCCTGCTCTACCACGGCGATGTCCTCAGCGGAGTTGATCATCAGCGGGGTGAAGATTCCCGGAAAGATGGGTTTCCCGGAAAAGGGAATGACAAGAAGCTTGCCCGGCAGGGACTGATCTGCGGGAACGATCGCGTGTGGACTCGACATCGGTACACCTTGTGAAGTAGGGTTGGTTAGCTTAAGAATAGGTACGGGATCCACCAACCGTCAAGCGTGAACGCGCGATGAGCCGAAGCAGCACCACCGAAGTTGTCATTCTCCGTAACGGCCGCATCGGGGAGATCCACAAAAACGTCTGGATGCTCTCTCCGGATCTGGGCCTGATCTCCGCAATCGCGCACGGAGCGTACTCGCAGAAGGGGAAGCTGCGCGGGGTGACCAACCCGTTCAGCTTCGGGCGCTGCTATCTCTATACCGATCCAGTCAAAAAGAGCGTCAAGATCACCGATCTGGCGGTGCACGAGTTTTTTCCCGGCCTTCGCGAAGATGTCGCCAAATTCTACACCGCCTCGCTCTGGGCGGAACTGGTGCTGCGCACCTTCGGCGGTGGCGGCGAAAGCGGTACTCTGTTTTCTCTGCTGGTTGAATCGCTGCACGCTCTGGACGCGACGACTGGCTTTGAGCCGGTCACGGTGCAGTTTCTCTGGCGGTATCTTGGGGTGAGCGGTCTGCAGCCGGATCTGGACGAGTGCGCCGTCTGCGGCGCCCCGCTTTCAGCAGGGCGTGCCTGGGACGCGTCGCACGGCGGGTTTCTCTGTCCGGCGTGTGCGCAGACCGCGGACCGTGCCGAGCTGACCGCGGGCGCCGCCGCCTACCTGCGGCACAGCGGTACACTATCGCTTTCAGATTCACTGCACATTCGATTGGAGGCTGCCGCCTTGTCCAACGCCAAGCGCGTGTTGTACCGCATTGTGCAGGACGTGGCCGAGACCCCGCTCAATTCTCTGCGCATCGGCGGAGGAATTCTGTGACGCTCTGGAGCGGATTGCAGTGAGGGTCGGTCTGGCACTCTGGGGCCCATCTGTGATACCGTGTTGCTCGTGGAGAACCGATGCGCGCGGTAGACTTGATTGCCAAAAAACGAGACGGCGGCTCGCTGAACCAACGCGAAATCGCGTTTCTGGTTGACGGCTACGTCGCCGCAGAGATCCCTGAATATCAGATTTCGTCGTGGCTGATGGCGGTGTTTTTCCGCGGAATGAGCGGGGAGGAGACCGGGTTTCTCACCGACGCGATGATCCGATCGGGCACCGTCTTTGATCTCAGTGGCGTTCCCGGCCCCTTTGTGGATAAACACTCTACCGGCGGGGTGGGAGACAAGGTGTCGCTCATCCTCGCGCCCATTGTCGCGGCGTGCGGAGTTCGCGTTCCGATGATGAGCGGTCGCGCCCTCGGGCATACCGGAGGCACGCTGGACAAGCTCGAGTCGATGCCAGGGTTCTCCACGGCGCTCTCGTCGGAGCAGTTTCGTGCGCTTCTGAATGACGTTGGGTTTGCGATGACCGGCCAGAGCAAAGACGTGGTGCCCGCCGACCGACTGCTCTACGCCCTGCGCGACGTCACCGCGACCGTCGAATCGGTGCCCCTGATCACCGCGAGTATCCTCTCCAAAAAATTTGCCGAGGGGGCCGACGCTCTGGTGTTTGACGTCAAGTGCGGCCCCGGCGCCTTCATGAAAACCGAGGCGGATACGCGGCGGCTCGCGGAGTCCCTGGTTAACACCGGAAGCGCCCTCGGTAAGAAGATCGTCGCCGTACTGACCCGCATGGAAGAGCCCCTGGGCCACATGGTCGGGAACTTTCTGGAAGTCGAAGAATCAATCGCCTGTCTGCACGGATCCATCGGGGGGCGGTCCCTGTCTCCTGATCCGCGGTCGGCCGATCTCATGGAAGTGACGCGGCGGCTCTCGGCGTGGATGCTGGTCCTCGGTGGCGTTGCGGCCACGGTAGACGAAGCGACCGCGCGCGTGGATGGCGTCCTCGAGGATGGCAGCGCGTGGGCGCGCTTTGTGCGCAACGTCGAGGGACAGGGCAGTTCGATGGAAGAGGTTGAGAAACGCTACGGAACGTGGCGGGCGCCCATCTGCGAAAGGGTGCCCGTGCCGCGCGCCGGAGTCATTCACGCGATCGACGCGTTTGCCGTTGGCATGGCGGGGGTCTACCTTGGGGTGGGGCGCAACACCGCCGCCGATCCGGTGCACCCCGACGTGGGGATAGAGTTCCACCGCAAGCGCGGCGATGTGGTATCAGCCGATGAGGCTCTCTGCACGATCTATGGCCATACCGCCGAAGCCGTTGCCTCCGCTCGCGAGCAGATCACCGGCGCGTGCGAGATTGCCGATACTCCGTGGAAGCCGCATCCGATTGTTTTCGACGAGATATCAAACCTGGAATGAAGTGGAATAAACCCTCAGTAGATTCACAGCTGGTACGCGAACTCGCTCAGTTGCATCGGATTGACCTCCTCAGCGCCGCGGTGATGGTCCGTCGTGGCGTCAGTTCTCCACCGGAAGCGCTCTTCTTCCTGGAAGATGACCCGCAGTACCTGCACAGCCCCTTCCTCTTCGAGGAGATGGAAGACGCGGTTGATCGCATTCTTGCCGCGCGAAGCGAGGGCGAGAAGGTGCTGGTCTTTGGAGATCGGGACGCCGACGGCATCACCAGCATCACCATCCTTGTGCAGACCCTGCGCGAACTGGGAATCGACGCGCAGTGGTCGCTCCCCATGGGCGATGAGCCATACGGGCTCACCATCGAGACCGTTGAGCGCTTTGCCTCCGAAGATGGGACGCTCATTGTGGCGGTTGACTGCGGCATCACCAACGTTGCCGAGATCGCCCGAGCCGGGGAGCTGGGCGTTGACGTGATTGTGCTCGATCACCACAACCCGCCCGAGACGCTGCCCGATGCGATTGCCGTGGTCAACCCGAAGATGCCTGACACCGGCTATCCGTTTGCGGGCCTCTGTGGGTGCGCACTCGCGGCCAAGTTGCGCTGGGCTCTGCAGGTCGCAGGTACCGAGCTCTACAAGCAGACGGTCTGCCTGCTCAACGTTCGACCGGGTAACGACTCCCTCATTATCGAGGCGGTGAAACTGGAAAATCTGATGGAGGTTGACCGCATCAGCGAGACGGTGGTTCCGGGGTTGGTGGGGATTGAGGATACACGGATCCCCGCCTTTCTGCACGGTCACGAAGTGATTGCCTACGACGCGCCGTCGCAGGAGCGCATGATCCGCCGCGCCTTTGGGAATCGGGTTGATGTTGCGCTGATCGATGCTGCCCCGGAGATCGGGAAGACCTTCCCGGTCGTGGAGGGAAAAAGTCTGCTCAAGATGCTCGACGGCTCACGGCTTGCACGCTACCGCACGCGGCGCCCCGAAGAAATCGACGTCTTCGTGACCCTTTTCGCCCTTTACATGCAGAAGCGGCAGCCGAGCCTTCAGACCGCGTATCAGGACGTAGCCGATCTGGTGGCGCTGGGAACCCTCGCCGACATGATGCCGCTTCAAAACGAAAACCGCATCCTCGTGAAGATGGGGCTCGCCAAAATGACGGCCAATCCCCGGCCGGGTCTTCGTGCCCTGCTCGATCGGCAGAATCTCCTTGGGAAGTCGATCACCGCCCAGGACGTGGGGTTCCAGATCGCGCCGGTGGTAAACGCGTCGGGGCGAATGGGCGAGCCTGACAAGGCGGTACGCCTTTTTCTCTCGGAGAATCAGGCCGAGATTGCAACGCTCGCCGGAGAAGTGATTGCGCTGAACGAGCGACGAAAGGAAATCGGGGAGCTCGCCTGGGCGCGGGTCATGCAGCCGGCCCGGTTGAGCGCCGAGCAGCACGACGGCAAACTCATCGTGGTACAAGATGATGAGATTCACCGCGGCATTACGGGCATTCTTGCCGGACGGCTCTGTCGCCACTTTCGGGCTCCCGCCCTGGTTATGACTGCAGCAAACGGCAAGACCGTCGGGTCGGTGCGCAGTGCGCGCGGTTTTCTTGCGACCGAGTTTCTGAAGCAGTTTGAAGACATTCTGCACGAGTGGGGGGGGCACGACCCCGCAGCCGGCTTTGCCCTGTCGTCCGAGCAGGTGCCCGACTTCCTGCGCCGCATCACCGCCTCCGTTCCCGCGATCCGTCTGGGCGACGAAGAAGAGAGCGCAACCGTTGACGCGGAAATTCCCCACTCGTTCATGACTCCCGAGCTCTTTCGTGTGGTAGACGTCTTTGCCCCCTACGGGCAGGAGCACCCGCCGCTGGTATTCATGGTTCGAAACGCCCGCATCGAGCGCATCGATTTCATGGGCAAGCAGGAGCAGCACGTGCGGCTTACCGTGGCCACCGGCGCCCACCGCTGGCCTGCGGTGTACTGGAACGCAGGCGAGCGAGTGAACGTGGATTTCAAGCTTTCCGATCTGGTTGATCTTCTGTTCCGTTTGGAGAAGAACTACTACCAGGGCCGGGAAACGCCGCAGCTCAATGTGATCGATCTTCGCCGAAACGGGGAGGGTGCGGAGTGAAGCCCATCCTTCCGGCTGCAATCATTCTGGCGGTGTGCGGGGTGCCTTCGCTGGCGGCGCTGCAGCTGCATGCGCCCGCTCTGGTGGAGCGGGGTACCGCCTTTCTGGTGCACCTCGACACCGGCGAGGGCATCGACTCGCTGCAGACCGAAGTCGTTACCCAGGACGGAACGCGAATCGCCACCTCGGGTGGGTTTGTGGTTGAGGTAGCCGAGGGGCTTCCGGTGTGGGTGTCGCTGCTGGGGGTTCCGTCAACCGTTGCCTCCGGGGAGTACGTCGTCCGCGTGACCGTTTCCTGGGGTGATGGCACCTTCATCCGGCTGCAGCGACCGATACAGATCGGTCCGCGCGTATTCTCCACCATGCGGATCGCGCTCAACCAGGCCCTTACCAATCTGCGGTCGGTACCCGACCCCCGCCAGGTTGCCGAGGCTCGAACCATCATCGATCTGGTCGCGCGCCACGATCCGCTTGCCCGGTTTGAGAAAGGTCCCTTTATTGTTCCGGTCGACAACGCGCGCGTCTCTGCGGGGTTTGGCGACCGGCGAGTGTTTGCCTACGCCGACGGGGGAGAGGCGCAATCGATCCATCTGGGAATCGACCTGGCGGCTCCCATCGGAACTCCGGTGGCAAGTTCCGGTGCCGGGCGGGTCGCCTTTGCCGGAGAACGCATTATTACGGGAAACAGTGTGGTGATCGAGCACCTGCCGGGGATGTTCGGTCTTTACTACCACCTCGATTCGATCGAGGTTCAGGTGGGCCAGGTGGTGCAGCGGGGCGACCTGATCGGCACCGTGGGAATGACGGGACTGGCAACGGGACCGCACCTTCACTGGGAGTTTCGCGTCGGAGGAACCCCGGTCGATCCCGAGCCCTTCGTGAACGCCCCGGTTGTTGACAAAGAGGCCATCTTTCGTAGAATGGGAGAACAGTAAATCCGAATAACGGAAAGGGGGTGATGTTCATCGCCGTAATCAGACTCGATGACGGAGAACCGCTGGAAAAGGCGATCAAACGCTTCAAGCGAATGGTTGAGAAAGAGGGAATTATCCGCGAATGGAAGAAGCGGGAGTACTTCGAGAAGCCCTCGACAATCAAGAACCGGAAACGAAAATCCCTGGAACGCAAACTTCTGAAGAAGCAGCGCAAGCTGCAGTCGATGAAGAACTACTGATTTTCGACGCGTCGCGCTCACTGCGCCCTGCAGTGGAACACATCGTGAAACCGGAAACAAACCTCGATGCGCCGGCCACCGTCCTACCGTGGTGGCGCGTTGAGAAAACCAATCAAGACGGGCCGGTGGTCGGCAAAGGCGTTTCTGTACGTCTGGCCGGGCCGCGCCCTGATTTCCTGAAACCCTGTTCAGACACCTCTGAGAACCCCGCAACCGAGGGCGGTAGCCCGAGCCCGCAGCTGTTATTCCTGTTGTCATCCGCACCGGAACCCGTGCTTGTGAGCGTGAAACAGTTGCAGCCGTTGGCACAGCCACCCGTGCGGGAAGACGGCCGGTACGCTGCCTTGCTCAGGGGCATAACACGCGCCGAGCTCACCGAGGGAGCCGTAGCGCTTCCGGTGATGTATGAGCCGTACTGCACCCGGATTGGCATACTGCGCCATGCGGGGCAGGGGAAGCTCCGGACCGGATCACGGCTTCGACTCGTACCTCCGGATGCAGGCCCCACCGTAACGGGTTGCACGTCCGCCTCCGATCTGTACGCCACCGTTGGTGACGTGTACGCGCTTCCCCACGGTTTGCAACTGGTGGTGCTCTCGCGCAGCTTCCCCCTGCTCCCAGGCACCACGCTTCTGGTTGGTGATCCGAGTTCGAGCGCGCGGTCGGAATCGGAGGATCGTGCCGGGCGCGTGACGGTGCTGGGCTGTTACCCGCGCATGGACCTGGTGCGCACGGGTGCTATCCGGGAGCTGGTCGGTAAGGCCTCGGGCAGGCCCTCGCGTCCGATGAGCGTCCCCGAGCTGTACCACGTGATGGGGGTGTGCGCGCGAAGCGATCAGGCTCCCCCTGCGCCGGACGCCCTCTGCGTTGGGTCGTGGTGGGTCTCGCCCGCACTGCTGGCGCGCTGCGAGCAGGCGCTGGTGCAGCGCTGTCGTCGCCCCGGAGGCGCGCGCAGCGGTGAGCTTCGCCACACGCTGCACCGCGAAGGGATCGGGCCCGCGCTCGGTGACGCACTGCTGACACACGCCCGCGCTCGAGTCATCGAGCGGCGCGGCTCCGTCTGGCTTCCGGCGGGGGCCGGGGCGGATGAGTTTCTCTCGCTTCCCGCCCGCACGCTTCTGGCCCGAGTGGAAGCGGCCGGGAGCGCTGGTATTGACGGGGCCGCCGAACGCGCGCTCACACACGACGGCGCCGGCGTGCAGCTGGTCGATTACGGGCTTGTGATACTGCTGGAGAACGGGCGACTCTTCTCGGTCGAGGCGTATCAGGAGCTCGCGTTGCGGACGCGAACGGGGATCCGTGCCGCGGACGGTGAGCTTCATCAGCGCAGTCTTGCTGAGCAGCTTGGCCTCTCGCGCAATTCAACCCGGGCCCTGGTCGCACGAATGGTACACGATGGTTTGATCGAGCGGGCGTCTGCGGTTCACGTGCGCACTCGGGCAGACGGTGGGCAACCGTGAGACACCGCGTGACACGTCCTCTCGTCGTGGTGCCTTTCGTTGTTGCAGCGCTGGCCCTGCTTGTCGGTGCATGCAGTGCAGCACCGCCGCAATTGGTTCGCGTGGAGGTTCGCCTCGAGCACGTCCATGATCTTGACCGGGGGGTCTGGTACGAGCAGCTTGTGTTTTTTGGCCTGGTTCGCGACGAGGACGGGTTTGCCGACATTGAACAGCTCTATCTGCTCAACGATGAGCATCAGCTCTACTGGCGGCTTGATGGAGAAGGGTGGACCCACGAACGCCGCGCGGGGGAGGACTGGATTGGGATGGCCGGCCTGGTCATGGCGGGCGGGGAAGCATTTCCGCGCGGGGTCTACCGGGCGGTGGTGCTTGATGCCGCGGGGCAGCAGGATGAACAGCGAGTGCTGATTGACGCGCCGCTTCGCGGCGAACTCTCGGCTCGTTTGCCCGTCATTCGCGACGGGGTTGCGCGGATCCCGGCCGGGGGGGCGGTCCTGCGTGTGGTATCTACTACCCGCGACGACCTATCCCCGAGTGACAGCACGCTGGCGGCCGGGGAGCACCGGATTGACGGGCTCATTCCGCCGGACAGCATCGGGTTTCTGTTTCTTCCCCTGGACGACTACTCGGGGATTGTCTCCGGGCCTTTGCGGCGCTGATTCGTGTCCTGCATTCCAAACAGCGCGAGTATGCGCGACCAGAGTGAGCGCCCATATCGGCGTGACAGATCTCGCGCTACTTCCTGCATCGGATAGTCCTGACCGTATCGATCTTTCAGCAGGTGCCACCGTTTGATGATCCACATGTAGAGGTCGGCCGGGGTGCGGCCGGGGAACCGGCTCATGATCCGCTCCGCGGAGATG
Source organism: Spirochaetaceae bacterium (assembly GCA_007693485.1). GTDB lineage: Bacteria > Spirochaetota > Spirochaetia > DSM-27196 > PWMO01 > PWMO01. The sequence continues at coordinate 31,097 of REDM01000163.1, forward strand.
GTATCGACCACCGGGCGAAAGACGTTGAGATACCAGGAGACCAGCGCCTTTTCAAAGGGTATCTCTTCGGTTATACCCTGGTTGATGAAGTACTTGTGTCCATTGATGTGGATGAGCACTTCGTCATAGCGTCCGGTCGCGGTGAATTGCAGATCATAATCGGGGATCAGCGTGTCAAACCTCGTCTGCTCGTAGAACCGGCGCTTCTCGTACGCAACAACCGCCCGGGTTAGGTCGGCACGTGTCATGCGGGGGTCAAGCATTATCTCCGACGCGAGCGACGTGACTTCCGCATCAACCGCCCGAACCCCCTGCATCTTCGCCACCGACACGCGATGGTTGCCGTCGCGGACAAAGTAGAGTCCGCTGATCTCATAGAGGCGAACCGGAGGGAGAATGATGTCCTGGAGATGGGCTTTGTCTATGCTTGTCCAGCGCTTGCGGAGGTGTTCGCGACGCGGCAGAAAGCTTTTGCTGAAGTCGCGATACCGGCCTTCACTCCCCACGATCTGTTCGATATCCACGGTCTGCAGTCCACGGTAGGTCTCTCCCGTCGGACGGACCGCTTCCTTCACCTCACTCAACGACAACAGCTCCTGTTCGTGAGGGGAGAGCAGGTTCATGATGCGGTACATCAGCTCCCGAAAGCGCGCCTTGTTGAAATCTTCGCGCGCTTCGTTATCAATAATGCTGCTCATTGGGACTCCTCGATTTCGAGCAGGTAGTGGCTGTACACATTAATTACCGTCGTCTCATCCACCTGGGAAATGCGCTCGGCGTTCATATCATACAGGTGGATGTGACCGTGCAGCAGGTAACGAGGTCGAAACCGCCGCATGAACCAGAGAAACGCCTTGAACCCGGTGTGGCATCGGTCGGGCTTGTCATGCACCCCCAACGGCGGTGCATGCGTCACCAGTATGTCCACAAAGCGTCCGTGTACCAGGCGGTTCCAGATCAGCTTGGGCACCATTCGCCATATCTCAATATACATCTGAAGATCCGTAAACTGGTTCTCTCCCTGATTGTATCGCAGACTTCCGCCAAGACCCGCGATGAGAAGCCGTTTTGTTCGAATGACCCGCCGGTGAAGGTGGGTTGAACCAAATTGGTGTTGCAGGTGGTCGACGGCAAGCTCGTTGCTGCTTGGTGCGATGGGATTGCGACGAAACCGGTGCATCTCCGAGGTGTTATGGTTGCCAAAGACAAAGAGCACCGGGATGTTAAAGCTGCTCGCCAGGAACCCGAGGTACTCCATCGGAAGGTCTCCCGCCGCGATGATCAGGTTGACATCGGGGAAGCGCTCGCGCACGTTGGACGCGTATACACGGGGGTCAACATGGTCGGAAACGCAGAGGATCTTCACGACGCCAATGCTACAGGGTTATCTTCTTCAAGAGCTCCTGCAGCTTCTCCTTGTTCAGCAAATCGATCGGCCGGGACTCGACAAACTCTACCGCCGACCGTGAAAAAATTGCGCTGCAAACCAGCATGCCGCGGTTTATGTTCTGCTTCTTCATTTCTTCATGAAGGACGCGCACCGTACCTTCGTCTACCGTCTCTGTTCCCCGCAGATAGCGGATTACGGTGGGCAGGTTGCGCGTGTTTCGCCACTTGGACTGTGGCTCGACGGCGATGATCTCGCATCCGTTATCGATGGACGAAACGTCCCGGACGGAGTAGCCCATTTCCACGGTGAGCTTGCGGCAGATGCCGACAAATTCGTCGCTCGTACTGGTGAGGTAGTCCTTGATGCGGTCGTCGTGGCGCATCTCCTGGAACTGAGTCAGCTTCTCGGCAACATCCCGAAAGCCTGGCTTCTTCTGATAGATCTTTTCCCACTGTTCGATGGCCGGCTCGATGCGGCGCGTTTTCTCGTACGCGGTCGCCAGGAAGTAGCGCGCATAAAGGGTTTCCGCCGCCGATTCGTCCTCGGCGTTCTTCACCGCTCGCTCGAGCTCTGAAGCCGCGCGGTCGAAGTCTCCCAGGGCGAGCAGCGACCCCCCGCGCTCCACCAGGGCGCGCATTTTGAGTTCGGGGTCCTTGGTCGCCTTCTCGAAAGCGGACATCGCAGCGGTATGGTCACGGAACTCTTTCTGGATTTTGCCAACGTAGAACCATGCCCGGTAGTTCTCCGGGTCGAGGCGCACGGCTGTGTCGAGGTAGCCTTTGGCCTCCGCGTACTGCTTGGCGCGAAAGAGCAGCGAACCGAGACCCGAATGTGCCTGTGAATGGCGCCCGTCGAGTTCGACCGCCTTCTTGTACAAGGCCGCTGCCTTGCTCGAGCGCTCGCGGTCCTCGAAGAGTCGTCCGGCCTGGTAGTAGTAGTTGGGGTTTCCAGGGTCTTTTTTGATCAAAACCAGGTATTCTTTCAGAGCTTCTTCGGGTTGATTGAATTTGACGAAAAGTTCCGCTATCTTCTGTCTGAAGGGGACCTCGCGGACAAACCCTTCAAACTGGCCGATCTGATTAACGGTCTTGAACTCCATCAGAGCCAGTTCTGCCTTATTCTCCCCCAAGTACGCGAGTCCCAGCAGGTAGTGAGCGTCGGCGTTGCGTGGTTCCTTGACCAGCACCGCCTTGGCCAGTCGTATGGCGTGGGCGTGCTTACCCTGTTTGACCAGGTTGGCAATCGTAGTCACCTTTTTGGGCGCCATGATGGAGCGGACGACGAAAAAGGTAATGAAACCGATACCAACACCGAGGATAATAATGAGGATAACTATGCCCATATTCGGTCTACCGTTGGCGTACCGGTGTCTTTCATGACGATCAGAGCATACGGGGTTTCCCGAATCGTGTCAAATAAGCGGGGCTGCGTGACGCTGCTCGCGCTGTCGCTGTTGGTGCTGTGCGCGTCGACTGAGGCAGTCGCTTCACCGCTCCTCCGTCGTGGCGAGGAGCTGTTCATGCAGAACCGTCCGGAGGAGGCCGCCCCCGTACTCGAGGCCGCACTCGAAGCGGAGCCCACCAACGAACGGATCTTTCTCTACCTCGGGATCGTCTACGAACAGCTGGGACGTCCCGAGCGCGCCGCTGAGATTCTTCGACGAGGGGCCGAGATCGGCGGGCAACACCGGGGTGTCATCCTGTTCAACCTTGCAAACAACTACGCGGCCATGGGACAAACTGAGCAGGCCGAGCAGATGTACACCCAGGCGATTCGCGTCGACAGTTCGCTTTCAGCCGCGTACCTGAATCGGGCCAACCTTCGCGTGCGGACATCGGAGTTCCAGCGTGCCATCGACGACTACACCATATTTCTCACCCTTGCCCCTACCGCCCCGCAGCGTCCGCAGGTTGAGCAGATGATGTCGCTCCTGCGAGATACCATGGAGAGGGAAAAGGTTCGCCGGGCGGAGGAAGAGCGCGTGGCCCGCGAGGAAGCTGAACGTCGTCGTGTAGCCGAAGAGATTGAGCGTCAGGCCGAACAGCGTCGGGCGGAAGAGGCAGCACGACGCCAGGCCGAAGAGGACGCTCGGAGAAGGGCGTTGCTCGATTCGGTGCTCGATTCACTCGGCGGCACTCGCGGCGAAACACGGGCACTTGGTGGAGGCGCGGAGGACATCCGCGACTTCGAAGACAGCTTTGATATTGTGGACTGAGAACGGATAACGAACCCCAAGCGAGAGGAAAGCGTGTTTTACGATACAAAGAAGGTTGTGATCGTCGCCGCGGCGGCAATATTGATTCTGGGCGTTGCCGGATTTTTTCTGGTCCGTGGACTGCGTGGTCGCGAACCGGCTCCCACGGTAACCGTGGTGAGCGAGGCGGAACGGGCGCGGGCTAATCGGTTGCGGCTGGCACGCGACTATTTTGAGAGCGGCGAGTTCCAGCGGGCACTCGACATCCTTGACCAGATTCTGATCGCCGACGCCGACGATGAAGAGGCTCGTGAGCTCAAGGCCCTGGTTGTTGATGCTCGTCGCGCCGAGCAGCAGCGGCTCGCCGCCGAGGAGGCCGAACGGCAGCGGCAACGCGATGCGGCACTTTCGCGGCCCGACGATGCCACACTGCGCGCCCTCCAGACGCAGCAGGCCGAGGCGATGGCCCGCGCCCGCGAGGCGGAGGCGCAGGTCGCACGCCGGCTCGAAGAGCAGCGCCGGGCCGACGAAGAGCGCCGGCGGGTGGAAGAGGAACAGCGGCGACGGGCGGAAGAGGAACGGCTCGCCCGGCTCTCCGCCGAGGAGCGTGCCCGCGAGCAGCGGATTCAACAGCTTCTTGCGGAAGGAGACGCCTACCTTGCGCGGCGTAACTTCCGCCAGGCACGAGACGCTTTTCAGGAAGTACTCGACATCAGGCTGCAGGACAGCGCGGCAAATAATCGTTACCACGCAACGGCCCTGGCCCGGGCGGCCCGCGCCGTCTACGAGGAGAACCCTGGGAGCGCCGAGGCGCGTGCCCAGGCGATTCAGTTTTCCAATCGGGCGATCCAGCTGGACAATCAGCTCTGGGAGCCTCACTTCATTCTGGGACGTATCTACCACGATACCGAGCTCTTCCCCGACGCGATATCGTCGTTCCGCGCTGCCGCCCGTCTGAACCCGGACAACGCCGCGGTGTTCTTTGCTCTGGGAAACTCGCAGTTTCGGGCACGGCAGTTTCGCGATGCGCGGCAGTCGTACGAGGCGACGGTTCGTATCGATCCGCGCTTTGAGAATGCCCATCACAATCTGGGTATCACCCATCTGGCGCTGGAGGATCCCACGCGCGCCCTTGAAGCGTTCCGGTTTGCGGCTCAGGTGAACCAAAACGACGCGCGTGCCCACTTTCGCATTGGTTCTATTCTGCTCGATCGCGGAGAAGTTTCCGCAGCAACCACATCGTTGCAACGCGCTGTCGAATTGGACGGCAATAACGCGACGCACCATTCCCGGCTGGCTACCGCCTTCTTTCGGCAGGACCGCCTCCCGGACGCCGAGCGCCACTTTGCCGCCGCGGACCGCCTTCAGCCCAACAACGCGACCCACAACTACAACCTTGCGGTGGTTCGTTTTGATCTCGGCCGCAACGCCGACGCGCTGCGGAACGTTCGCCGCGCCATCGAACTGAACGCAGAACCCGCCGAGTACCACTACACGCTTGGACAGATTCTGGAGAAGGGCGGCGACATCGACGGAGCGATTGCCGCTCACACCGCCGCTATCAGTCGCAACCGGAGTTATGTGCGCGCCATGGTCGAGCTGGGACGGATTCTCGGCGAGCAGCGGATGCACGATCAGGCGTTGGAGTTTCTGCGTGCAGCGCACCGGATCGAGCCCAACTCGGTGGAAGTGAACACCAACCTCGGGAACGTCTACCTGAACAAGGGAATGTACAACGACGCTATCACCCACTACCGTCGCGCAGTGGATCAACGGCCCAACGAAACGGTCATGCGCTACAATCTGGCGCTCGCGTATATTGGCGGGAGCCGGTTCGCCGAGGCGCAGGAAGCGTTGAATCATGTGATTCGGCTTGATGCCACCTACTGGGTCGCCCACCACCGTCTTGGCGAGGTCCTGGTGGCAAAAGAACAGACCACCGATGCACGACGGGTGCTTCAGCAGTTGCTCCAGCGAAATCCGCAATACGCGGCGCGGGGAGAAGTGGAAGCGATTCTCGCCGGGTTGTAAGCGGGCGCGGTAACCGTCCGCCGCGCGGTTGACGCGGCGGGCCGCCTTTCGTACCTTTCACTCAGCTAAGCACACAGAGGTGAACCATGTCCGACGCAACCGAGAACGTCATCATCATCGGGTCCGGCCCCGCCGCGCACACCGCCGCAATCTACACCGCCCGCGCTGAGCTCAAGCCGCTCCTGTTCGAGGGCTTCATGGCTGCAGGCGTTGCCGCGGGCGGACAGCTCACCACTACCACCGAAGTGGAGAATTACCCCGGCTTTCCCGAGGGTATCCAGGGCCCCGAGCTCATGGACCGCATGCGGGCGCAGTCAATCCATCACGGATGCCGCATCAAGACTGAGACCATCGCATCGATGGATCTCTCCGCTCGGCCCTTCACCGTCACCACCGAATCCGGCACGGCGTACCAGGCGAAGGCGCTGATTCTCGCCACCGGGGCCACGGCGAAGCGGATGCATCTACCAGGCGAGGAAACCTACTGGCAACGCGGCATCTCCGCCTGTGCGGTGTGTGACGGCGCCCTGCCGATCTTTCGAAACCAGCCGCTGGTGGTGATTGGTGGCGGTGACAGCGCCTGCGAAGAGGGGAGCTTTCTCACCAAGTTTGGAAGCACCGTGATCATGCTGGTGCGGCGTGACGAGCTTCGTGCGTCCAAGGCGATGCAGAAGCGCGTCCTGGATAACCCCAAGATCGATATTCGCTGGAACACCGAGGCGCAGGAAGTGCTCGGCGACGGCAAGGTGATGACCGGTATCCGCGTGAAAAACAACAGAACCGGCGAAGAGGACACGATCGACGCGAAAGGGCTGTTCTATGCAATTGGCCACATCCCCAATACCGAGTTTCTGAACGGCCAGCTTGAGACCGATGAAACCGGGTACCTGGTGACGCGCGGAAAAACCACCGAAACGAGCGTCCCCGGCGTCTTTGCTGCCGGAGACGTTCAGGACAAGAAGTACCGTCAGGCGGTTACTGCAGCGGGAAGTGGGTGCATGGCGGCGCTGGAAGCCGAGCACTATCTGAATTCTTAGGTACTGTTCCAAAACCTGTGCATTTTTCGTTGCGCGCTCAGGTGCGCCCCACCATGGCGGCCAATTGTTCGCGGCTGATTTCGGCCCAGAGCGGCCGTCCGTGGGGGCATCGCGGCTCGGGGAGGGCGAAGATCTGGCGCAGCAGCGTGATCGCGCCGGTGTCGTCGAGCCGGTCGCCCTGTTTTACGGCCGCCTTACACGCCATCTGTGCGTAGAATCGCTGCACCAGCTCCTTCGGATGGCGCGTTACCTCACGAACCGTCTCAACCACCTCATCCTGATGCCGCAGGTAGGCCGCTCCCAAGGCGGTGATGCTCCACCGCCCGGGACCGCTTCGTTCCGCGCGTATGCCGAGCGCCGCAATCTCCTCGCTGCGGTCGCGCAGCACCCGGTCTTCCTGTGCGTCAACCTCAACGAGAATAGGCACCAAGAGCTCCTGCACGCCGCCCTGGGCGCGAAAGCGGTCGTAGAGGATGCGTTCGTGCCCGGCGTGCTGATCCACAATCAGGAGTCGCCCGTCGCGTTCGACGAGCAGATAGAGATTGAAGGCGCAGGCGAGGTAGCGAAATGATCCACCGTTGGCGGAACCGGCGTCGCTGGGCGACGCATTTGCTACCGGGCCGGCAACATTGCCCAGAACAGCACCGGTTCGAGTCGAAGCGTGCGCCGGCCGAAGCTCGTGCAGCGGGCGGTAGACTGGAGGGGATTGCTCGCCGAGCATTTCCACTGGCCGATCGGCGTACGCCGGGCGGGGATCGGGCGGGAAGAGCGGCGAGGGGGAAGGCGATATCCGCTCGGCGATCACCGATGCGTGCAGGAACGCCGAGACAGTCTCGACGGTACGGCGGTGGATGTCGGGCAGGTTGCGGAAACGGACCTCACGCTTGGCAGGGTGGATGTTGAAATCCACCAGCGCCGGATCGCACTGAATAAACAAAAAACAGACCGGGTGGCTGCCGCCGGGGGCAACGGGGTCGAAAGCGTGTTCGATCGCCTGTACCAGCGCGTACTCCCAGACGCGGCGACGGTTCACAAAGACCTGGGTGAGGCGCCGGTCGCGCCGCAGCAGGGCGGCTCCGGTGGTGACGGCGGAGAGCGAGAATCCGTCGCCGCTGCCGGTAATGGTTGAGAGAAGTTTTCGGTCGCCGATCTCCGCATAGCAGGCGAGAAGTCTCGCCTCGGCATCCGCGGCGGGCAGAAACAGACGAAGATCCCCGTCGACAAAGAAGCGAAAGGTTACCTCGGGGAAGGCAGCGGCCTTGTCCAGAAGCACCGTCCTGCAGAGGCCGCCTTCGCTCGCGGCCCGTTTGAGGAAACTCCGGCGCGCGGGGACGCAGTAGAAGAGGTCCTCTACGGTGACGCGTGTTCCGCGAATTGCCTCGCAGGCAGAAAGCGCCACCACGCTCCCGCCGTGAACCACCAGCTCGTGGCCGGGTCGGTCGTGGTGTTGTCCGCTGCGGATGGTGAGGCGCGCCACTGAGGCGACGCTGGAGAGTGCCTCGCCGCGGAAGCCGAGGCTCGAAACGCGTTCAAGGTCGGCTTCGGTCTCGATCTTGCTGGTGGCGTGGGGAAGGTGACAGATTTCCAGATCGTCCCGGCTCATCCCGGAGCCGTTGTCGATCACCTCGATGCGTGCGCGCCCGCCGTCTGCAATGTGCAGATCGATCCGGTCCGCTCCAGCGTCGAGGGCGTTGTCGAGCAGCTCGCGCACCACCGCCTGCGGCCGGTCGATTACCTCGCCCGCAGCAATTTTGCGTGCTACCTCGTCTCGTAACACCCGCACCGGTCGGTTCTGGCTCATGGTGGCATCGTATCTGCGCGGGGGTGGGGGTGCAAGCGGCTAGAACTGTATCCGCCCCTCGATGCCCGCCTGAATCCCGAGAATGAACATCCGCTCCCGTACCGCGTCGAGGTCGAAGGGCTTCCAGCCGAGGCCGAGGTCGAAGTAGGCGCGCACCGAACCCTGGTCGGGCAGCTCCAGTGAGGTCTCGTGACCAAGCAGCACGGTGATCTCGTTTCGCCAGCGGTCTTCACGGAACTGCAGGGCGGTGACGGTGAGCCGTTCGCTGTGCTGATAGTATGCGCCGCGATCGATAGCCGGTTGCAGCGCTTCAATCCCGAAGATGGACGCCGGTTCATTGCGGCGGCGGAAGGCGACTACCGACTCCACGTCGATCTGGGTGTCCTCAGGGGCGCTGATGCCAACCGCGTGGTCGATGGCGAGACTGCGGTTGCGCCGGCCGAAGAAGGCGCTCTCCGAGAGGATCTGCGTATCGATCTGGTATGTGCCGTCTGTGCGACGGTCCTGTATGCGGAAATCGATACTATTTCGAAACTCGTCACTCTGGTAGAAGGTCACGAGCTGATACGCACCCAGAGAGCCAAACAGATTCACCGCGGCGGAGGTGAGGTCGAGCTGCCACGTGACGGTATCGGTGACGGCGTCCGCATCGCGCACCAGCGAACGGCGCAGTGCGGTACGCACTCGATGCGGAACGAAGAGATCGCGGATGGTGGAGCCGAAGTTCCGCTGGTAGGTGAGTGACGCCTCCGGGTCGTACCGCGCGCTCGAGAGTCCTGCGGTGTCTGAGGCGAAGAGCAGGTCGTCAGCCGGAGCGAGTAACTCGTAGAAGGGAGGAGAGGTGAAAAAATAACGCTGCTCACCAAAGGCGCTCCAGAATGCGGCGATATCGTCGCGGTAGCTGTCATGGTCCGGCGCAACAGTGGTGAACGCGGCGGCCCGTGAATACGCTGGGGTAAGCGACCAGGCGCGGAATCCCGGACCGCCGAATCGCAGGGGCGTCGAAAGCGCCAGCGAGCCACGGTTTCGCTGCGTTCCCCGGGTCGCACTCTGATTCTGTATATCCCAGTTGGGCTCGACTTGTACGGACGCCCGGTCGTAGTCGAACCGCAGCCGGGTCTCCGAGCGGGTGTCACGCGCAATACCGCTTCCCTCCACGTTGGGGGCGAGCAGCTGGTATCCGCTGATCCACGAACTCGCGTAGTCGAGGTCGTCCGAGAGCTGGAACCCGCCCGAGGAGTGAATGAAGGTCATCTGCGTGAAAACCGACGGGTTGTCGCTCCAGCTGGACTCCAGGCGGATCCGCCACGTTTGGCTCAGGTTCTCGCCCCGAAGCCGCGCGTTGGCGTCCACGCGCGCTACCCCCAGGTCTTCGCCGGTGAGGATCAGCGCATTGGAGCGGAAGAGCGAGCTCACCGGGCTGCGGTAGCTGCGGCGGTAGCTCTCCAGCAGCACCACCGGTGACGCCGCGGCGGGGATGCGAAGGGCGTGGCCACCGGTGAAGGTGGTAGTCTCCTCCGACACCGCCATGGAGAAGTCGGTCTCCACGCGGGCTCCCACAATGGTGGAGCGCAGGGCGGTGGCAGACGAATAGAGCCCCGCCCCGGTTCCGGCCGCCGCATCGGTGGTGAAACCAGCGCTTCGCACGCTCATGTCGTGATCGAGCTTCATATCGCGCACGACGTCCACGCTGCCCCAGCGCCAGATGGTATCGGGCCGCTGCCACGAGAGCGCCAGCCGCGAGGTTCCCTCCAGGGTGATGCGGCTGTCGGCCCAGTGAACCTCATCCAGGTAGATTTCGCCGGCGCTGGTGTTTCCCATGCCGATCGACAGCCGCGTGAGGTCCCGCCCCGCCGCCGGCGGATCCACGGTGATCTGCGCCCCCGGCGGAAGGTCCACCCCGTCGATGGTGACACTGCGCGACGCCACATCGAGCTCAACCCGCCGCCAGCGGGAGCCGAGCAGAGTCTCCGCGTCGGGAAGAGGAATCTCCGCGAAGATTCCACGCGCGCCGTCGCCGGCCTCGTCGGTGAGCGACACCGTCAACACCGGATCGCCGCCGCTTTCGGTCAGGGGGGGCGCCACCCGCAGATAAAAAATCAGCTTGTCGTAACGCCGGAAGGGTACCGGTGTGACGTAGTCCACGATTTTCCACTGTGGGTCCGTGAGAGGCGGGTCTCCCCAGCTGATGCGCAGCACGCGCTGGGCGTCGCGCGACTCGGGGTGGAAGACGTCGCGCACCTCAGGGTACTGATCGATGAGTCGGGCCACTCCGCCGGGCGGGCGATCGGTTACTTCGCGCACGTTCACGTTGGGCGGCACAAGCGGCGGGGGGACTGGATCCGGGTTTCCACTGTCCGTCGGGTCCGCGGTGGAAGCAACCGCCGGTCGTGCGCCCTGCACCCGGAAGTCGCCAAAGAGCAGACGGCCCGCGGTCGCCGTACCGTTTCTCACCACAATGACGCGGATGGCTCGCGTCTCGGCCAGACGGCGGCGTTGTTCAGCGCTCAGACTGATTTCCGCGGTCTGCCATCCAGAAGGAAACGGATCCGCGCCGTTGAGGCCCGGTGTTTCCAAGCGCAGCTCGCGGCTTGTAAACACCAGCTCCGGCACCTCGCGGTCCAGCACACCGTTCCCGGTGCCGTCTTCGCTCAGCACCAGGGTTCGCCCGGGAGCCACGGTCCCGGCGCGGAGGGTTCCGACGCTGGGGTGGTTGAACAGAAAACTCGGCAGCAGCGGGCTCGACCCTTCGTCCAGAACGCCGTCGCCGTCGAGGTCTTCGTCCGTTGCACCGATCTGAAGGTAGACGCGGACGTCGTTGGGATTGCCAACCGCTGTCGGGTCCGTTGCGTCCAGCGACTCCAGCGCCCGCCAGCGGAAGGTGATGCCGGTGGCATCCGAGAAATCCCTGCGCCCACCGGGAACCCGGAGCTGCGCACCGACCCAGTCGTCGCCGTCGAGTTCGTAATCCATGACCATCACGTTGCCGTCGATGCCGTCGGCGTCGGCGCGGGCGGGGTAGGGGCCGATGCGGGAACCGTCGGCATAGGGAAAGATGCGCGAGGCGGGAAGGCTCGCGGTGTACTCCCGCAAGCCCCCGCCGCTGAAGACGCCCGCCTCGGTGAAGTAGTCGCGAAAGAAGAGCTTGCCGCGGTTGCCTTGTGTGAGAGTCGCGAGCGGTGCTGGGAGATCATCGCCTTCAGGCGGTGCAGAGGGAAACATCGCGAACTCGGCGGCGGGGATGCGGGTCTCGCGCTCTTCCATGCCCAGGAGGCGCAGGATGCCGGTGGTGTCGGGGTTGGTGAGCTGGACGGCGCCGTCGAGAAAGCCCTGGAAGTTCGGGCGGTTCCAGTCGAGGCGCGCACTGGCGGTGATGGCGCCGGGGTGGTCGTCTGGGGTGATGGAGTAGGTGTTGCCCAGCACGTTCCAGCGGATACCAAAGGCGAGCTGCAGGTCGAAGGTGTCGTTCAGGCGGATGCGATTTCCCGATGCGAAGAGCAGATCGCCGCCGGAGCCGTCGGAGAGATAGCTGCGATAGCTCACGTCGATGACGTCGTTGGGGGCTACCGGGAAGCTCGTGGAAAGCTCGCCGGTGGAGTAGTTCACCGTGAAGCTGTTGTCGGGGCGGCCGTTTCGGGTTACCGAGACCGAGCCGGGAATGGCGCCGGGTCCAATGGAGATTGCGTTCACCGGCCGCAGCGCCCGGGTCAGAATCTGAAAGTCGGTGTAGCCCGCCTCGGTGGTGCGGTTGGGTCCGTAGAGGCGGGGGAAGGTCGGCGTCGCGATTGCGAAGGGATATCGGTTGGCCGGATGGCGGAGGTCCACCGATTTGTCGCCTACGATGAGCTCGCGGCGCTCCTCGCCGAGCGAGAGCGACGATCCTGAGAGCGAGCGCTCGCGGCTGCTCTCGCGCAGCACCAGCGCGGTGGTCAGGTCGGTGTCGCGCTGAAGGTTGAAGCCGGAGACGTCGTAGCGGTTCTGCAACTCGAAGGGCGAGAACCGGCCGGGTTGGTAGAGGAGAAGCGCAGCCCCCGGACCGCCGGTCAGTGTTACGCGAAGGTCCTCGAGGAGATTGATTCCGTAGTAATCAACATCGGCGAACTCGAAGTTAATCCGACCAGACACATTGAGCAGAAACTCCTCGCCCGGCCGGTCCGCTTCACCAATCAGCGCGTCAACACCGAGCCCAGACGACCCGACCGGCACCCCCCCAACGGAGTAAAACACCAGCACCCGGCCGGTCGCCGGACGGCGCAGGAAGACAAAGCCTTCGCTCGTGGAAAAAACTGCCTCGGCATCGAGGTTGATCCGCTCGTACAATCGGCCGTCGCCGCCGGAAAAGCTCCCGTCGGCCGACTCACGGAAGAGCTGCAGATCCTCTACGTTCTGGTCGGGCAGGACGAAGAAGCGGCCGCGGATGAAGGCGGAGGGCTCGATGCGCCGTTCGTCGAGTTCGTTCATGCCGAAGAAGCGGCGGCGGTCGGTAGATGATGGCTCGTAGCGCAAGAGCAGCTCGTGAAGGGTGGTGTCGCTTCGGAACTCGGCCGATGCGCCGGGAGAGTTCTCGAGCGACTCGTTGAAGTCGATGTAGGGGTAGGGCGAGATGGAGAGCCCGGCGTTCCCCACCCGCACCGACTGGACAAACTCTCCCTCCTGGCCCTGGTATCCCAGAAGCACCGTGTTGAACTCGAAATCGTTAATGAAAGTGGTCTCAAAGAAGAACCGCTCGTAGAGCCAGAGCGAGATGGTGAGATCGACGATGTTGTAGAAGGGGCGCCGCTGCATGGAGGGAAAGGCGTAGGGAAAGGTGACCCGGCGTCCGTCCGGAGGAATTGCGGGGTGGAAGGCCCAGCCGAGGGTGCCGCCGATGCCGGTACGCCACGAGCCGTCGATGAAGAGATCAACATCGGCATCGCCAAGCTGAGCCGAAAAGAGGGCCGACGGGGCGTCGGGAACCAGCATGCGGTCGATGTCGCTTTGGGCCCGAACCGCCGGTGCCAGAAGCAGGAGAAAAAGGGCCGGCAGGAGAATTCGCGGCGCGCTACGCATCGATGCGCCATTATTTGCGGAATCGTCGGTTATGTAAACGGCGCCCCCTTCCGAAATTTGAAGAAGGCAGTATACTGAAGCAATATCCTTGCGCGCGGAGTGTCGATCATGCGAAAAACCGGAACAATTGCAGGGGCGATCATCGCGATTGCCGGGGTCCTGGTGGTAATTCATCTTGCCGTCCAGGAGCTGGCGGTTATCCTGCGCTGGAGCTGGGATCATCGGATGATCCTGCTCTACGTCGGGCTCGCCCTGGACCTCATCTTTACGGTTGACTTCCTGGTGCGCTCCTACTTCGCGCTGCTCCACCGGCGGATGGGGAGGTACTTCTTCCGCGAGCGCGGATGGATCGATTTCCTGGCGTCAATACCGATTCTGTTGTTGATCTCCGGACCGCCGGTGCTTGCAGCCATGGCAGGAACAGCCACCATTGCGGGGTTGAGCCGGGTGGCCAACGTCATCGAGATCACCAAGGCGGTGCGCATCGGACGCGGACTTCGCCTCCTGCGCGTGCTGAAGTTCTTTCGCCTTCAGACCGAGGACGATTACGGCCCCTCAAGCTTCCACCGTCTGCTCGCTGCGGCGGTCTGTTCCATTGCCATCCTCGGTTTTCTCGCGGGACTTGCCCCGGTCTGGATCAACGTTGACGGTCTGGAAGCACGAGCCGAGGCACGCTACGACACCATTGTCCGGTTGGTTGCCGAAGGTAACCTGACGCAATCCGGCGGGCAGGCGATGCTCTCCACCCTGGTGACCCTCGAACCGGATCTGTTGGCAATCCACGACGGCGAACGGCGGGTTTACTCGCGCCATTCTGCCGAGTACCACGCGACGCAACTTGGCCCTCAGGACTATCTCTATCTGCAGTCGGGATCGGTCGGGCTCTTTTTTGACATACGTCCGATTCACGTGGCTGCCGCACGCGCGAACCTTACCATGCTCGTGATGATTCTGGGGGTGCTGCTCGTTGCCTTTGCTACCCCACGGAGGAATCGGGAGTAGCCCGGCAGGACAGGTCATGGTTGTCTCGATGATTCAGTTCATTATCGAACTGCCGGACGTGACGTCCATCAAGGAGAAACGACGGATCGTTCATTCGGTTCGGGATCGATTGATCCGAAAGTACAAGCTTTCGGTGGCGGAGGTGGATCTGCTCGACAGCCTCGCCTATTCGCAGATTGGTGCAGCCCTGGTCTCCAACTCAAAGCGGTACGGGGAAACGGTCATGCACAAGGTGCTCGCCTTTCTGGAAGACGAGTGCGAGGGCCGGCTGCACGACGTGCAGATTATCTCCGAACAGTACTGACGCTACACCGGAAAGAGGTAAAGATCAGAGATCACGTGCTCACGGTCGAACCGGAAGACCTCCGCCCGACGGGGGTCAGCCGTCATTCGCAGTGAAAAGACGTGCTCGATCGCCTCAAAACCGGCAACCTTCGCGGTAATCACAAAATCAAAGGTCTGAATCGCTCTCTCGGTGGCCGGTATTGATCGTGGCCAGAAGAGATAGGTTCCGTGAGTGCCCGTTCCCAACTGGAAGGGATTCTGCCAGCGTGGGTCAAACATGGGAACGAGACCGGAATCCTGATGCAGTTCGACGTCGATCCCCGTCATGGGTTCAAAGGTCAGACCGTGGAAGACCCTCCCCTTGATGGTGGGAAAGTTGAAATGGGGCCCATCGACCGTTGGAGCTGCCGGCTCGGCGTCACCGTAGTAGGAGCGCTTGACGAACGAGACGCGGCGAAGCGCCTCGTGTGCCATGGTGACCACATCGATCAGCGTCTGAGGGTTTTCGGAGATGTCGGTCTCAACGTGCGCCATTCCGCGTGCAGAGGTGACGTACCTCGCCGGCTGGCGGTTGAGCACGTAGCACGCGGCATCGAGTCGGCAGAGGCGCGAGGTGCTGTAGTTGTGGGGATTACCGGACGCTTCTTCCTCATCGCAGATCTCGTTGACTATCTGGAGGACCTCGTCCTCCATCAGGTTATGAATCTCCAAATGAGACCCCCCGGCCAAACTCACGCTGGATCTGGAACAGCTCCTCCAGCGTATCGATGGTCTCACGGAAGTCACGCACGGTCTCTTTGAGCGAAAAGTAGTTGAGCCCCGCGTAGTAAATCTTGGAGAAGATTGAGAACGAGATCTCGCCGTCGGCCGTCTCAAGGTTGAAATAGCAACCAAACTCGTAGCAGATGTGGACGATGTCCTCCAGCCGGCTGCGGATGAAATCGGCAAAATGGGGCGAGAACGAGAAGGTAAAGGCCAGCTCGAGAAACTTGCTCTCCCGGTCTATGAACAACCCGCCCTGAAAGCCGTCATCGCTTTCAAAGCCGGCGGAGTAACTGTCCTCGAGCAATTCTCCATCCAGCACCTCGTACCCCAGTTCGCGAAAGAGTACCTCGGTGCGGCGGATCCGCTCCTTCATGAGTTTGGAATACTTCATCGAGTGCTCCGCATGGTCATCAGTCTACTACGAACCATCGGTTGTATCAATTGTGTCAATCTTGCCCGGGAGGTAGTCCCAATTGATGTTCGCGGTACTGCGGTAGATGTTCTGTCGGACTCGCGGATTGTGCCGTCGCAGTTCGCGGATCATCGGCTTGAGCACGGTGCGAATGTTTTTCTCCTTGAGCGGGCAGTTGATGGAGACCACCGGGAGACTGAGTCGCTCGGTGACGCGCACGATCTCCTCTTCGGTGACCCGACAGAGCGGTCGGATGATGTGCAGTCGTCCGTCAAACAGCTCCTGCCTGGGCTTCATGGTGGCAAACTCTCCGCGAAAGCAGAGGTTCATCAGCGTGGTCTCCACAATGTCGTCAAGATGGTGCCCGAAGGCAACCAGGTTGGCGCCGCGTTCGCGCGCCACGTCAAACAGCACTCGCTTGCGGTTTCGGGCGCACAGGTAACAGTCAAACCGTCCGTGGAACGACGGGGGAAACATCGACATGGGGATCGAGGTAAATGGGACCTCGATCGCCGCAAAATACCGCTCAAGGGCCGCATGATCGGACTCGGAGAGAGCGTGTTCGCGCCAGTCGACGTGGATCGCCTCCACAGTGTAGGAGATGGGCAGCCACCTCCGTCGAAGGCTCAGCGCGAGGGCGAGCGAGAGCGAGTCCTTTCCGCCCGAGACGCCCACCAGGACGTGGTCGCCCTCGGAGATCATCGCGTGCTCGTTGATGCCGCGACCGACGGTTCGTACGAAGCGCTCCAGCCAGGGAGGTGTTTCGCCGCGCCGCATGATTCGCTCAAGCTCGGCAAACGTCGCGTCCGTGGTCCCTTCTTCCGGCCCGCCTGTTCCCATGCTTCCCTCAGCAGGCAAGCAGTGCCTCCGGATTGCGCACCTCGGCGGCGATCTCCGGGGCCACCACCAGACGGAGCCGTCGCAGGGTGCGGGTGAAATCGCCGATGACGCCGGTGGTGAACACGGTATCCGACATCGGGTAGTCGAGCGCTTTCCCGTCGTGCACCACGGGCAGATGAACCTCAAAGCTGATGTTCTCCGGCACGTCGATGATGACCGCCTCAGGGGGGACCGATGCTGCGTGCGCCCCGTCGAGCCGGGCGGCAATCCGCGCTTCCAGTTCGGCACGGACGGAGAGGTCGGTGACTGCGGCGTGGATCGGGTTTGCGGGATCGAAAGCCACCTCGTAGACCGGCTGATGGAGCCTGCGGTTGTAGACGCGGCGGATAAGATCGAAGACCGGGTATTCGCGCTGGGCAAACTGCACGAAGAACAGATCGTCATCGAGGCCGTAGAGGTCGCTCGGTTGGATGACTCCCTCGCGCAGCGCCAGATGGACCGCCTTCTTGATCATGGCGGTTGCCACCCGCACCGTGCGGTGCCAGTAGACCGCGCGGTACATCAGGTACTTCGCAAAGAGGATGCTCTCAACGGCCGAGATTCCCGATGCCTCCAGAGCGATCCCGTTTCGACCCGATGTCTGGAGGCGGCTCAGAATAAAGTCGATGTCCTGCACGCCGTAGGGCACCCCGCAGAAATAGGCGTCTCGATTGAGGTAGTCGAGTTTGTCCGGGTCGAGGGTGCCGGAAAGAATGGCACGAAAGAACGCCACTTCGCTCCCCTCGGCAGCCGGAAGCGTCGTGTCCACGATGGCAGCAACCATTGCCGGATCGGCGTGTACCGATTCGCGGATCACCGAGACAACCGGTTCGCTCTGCACGAGCTCGGCGGTGAGCACCTCGTGCTCCTTGAGCGCAAGCTCCTTGAAGCTGTGGGTGTAGGGAAAGTGACCCAGGTCGTGCAGCAGGGCGGCAACCAGGAAGGCTTTGACTCCCTCGAGGCTCACATCCAGGTTCGGATCCACCACCAGTAGACGCCGAATCATCCGCCGGGCGATGTCAAACACGCCGAGACTGTGACTAAGCCGCGTGTGGGTGGCGCCCGGATAGACGAGGTAGGCGGGGCCCAGCTGTTTGATGCGCGAAAGCTGCCGGCATGCCGGCGTATCCAGCAGTCTCTGAATTGGCTCGGAAACGTAGATGTGCTTCCACAGGGGATCGCGTATTGGCTTCTGGTAATCGCGTTCGAGGTGGTCTACAATGCGGGAATCCATGTGGGACCCATTCTATCGTAGGACAGACCGTTTGACCAACGGTTTGGCGCGATGCGTCACGGTGGCGGCTTTCTGCCTGCTTGCTGTGCTGATGCTCATCGGGTGCGACCGCTCGCGCATCGAAGGCGACGCGCAACCTCCCGAGGAGGCGGTTGCCTCGGACGTGTCCGAAACGGAGGCCCCCGAAGCGGACGCGTCCGAAACGCAATTGCGCCCCGCCACCGGCGATTCTACTGAGGCCGTCTCTCGATCGGAGGCCCAGCCATCCGCTGTTGCCTCGATCAATGCTCCGCGATTCCTGGTTCCCAAGGGGCGACTGCAGCGCCTCACGCCGGCGGATGCCTTCATCGGAGAACTGGTCGATACCGAAACTGCGGCACAGACCGAGGTCTACGCCGTTGCGTATGACTTTCTGCGTGCACTCGATGACCCGAAGCGCGCGATCTCGCTGGTTATTCCGGAGGCGAGGAGCAATCTGGAGCGGATCATCACCGATGAGGGGACGCCGTTTCTGGACGTGCCGTCTATTCGCATCGCGCGTGCCCGCTTTGTCTCGGCACGGGAGGCGACGGTCTCTGTTCGGCTTCTGGTACACGATGCGAGCACCATGGGGAACCTGGTGGTGGAGAATCGAGACAACAATTGGTATATTGCGGACATGCTGCTTGACCTTCGTGAGCTGTCCCGACCCGCCGACCGAACAATGGGCGCGCGTCTGGAACCGTGGGCCGATCGCTCACCGCTCATCGGACCATGATCCGGGCACACCATATGCCGATCAGACCATAAGAGGAACCGTGGATGGCCACCGAGATCCGACACGTTGAGAAAGAGTTCATCTTTACCAGCCTGAAAGAGAAAAAGACTCCCGTCGAGCTTCATGTCGGAACGAATCGCATTTCCGCAGTGCTCAAAGAGTTCAACGATCGGGAGCTGGTTTTTGCGGTACCTGCTGATGCAGACCCACTACGCGAACGACAGGATGCAGTCGCCTTCTTTCGCTTTCGCGACCACCCCATGACCTTTCGCACCGTTGTCGCGGAGCTGGATGGTGAGACGCTTCGACTCCGCCAGCCGAAGTTGCTGCATCGGGATCTGGGGCGCTCGTTCGAGCGTATCCTCTCGCCGGAAGGAGTGTCGGTCTCGCTCCTCGTCAAGGGGCATGAGGTCAGTCTCAGCTATCCCGCCTCGGATCTGTTTGAGCCGGTCGAAGCCCCGCAGTACGATCTGGGTTTTGACGTGACCCGTATTTCGAATCTCCTCACCGCGTTTCGCGAACGGGCCGAGCGGATCGCCGGCGAGAACCGCATCGTCATGTATCGGGAGCGTGCGCCGCAGACCATTCAGGAGCGGCTGGTCGCCACCACCGGGCGGATTCTGGTGGTTCCCCCTTGGACCGGAGATTTCCAGGCCCTCGACGTTTCGATCCGCGACCGTTTGCTGCTGAAACGCCACATCGAGGCGATGGACAACGGAGAAGAGCTGCTGGAAGAATATGAGCTGGTGTCCAACCAGCTTCGTCGCAAGCGAATTGGATCCGAAGTCTACTGCCCAATCCTTTACCGCCAGTACGTGGTCGGGTATCTCTATCTCATGTCCGCGGGTGAATCCGACGCCGATTTCACCGGGCCCGATCTTGAGTTCCTGCGCGGGTTTGCACGCATTTTCTCCTACTCGCTCGAGGTGAACGGCTATTTCCGCTCGGAGATCGAAGAGCAGGAGCTCTCCGACACGCAGCTTATCGACATCAGCGGATCCGGGCTGCTGTTTGGTCTTGGTGTGCGGGGACCCGACCTGAGCCTCTACTCCGAGATTGACCTGCGAATCCATGTCGATGACGTGGTGTTGCCGGCCAAGGGCCGAATCATGCGGCGGTACAGCGATTCGGACCGGAACTATTACGGCGTCCACTATTCGGACATGGAACTTCAGCATATGGAGAAGCTCTTTGACGAGCTCTACGGAAGCGACTACCGCGGTGACATCGACAGCCGTGGGGTAACCGGTGTCGACGCAGGGCCCGACGTCTTCTGAGTTGCCGGCGGTTCTGCTTCACGTTTGGTTCGCCTGAGCCGACACTTGAAAAGAGTCGCCATGTACGCACTGTTTCTTGAGCTGGAAGGATTGCGCCAATTATCTCGTCTCACTCCCGACGTCGGTCGAGAACTGCTCAACTCGGTAGGTGCTACCGTTCTTCCGCTGGGTGGGGTGATCGCACAGCACGAGGGGAATCACCTGCTCGTGTTGTTTCCCCGCAGCGGAGAAGAAGACCATTATCAGGTTCTCGATGCCGGGTTCCAGCTACTTGCCGGCCTCAAACCATGGCACCAGGAGTTGATTGGATCGACGCTGGTTGCCGAATACGTTGAAGACGAGCTGGATACCGGGTTTCGGCGATTGCGAAAGATGGTGAACCGCCTCCCGCACGACGCCGGGATATGGATTGGAACCACGGCGGAGCGAATCCTTGACGGCACGGTTGCGATGCGTCGGGATCGCGGGTTCGCCCTCATTGACGCTCCCACGCAGAGCGAATCGCGCGGGCCGGTTGACTGTCACACGTTTTTGCGCAGCGACGAAGCGGTCATCGAAGCTCTCGATGCGATGGAGCCGTGGATTGTCGGTGATGCGCCGCCGGCGATGCTGCTGTTTCGTTCCCGCGATCGCCGCCACGCGCGCGCGGTTGCCGAACACGTCGCGGGCGATCTCTGCGGAACCGCCGCCGAGCCTCGGTGGATTTCTCTCTACCCATCCGAGCGCGAAGATGCCGCCGTCGCACCAATTGCGAACTCGGTATTCCCGGGAGAGAGTCTGAACGCCTTTCTTCATTCGTACGAAGCCGCGCTGCGGGATCGATGTGTGGTGGTGCTCGACGGGGTTCGCAACGCGCCGGCGACGCCCGGGGTGTTTGACCACCTGGAAACGGATGTGTTGAGCTCGTTTGGACTGGCCGTCCTCGCCCGGTATCGCGAACTTCGATCACAGCTGATTCCGCCGGTTATGGTTCTTGAAAACATTGATCATTTCTCTGTCGAGAGCGTTCGATTGATACGTCGGGTGTACGATCGCCTTGAGCCGGAGGTTCGACCCTTCCTTCTGGCCACCTCTGCACACGCGACCGTTCCCGTCGCGTTTGCTGATCTTCTCATGCAGGTCATCGCGCTCCAACGACCAACCGCCGCCACTATCGCAGCCGCCGCCGATCGAATGCTTTCCGACACCGCCAAGCGGAGCGTGCGGATTGCCGACAGCCTGCGCCGTTCGGGGGGGATGTTCTCACGGCTCTATCACCACTTTGTCTGCGTGCACGATGCGCTCAATCATTCCGCCGCCCATCGCACACCAATAGCCCCCGCACCCGAGAACACCGGAGGAAACTCACCCGACACCGATGAGGATACCCCGGCCGAGCTGTCGGCGACCCTCGATCTTGTTGATCGGCTGCATCAGGATGAGCGGGAGATCCTGGCCGTTGCTTGTCTGGTAGGCGGGCGGGTAGGTGCTGCGCTCGCCGGGGAGATTGCGCATGCCCTGTCGTTTGACCCGTTGCGGGTTCGTCAGGTTGCGCGGCGGCTGGCCTCACTGGGGCTGGTTCGCGACGCGGGATCGCTCTTCGTTGAGAACGGGAGTCTCCGCGATGCCGTATTACAAAGCGTCGAAGGCGACACCAGGCGGATCCGCTCGGCGGTCGCACGAACCCTGCTCTCGATGGTGGAGACAGATCAGATCCACCTCACCCGTTCGCTGATTTCCGTTGTCTCTTCCACGGGAGAGGACTGGTTGCCGGCGTTTCGCGCGTTTCTGCGACACGCGCTGGATGCACGCCGGTTCGACCGGGTCCTCCCGATCTTTGGCTCGGCCGCGGACGTTCGTGGCGCAACTGACCGTCCCGACCTGTTCGATGACCTGCTCGCGTTCGCACAGCTGCGGATGGCGCTGCTCGCCGGCGATGAGACAAGCGCTGATCAACGGTACGTGGAATACTCGGAAGGACCTCGCACACCCGCGCCGTTTGATCGTTCGGTTGCCGCCGACGGTGCCCTTGAGCTGGCACGCTACGCCGCGGCAAAGGGCGATTTCCCGCGGGCACGTTCGATGTGCAAACAGGCGATCATGGGGTATCAGGATGCCGATGACTCCGCGGGGGTAGGAAGGGCGAATCTGGAGTTTGGATCTCTGCTGCTTGGTCGGGAGCAGATCGGCGACGCACGCGATTATTTCCTCATGACCAGACCTCCGTCGGGAAGCGGGCGGTACGGATACGACGAGGTGCGGGGGGTGCTCTCGGAGATCGTCTGTCTGTTTGTCTCCGGGCATCTTACACGGGTACGTGGACACGTGCAGATGATTCGAAACCATGCTCACGGACTGGGAATGCGCGATGTTGAGTTGTTGCTGGATCTGGTTGAGGGGCGGGTAGCGTTTGAGCTGGGGATGTACGATGAGGCGACCAGCCACCTGGAGCAGGGCCTCTGCTCGGCGAGGATCTACGACAATGCTGCGGCCGCGGCGGTCTTTCGAGCGTGGATCGCACGCTGTCTTGTATACCGAGACGATCCGCGAACCGCGTTGTGCGCACTTGAAGAAATGGACACACGAGGTGAAGTGCGCCTGTTCCGCGCGGAGGCACTCTATCGCATGGATATGCCGCGCGAGGCCGGTGCGCAGCTTACTGACCAGGAGCCCGATGGGAGAACCGTGTTTCGGTCTCCCGAAACGATCGACTGGTCCGACGGATTTGCCCCCCTTGAGAATCGTGCCTTCGGGGTAAGCGCAGGGGAGTCGGTGCTGCGTAACCAGGCTACCTCGCTTGGCGCCTATCTCACCGCAGTGAACGGTGAGGTGGACGACGCCATCGAACAGATGCACCGGCTTACCCGGCAGGAGAAGATCTCCACAAACGACCCGTATAATCGCCTCTACTACTTTCTGTACAGCGAAATTCTCCCACGATCCAAGAGCCCCGATCGTGAGGACTATCTGACCATTCTGGGAAAGTCGGTGAAATACATGCAGGAGCGCAACAGCCGCCTCGACGAATACCGGGACAAGACGTCGTTTCTCTCTCGAAACTACTGGAACCGGCTTCTGCTCGAAGAAGCGCGCACCCATAACCTGATATAATCTCCGTCGGCGTTCGATCGCAGCATCTTTCTTGACACTCTTGGGCGCCGTTGGTATAGTGGCGACCAATTCACGCGGTGGCGTAGCTCAGTCGGTAGAGCAAGCGGCTCATATCCGCTCGGTCAGGGGTTCAAGTCCCTTCGCCACTACTTCGGTTTCTGGTTACGGTTTGGTTGGTGTGGTGTCCGGTGTGCTTCCTCGTGTCGCACGCCGGTCCTTGAGTTCGGTCAGGGTTTCAATCTCGGTCACAAACTCATCAACGCCCGCATAGTTTCGGTACACCGAGGCAAAACGGATATAGGCAACCCGGTCAAGGTCGTAGAGCTTATCCAGAACCATTTCGCCAATCTGGGTCGAGGTGACCTCGTGGGTCGCGCGACCGAGCATCATGGCGGCTTCTTCCACCTCGTCGAGCATACCCTCGATCTGCATCTGAGAGACAGGGCGTTTTCTCAGAGCCTGTTGAATGCCTTTTTCCAACTTCTCCCGATCAAACGGCTCTCGTCGCGAATTGGTCTTCTTGATGACCATCAGCACCTTCTCTTCGATCGTTTCGTACGATGTGAACCGGTACCCGCAGGCTGCGCATTCACGTCGACGTCGGATGCTTCCACCACCGGCGAGGGTGCGGGATTCTATCACTCGATCATCGAGACTCTTGCAACGAGGGCATCGCATGGGCAGAGTATACCCGAAAACAGGAATCGATACACAACAAGGAGCACGGGGTGGAACGAGATCAGACACTCACCGCTCGTCGGTGGGGAAATGCGGACTCCAGTACCGCGGTAGTTCTGCTGCACGGATTTGGAGCCGACTACGACGACCTGGTGCCGCTTGGGCGCCACATCGATCCCGAGGGACGGTGGGACTGGCATTTCCCCCGAGCGCCCGTGGACATGCGGGTGGGAGGGGTCCCCTATGGTCGAGCGTGGTTTCCTGACCAGGAAAGCGATTTGATGCAGGCGCTTACCGGGCACTACTTCCAGGAGCTTGAGTCCATCGATCCCGACGGCCTGCGATCTTCGGGAGCGCAGATCGCCGACTACTGCCGAGCCGAAATCAGCCCAACCGCGCAGCTTGTTCTCGGCGGATTCAGCCAGGGTGCCATGGTAAGCGTCGAGGCGTGTCTGCAGCTGGATCGCCCGATACGCGGTGTTTTGCTCTGCTCCGGCGCGGTGATTGCCGCGGAACGCACAGAGCGGCAGCTGGCCAACCGTGAACCGCTGCACTTCGTGCAGGCGCACGGCACCGAAGACGCAGTGCTCGAGTACCGGGCCGGGGTTCGTCTCTTTGACCTGCTGAAAGGAGCAGGGTGGAACGGTCGGCTCATTACCTTCACCGGAGGACACACCATCCCCTCGGAGGCGCTCGTCGCGCTCGAGGAGATGATGGAAACGTGCTGAGTTTCCGGTGAGGCGGGTGGTTTATTGGCCCGTCAGGGCAATGGCTTCGACTTCTACCGAAGCCCCTTTCGGTAGGGCCGAAACCTCTACGCACGAACGCGCGGGGTAGGGCTTGTTGAGCCGACGCTCGAACACCTCATTCACAATCGGGAAGTTGCCAAGGTCGGTGAGGAAGCAGAGGATCTTCACCACGCGATCAATCGATGAGCCCGCCGCGATGAGGACCGCCTCGAGGTTGTCCATGACCTGCTCTGCCTGCCGATGGAAGTCTTCCGACACCAGAACGCCGGTAGCCGGGTCGAGGGGTATCTGACCGGAGGTAAATACCAACTGGTCCGTTCGAATTGCCTGAGAATAGGGGCCGATGGCCGCGGGGGATGCCGTGGTAGATATTGCTTCTCGATTGCTGCTCATGGCTATCTCTCCTTGATTGGGTCGCGGGTCGCCTGCCGACTACACCCGTGCCTCGCGAATGTAATTGTACACGGTATAGCGCGAAACGCCGAGCTCTTTGGCAACAATCTCTACGGCGCCTTTGACATCAAAGATTCCCTGACCGTAGAGTTCACTGACCACGAGCTTGTTCTTGACCTGATGCGACATCTCCCGTTTGGGGTGGATCTGCGAAATCGCGGTATCCAGCGAGCGTCGCACCAACTCTTCGGTGCTCATGACAAAATGCTCCGGAGAATCCTCGGGGCGTGGCTCGCCTCCCGATGGGAAAAACTGCGCGATGATCTCCAACAGCGGCGCCGATAGGTTCATGTTGATACAGAGCATTCCGATTGGCTTTGCTCCGTTTCGAATCAGGGCCGTGACCGACTTGAGGGTCTTTCCGTCGTTGGTTGTGCTGAAGTAGCTGCCGACCACATCGTCTTCAACGGTCCGGGTGCTCTTCAGCACCTTGATACCGAGATCGGTAATGGGCGATCCCACCGAACGGCCGGTGACGTGGCCGTTGCGGATCTTGATAATCGAATGGCCGAGGTCCTCGAGCGAGTGGATCAGCACCTCGCACTGATTCCCAAAGAGCGTGGCGATTGCATCCACCACGGGGCTAAGGGAGTCAAGCAGCGCGCGATCGCCGGCGGTAAGAGTGAGGCCCTCCAGCTCAAGCTCGTCGATGGGTCCGCCAAACTCCTCGATGATCGCTGTTTCCCGCTCCGTCGTCTCTCGCTCTGCCACAAAGTCTTCTCCTCTTGACCGCGGATCCGTTTCGCGTACGGTGGTTCGATTCACAGGACCGCCGCAATTCGTGAGACGCCTTCTTCCACCATTGCCCTCGGGCAGCCGATGTTGATCCGCATATGGCCGTCTCCACCTTCACCAAAGCTGGTGCCGTCGTTCAACCCGACCTGAGCGCCGCAGAAGATGGTCTCACGAAGAGCCGCCTGCGACAGACCGAGCTTTGAGAAATTGAGCCACATCAGAAAGGTGCCTTCCGGCTGCACGGCGCTGACCTGTGGAATGTCACGCGCCAGTCGCTGTTGAACGTACTCCACGTTTGCCGCGAGATAGGGCAGTGCCTGGTCGAGCCAGGGGCCTCCGTACCGATACGCGGCTTCAGCCGCTGCGATCGCAAACACATTCGCGGTGTAGAGGCCGAATACCCGTTCCTGCGCCTGGTCAAACGCGTGCCGCATTCTGGTGTTCTCGGTGATGATGACCGACGCTTTCAACCCCGCGATGTTGAAGGTCTTGCTGGGAGCAACACCGGTTATGGTTCGTGCCGAAATCTCCGGCGACAGGGATGCAAAGGGTGTGTGGTGAAACCCGGGGAATACCAGATCGCCGTGAATCTCATCGGCAAAGACCAGAAGGTCGTGCCGCTGCACGATGTCTGCGAGCCGCTCCAACTCTGCACGGGTCCAGACGCGACCCACCGGGTTATGTGGACTGCACAACAGCAGCATGCGCGTTCGATCGTCAATCTGCTCTTCCAGAGCGTCGAAGTCCATCTCGTAACGACCATCGCGCAACACGAGCTGGTTGTTCACCACCTGCCGACCGTTGTTGCGAATCGAGGCGAGGAAGGGTGGATAGACCGGTGACTGCAGAATAATGCGGTCCCCCGGCGCGGTGAAGGTCTGGATCGCAACGTTCATGCCGGTAATCACGCCGGGCGAGTAGGAAAGCGAACCCGGCTGCACCGACCACCGGTGGCGGGTATCGAGCCAGCTGACGATGGCGTCGTAGTAGCCTGAGGGCATCTCGGAGTATCCGTAGACGCCGTGACCCGCGACGCGAAGCACCGCTTCCATGACCTCCGGCGGCGACTGGAAGTCCATGTCCGCAACCCACATGGGAAGCATCTGGTCCGCGCCGTCGCAGCAGGTGCAGAAGTCCCACTTGACCGAGTTGGTTCGCTTTCGGTCGATTACCGTATCAAAATCGTATACATGCAGGGTTCTCACAGTCTCTTTGCCTCTCGTCACGATGCTGGCGCCGATTATACCCGGCCGTTAAAATATGTCAACAAAACTTGCAAAAATATTTTATTCCGGCTTGACAAAACGCATCGGTATACCGATACTCGCGCTTGTTGAGCACTGAATCGTAGATGGCTAGATTCAGTGCTACAAAACGGTAGGATGCGGGAGCCGATCCCGGCGTGACCGAGGCTGGGCAGTAGAGACTTGGGGCACAGTTCCTTCCGAATCGAAGAGGTTGTCCGGCGCGTTGCGCCGGCATCGGTAGATTCATGAGGGGCGTTGTTGATAAAATCAACACTGCTACTCATAATGCACACTGCAAGGAGGTTCCTATGAAGGGAATAATGCGTTTTTCGGTTCTCGCGGTCTTGACCGCGGTTCTGGTGCTGGCCGGATGCGGCGGCGGATCACAGCAGGCGACGACGGGCGAGCCCGAGACGATTCACATCGCGCTTACCGCACCGATCACCGGTGACTGGTCTGAGTACGGCGTCAACTTTCGTCGCTCCGTTGAGATGGGAATTGACTACCTCAACGCCAACGGTGGAGTACTTGGTCGGCAGCTTCGTCTGTCGGTAGGAGACACCGGTGGAAGCCCGCAGGAAGCGGCAACGCTGGCGCAGCGCTGGACGTCTGATCCTACGATCGTGGCGCAGATCGGTTCGTTCTCGAGTTCGGAGGCCATGGCTGCTCAGCCAATCTTTGACGCCGAGGGCATGGTCCAGTTGTCCCCGACAGCGAGCCACACCGACTTTGCCCCTGGTTCTGATTGGAGCTTCGGCATCGTTGGTACGCAGGCTGCCGAAGGTCCCTTCATGGCGAACTTTGCCTATAACGACCTTGGTCTGCGACGGATCGCAGTGCTGCACCTGAACAACGACTGGGGCATCGACACCGCCCGTCACTTCTCGGATGCATTCACCCGTCTGGGCGGAGAAATCGTTCGCACCGAGTTCTACTTTGACGGCGAGCGCGACTTCACCGCGGTACTGACCCGCCTCGCGGCCACCAACGCCGACGGCTTCTTCATGGCTTCGTTCTTCAACGACGGAGCAGCGATCGCTCGCCAGAAAGAGCGGATCGGTTGGGACGTTGCCTTTCTGGGGCCAAGCTCGCTCTACTCGCCGCAGCTCATTGAGTTGGGTGGAACCGCGGTCGATGGACTGAAGACCAACGTCAGCTTCTTTGGAGACGATCCGGACCCCCGGATTCAGGCTTACGTGAGCGAGTTTCAGCAGCGGTTCAACGCTCGCCCCAACTTCCACGCAGCCCTGGCGTACGATGCGATCATCCTGCTCGCAGATGCGATGGAGCGTGCGGGCTCGACCGATCGCCAGGCCATCCGCGACGCGCTTGCACAGACAAAAGACTTTCCCGGTCTGACCGGCAGCATCACCTTTACCCCTGCCGGCGATGCACAAAAAGAGTACCGGCGACTTTGGGTGAATAGCGGACGCTTCGAGATCTGGGAGGGCTGATCCCTCGCTGTGTGCCGGCAGGCGAGTGCGTCGCCGGCACCGCGCTTTGAATCCTGCGCGGGGCTATCCGTCCCGCGTTCTGTTCCACCACTCGCGGCAAGGAGTAACCGAAGGTGCTTGCACAGCAGATCATTAACGGCATAACCCAGGGTAGCCTGTTTGCCTTGCTCGCGATATCGTTCGCGATTGTCTACGGGACGCTTCGACTGGTCAACTTTGCGACTGGTTCGCTCTACATGATTGGAGCGTATACATCCTTCTATGTGGTCCGCCACGTGTCATCCAATCTCTTTGTCTCCCTTGCCATTGCGGCGGTGGTCGGCTTTGTGATGGGATTGATTCTTGAGCGGCTGGCGTTCAAGTCGCTGCGCGGTGTTTCGCGCATCGCCTCGCTCATCTGTACCATCGGGTTCTCTCTTTTCCTGAACGAGCTTGCTGCGGTGATCTTCGGTCGCGAGACCCGGGTCATGCCGTCGGTCTACACCGGGACGGCGTTTCGCATCGCGGGAACGAATATCATCTGGTTGCAGGTGATCATGATTCTGGTAGCGGGCGTTATCGTGATCGGGCTGCAGCTTCTGTTGTTCAAGACCAAGATGGGGCTCTCGATTCGGGCGGTTTCGCTTGATTATAAAACCGCCGGCCTGATGGGAATCAACGTTGACCGAACCATCTCGTTTGCCTTCGGGTTGGCCAGCGCGTGTGCGGGCGTTGCCGGGGTGCTCGCGGCGTTTTATTACAATTCGGTCTTTCCGGTCATGGGAACGCTTCCCGGCTTGAAGTCGTTCTCCGCTGCTGTATTCGGCGGCTTGACGTCGATCCCCGGGGCAATCCTCGGCGGGTACCTCCTGGGGGTCATCGAAAATCTCGCGGTGCAGGTTATCTCGTCCGGCTACCGCGATATAGTCGGGTTCATCATTCTGGTGGTCTTTCTTCTCGTACGTCCGCGCGGTCTGCTCGGACGCAAGATACCGATGTAGCAGGGGACCGACATGGAACTGAAACAGACGCTTCGGCGTATTCCGACACTGCTCGGATCCGCTCGTGCAGCCATGGCCGCCTTTTCCGCGCGGTATCGAATGCCGCTGGTTCTTTTGCTGCTGGTGGGCATCGTCGTCTTTCCGCACGTGATCACCGGCCCGTACTACATCCGGGTTGCAACCATTATGGGCATCTACGTCATTCTGGCGTCGAGTCTCAATATCATCATTGGATTCACCGGGCTCTTCTCGCTGGGACACGCTGCGTTCTACGGGATCGGGGCGTATACGTCGGCGCTGCTGGCGACCCAAGCGGGCGTCTCGTTCTGGATCGCCCTTCCGGCCGCCGGTCTGGTGGCCGCAGCATTTGGCGCCCTCATCGGAGTGGCAACGCTTCGGTTGCGGGCGGTCTTCCTGGCGTTTACCACGCTGGGATTTGGCGAGATCACCCGGATCGTGATTCTGAACTGGCGCTCTTTCACACGTGGCCCGCTCGGCATTGCGGGCATTCCCGTGCCTCAGTTTTTTGGGACCCCGTTTACGCGGGTGTCCTACTGGTACCTTGTTGCGGGTCTGGCGGTCGTGACGGTGCTGGGGGTCTACCGCGTCTATCACTCGCGCATCGGGCGCGCTCTCGTGGCCATCCGCGAAGACGAGCTCGCCGCGCGCAGCATGGGTATTCACGTCTTTGGGTACAAGGTGCTTGCGTTCACCATGGCCTGTTTTTTTGCGGGAATTGCGGGATCGTTTTTCGCGCACTTTCAGCGTTTTATCTCGGCAGACTCCTTTCTTAACACCGAGTCGTTCACCATTATCACCATGGTCGCGCTTGGCGGTACCGGTTCGATCGTCGGGGCGGTGGTTGGAGCGGTGATCCTTACGCTGCTGCCCGAGATGTTCCGGTTTCTTGTTGAGTTCCGGATGGTTCTCTACGGGTTGATTTTGATCATGGTCATTGTGCTCAAGCCGGGCGGAATTGTGGGCGTGAAGGGTGTCTTTGAGAAGCCAAAGAGCCAGCGAAAGCCGTGGATCGTAGAGAAGCTGACCCGAAAACCGACCATTCCCGACGCCACGCAACCGCAAGGAGGGACGCTGTGAGCGGCGACGTAATCCTCGAAATGAAAAAGGCCCGTCGAACCTTCGGCGGCCTGGTAGCGGTGAACGACGTGGACATGCAGATTCAGCGCGGGTCGATCCATGCGATCATTGGCCCAAACGGTGCGGGCAAGACGACGTTCTTCAACGGCATCACCGGCATCATTCCCGTGGTCTCTGGTTCGATTCTGTTTGAAGGTACCGAAATCCAACAGACGGCTACGCACACGATCTGCCGGCTTGGGATTGCGCGGACCTTTCAGAACATACGCCTCTTTCCCTATCTCTCGGTGTTGGACAACGTGAAGATTGGTACGCACAGCCTCTACAGTGGCTTTGTGTTGGCGGCCCTTTTGCGCAGCCCCAAGTATCGACGGGAGGAACGCGAGATTACTGAGTTCTGCATGTCGCTGCTCGAGAAGATCGGCCTTGCCGACAAGGCGGATCTGTACGCACGAAACCTTCCGTACGGGGACCAGCGGAAGCTGGAAATTGTTCGAGCCCTCGCGAGCAAGCCCAAAATGTTGTTGCTCGATGAGCCCGCAGCCGGTATGAACAATACCGAGACTGCCGGTCTTGAACGATTCATTCGCTCGCTGAAAGACGAGGCGTATACCATCGCCATTATCGAGCACGACATGAAGCTCGTCATGAGCATAGCCGATGTCATCTCCGTCCTCGATCACGGCGAGAAAATTGCCGAGGGGACCGCCGGTGAAATTCAGAACAACCAGCGAGTGATCGAAGCCTATCTGGGCAAGCAGGGAGCCGCGTAGTGAAAGTGCTCGACGTCCAAAGTCTGGTGGTCTTCTACGGCAAGATCAACGCCCTGAAGGGCGTCTCGCTCTCGGTGGAGCAGGGGCAGTTTGTCACTCTCATCGGGGCGAACGGTGCGGGGAAGACCACGCTGTTGAACACCGTGACCGGGGTGGTCGAGGGCACCGAAGGCTCGGTGCGCTACCACGGTAAGGAGATTCTGAATCGGTATCCGCACGATATCGTCCGATTGGGAATTGCCCACGTGCCGGAGGGTCGAAAGATCTTTCCGGAACTGACGGTCGAGGAGAATATGCGCATCGGCGCATTTATCATGAAGGACCGCACACGAGTACAGGCACTCCTGGATCGGAACTACGAGCTCTTCCCCCGGCTTGCCGAGCGCCGCCGTCAGGAGGGCGGAACGCTCTCCGGTGGAGAACAGCAGATGCTCGCGATTGCCCGTGGGCTGATGTCGGACCCCGAGCTCATTCTTCTCGATGAGCCGAGTCTGGGCCTTGCGCCTCTGCTGGTTGAGAAGATCTTCGAGTTTATCGTAGAGATCAATCGTCTGGGCAAGTCGATCCTGCTCGTCGAACAGAACGCCAACCTTGCGCTGCAGGTAGCGCACTACGGGTACGTGATGGAAACCGGCCGCGTCGTCCGCGAAGACAGTACCGATCGTCTTCGAAGCGACGATGCCATCAAGAACGCGTACCTCGGTATCGGGTAAGAGGGCGGAATCGCACCGCTGCGGATCATCAATTACTGCGCATCGATCAACCGGTGCGCAGATACAAGGAGAGAGGCAATGACCAAGATTGAACGTGTTGAGAAGTCCCTCGCGGGCGTGGAGGTCGACCGACCACCGGTGTCGTTCTGGTACCACTTTGGTGTTCAGCACGAGCCCGGTGAGCGCATCGCGGAACTGTCGATCGAGTTTGTCCGATACTTCGATCTCGACTTTCTGAAGCTGATGAACGACTACTACTACCCAATGCCCGACGGGCTGAACGAGGTAACCAGCGCCGACGACCTCGGAAAGATCAAGCGCTTCGATATCCACGCCAGTGACTGGGCGCAGCAGCTTCGCGCGATCGATATTCTGGCCCGCGAGCTGAAGGATGAGGTCTATTTCATCGATACCGTGTTTGATCCGTGGCAGATCCTGCTGCGCAATCTTGCCGGCGAGCACCTTCCTCGTCTCCTGAAAGAGTGCCCCGACGCGGTTCTTGGTGCCCTCGACGTAATCACCGAGAACACCATCGCTTACTGCAAAGAGGCGCTGAAGCGCGGTTGCGCGGGTGTGTTCGTCTCGACCTTTGGGGCCGAGAAGCAGATGCCGCGCGAGCAATATCTCACGTTCGCCAAGCCGTTCGTGAAGCGGATCTTTGATGAGACAGCCGGTTCGGCAATCATGAATACCGCTCACGTTCACGATTACGGCATCTTTGTGGATGACGTTCTCGATATCCCGATGGACATCCTCTCGTACGAGGACCGTGACCCGTCGAACCCATCCATGCCCGAGATGCGCAAGAAGTTTTCCGGAAGCATCATGGCCGGCATGGACAAGAACCGCATGACGCGGGTAACGCCTGCCGATGCCGTTCGTAACGCCCTCGAAGGCTGCGAGCTCGGTGGCAAAACCAAGTTCTTCCTCGCACCCGGATGCAGTTTTCCGACGTGGCTCTATCCACGGTCGGGAACCCTGCTGGTCGAGGCGGTCAAGGCGTTGGGAGCCTGATTCCCGGGTGGCATGTCCGTTCTGGTTGTAGACTTCGGCACATCAAGCTGTCGCGCGGCAACCGTTGACCGCAACGGGATCGTGACGTCGGTCTCCCGTATCGAACATCCTCCGGGACAGCGGGGCGTCACCCTCGATGTTGAGACCGCGTGGAATACCCTCTGTTCGGCGATCCGGACGGAACGCCACGGCAGCGACTTGGCCATTGAAGCAATTGCCGTTGCCGGTTTGCTCGCCTGGGTCTTCCTCGATGGACATGGCGATCCGCTTGGGCCAGCGTTGACCTACGCCGATGCGCGCGGAGGCGCCGAAGCTCACGCCGGCGAGATCGCTGATACCGAAGGCGATAACGCTGGCGAAACCCGACTTCGTCTCAGCGGACGCCGCGCCCGGGCCGACCTCGCGGCGTGGAAGCTCGTGTGGATGCGCGCCCACCAGCCTGAAATCTTTTCTCGGGTTGCCGCGGTACACGGCCTCAAGGACGAGTTTGTGCGCCGGCTCACTGGAGAGCGCGTTACCGATTTGGCGCACGCCGACTACACTCACTGTTTTTCACCCGGCGACCGGCGGTTTTCCGACGAGTTGTGCGAACGAGCCGGACTCTCGCCCCGGCTCTTTGCTCCGGTGGTTGCGGCGCAGCAGGTGGTGGGGCGACTGCGTCGCGATGGAGCCGCCGCGGCGGGCGTGCCGGAGGGCACTCCGGTGGTTGCCGGCAGCAGCGACGGAACCACCGCGATGTACGGCTGCGGCGTGCTGAGCGGCGAGCTCGTAGCCGTTTGTGGAACCACCGACGTGCTCATGCAGCATCTGACCCAACTCCCGTCCGAGCCCTCGCGAGCCCTCACGGTGAACAGCGCCATGGCTGGAAGCGGATTTCTGGTTGGTGGTGCCACCGGATCATCGGGGGGTATGCTCGCGGCGGTGGCCGCGCTGACGGGACTGGAACTCGGGGAGTGTGACGCCGCGGCGGCACAGGTGCAGCCGGGATGCGAGGGGCTGATTGCGGTGCCTTCGCTGACGGGCGAGCGCGCGCCGTACTGGCACGACTCATTGCGTGGCGGATTCATCGGCCTCACCGAAGCGCATACCCGTGAACACCTGGTGCGGGCGGTCATGGAGGCGTGCGCCTACCGCTGGCGGCGCCTTGTGTCTCTGCTTGACGACGCGGGCGGCGGGAGCAGGAGCATTGCGGTTTCCGGCGGCGGCTCGACGTCGACGATCTGGAATCAGATCCGCAGCGACGTGGTCCAGCGCGCGGTAGTGCGGCGTTGTGAGCCCGAGTCGACGATCCTTGGAGCAGCGATGTTTGCCCGGGCGGGGGTGGATCCGTCGGTTACGCTCCCGGAGCTGGGGCGCCGGTGGATCAGTGATGCCGAGACGTGGACACCACGCGGAGAGACGGCATCGGTCTACGCGGACGCGTTCGCCCGGTTTGAGCGTATCATTTCGTCCGGGGCACAGGAGGCAGTGTGGCAGGCAACATCTACTTTGTCGGAATGATCGGTTCGGGAAAAACCACTCTCGGTCGGATGGTCGCTGAGCGAATAGGCCGCCGCTTTGTGGATCTTGATCAGGAGATGGACCAGCGGCTGGGCTACTCCTTTCACCGGCTCGTGGAGGAGCAGGGCTGGCTCCCGTTTCGCGAACTGGAGTACCAGATCTGCAAGGACTTTTCCCGGATGCAGGACACAATTGTCTGCTTGGGCGGGGGCACCGTTCGCTACGAGTGGAACATCGACGCGGTGCGGGGTTCAGGGCACATCGTGCTGCTGGAGGTTTCGCTTGATGAGCTGGTGCGTCGGGTGCGTGCCGCAGACCGCCCGCGGGTTAATCCGGGTACCGACCTGGTGGCCGACGTGCAGCGGATCTGGTCAACGCAGAGCGAGAAGTACTACCGCCCGGCGGAACTGGTCTACCGGGCGGAAGGGAAAAGCATCGATCA
This sequence comes from Spirochaetaceae bacterium, assembly GCA_007693485.1. GTDB lineage: Bacteria > Spirochaetota > Spirochaetia > DSM-27196 > PWMO01 > PWMO01. Next base: position 66,136 of record REDM01000163.1, read on the forward strand.
GGAGACCGACGAGCTGATAACGGAGATCACCACCCGAGGGTGGTGATCCGGTTTGGCTCGCTGGGATTTTTTGGTTTTGCCGGACGCTTAACCCTGAACCGAAATATCGACGCTCGGCCGCAGTTTGGCCAATACGGAGACGGGACCGTGCACCGGATGGGATTTGAACCGGTCGATAAGGCTGCGGTCTCCGGCGCCGGCATCCAGGAGCGGAAACCCAACCTGGTAGAGGTGGTAGTCAAATCTTGGCGCCCATTTGCGTGAACCGAGTCGCGCGGTGATCGAGCAATTATCCACCATGTAGGCCACGCCCTTGTAGTGCATGTAGGGGTTGAGTGAGTCGACCGCTTCAATCACCGATTCATTGACGATTTCCGAGTAGACGTGTCCATGGCGGGTCAGAAGATCGATCTGCGCCATCATGGTTGCCACGTAGACGCCGGCCGTTGTCGGGTTCATGGGGATCTTTGCCTCGTCGCGCTCCGCACGAACCGTTTCGCCAACCTTCCACATGGGCGTGTTGTCGATGGTGCCCATGGGAAACTCTTTCATCCGGTCGCCGGCGAGAATGACCGAGCGGATCTCGTTGCCGGACCGCACTTCATCGTAGCACTCGACCAGGATTTCCATTGCGGCGGGGTAGGCGGCACAGTAGGCGTTCTCAAATGCGGTCTTATCTGCTCCCGAAAAACCTTCGTAGACCGCAAGAATTCCCTTGTGCGAAATGGTTTTGGAAACCGGTCCGGTGATGCACTCAACGGTCTCGCGGAACGCCTGCTTCGCGTCCATTCCCTGTTCGATGTAGCGCAGGTAGAGCCGCTCCACCACGCCGTGCACCGCACCAAGTAGAATTCCCCGCTCGCCGAAGATATCGGAACGGTACTCCATCTCCAGCGATGTCATGAACGAGAAGGGAGCACCGAGCGCAACGGACCAGCCAATGGCGTAATCGGTTGCCTTGCCGTCAATATCCTGCTCCACGGCGAAGCTGGTATTGATGCCCGCACCGTCGGTCTCCTTGCCCTGTTCGTACAGCCGCCGAACCGACGGACCCATGCCCTTGGGGCAGACGCCGATCACGTTGATGTTGCGGGGAAAGGTTTCGCCCTGTGTCTTGAGGTAACCAAGCAGGAAACCGTGTGAGAGCCCGAGCGTTGCTCCCGGTTTGAGTGCGGCAAACACCTCTTTATAGAGGTTTGCCTGTGCGGCATCCGAAATGAGCAGGATCACCAGATCTGACGCGGAAATAACCTGCATCATTTCGCCGAGGGTGCCGCTGGACTCGGTGAAGCCGGCTGCCTCGGCCTTCGACCACGAAGAGCTGTTCTTACGAAGTCCGACCACAACGCGGATTCCGCTGCCGTCGAGAGAATCACGCAGGTTCTGCGCCTGGGCGGGACCCTGCGATCCCCATCCAATTACGCCAATCTGCTTGATGCCGTCGAACGCCTTGGGGAGGAGGGGAAACAGACGGCGCCCCCCACGGATGATGAACTCTTCGGTGTCTGCCAGGGTGATCTTCTCTTTTTCAAATACCTTGGTGGTAAAGTCAAACTTCATATGTGCTCCTTGCGTCAGTTTCTGCTTACTCTGCTACGAGTGTACGGACATGATACCGAATTCAGAGTATTGCGTAAAGTGATTTATTTCGAATAGAATATTGTCTATTATGCAACACGATGACCTCGCTCTCTTCCTCGATCTCTACGAAACCCGCAATTACGGCCGATCGGGCGCGCGGTGCAATATCTCGACGTCGGCGCTCAGCCGACGCATCGTGCGCATGGAAGAGGAGCTCGGCGTTGCGCTGTTTGCGCGCGACAACCGCAGCGTCACCCCTACCGCAGCGGGTACTGAGTTTGAGCGATACGCGCGGTCGGTTATGGGCGGCTGGGCCGAGTTGAAGGAGCGGCTTTCCGAGCGAGAGGATCGGGTGGAAGGCGAAATACGCATCTTCGCGTCGGTGACCGCCTGCTACAGTATCCTCCCCGATATTCTTCGCCGGTTTCGCCAGGACTATCCGCTGGTTCACATTCATCTCAAAACCGGTGACGCGGCGCTCGCCCTGCAGACGGTGCTCGACGACGAGGTCGACCTTGCAGTTGCAGCCCTTCCGGCTCAGATTCCTGCGCGGCTGGAGACGGTTGTGCTCACCACGACGCCACTCGTCTGGATTGGCCCGTCGATGGCGTGCGCGGTGCGGGATCTGCTTCAGCAGCGCCCTGTCCCGTGGGAGCGGGTACCCGTGGTCCTCTCCGAGCAGGGGCTCGCCCGCCGCCGCGTGGACCGCTGGTACCGCGATCTCAGCATCGATCCGCCGATCTACGCCCAGGTAGCCGGCAACGAAGCGATTATCGCGATGGTGAGTCTTGGGTGTGGAGTAGGCGTAGTGCCGCAGCTGGTTGTCGACAAGAGCCCGCTGCGGGACGACTTGCAGGTCATTGCCGACGGGCCCGAGCTCGAGCCCTACCACGTAGGCATTGCCGTGCAGCGGCGGCGGCTTCAGCACCGGGCGGTGGCGGCCTTTCGGGACACGGCCAGAGCTTCGGCCCGCGATGGTTGACTCCGGCGCCCGGCGGGTGTTCCCAAGATTGTGCATTTTTTGGGAGCCGTGCTACCATGGCGCGGGGGAACGGCAGTGATCGCAACCGACATGGCGCAGAAGTTTGTTGACCGGTTTTGCGCGACCATTCGCTACAACGTCAACGTGATGGACCCCGACGGAGTCATCATTGCCGCGCGCGATACCCATCGAATCGGCACCTACCACGAGGTTGCTCACGCGCTGGTTCTCTCCCACCGAGACGAGGGCGTGGTGCGTGACGGCTCCAGCGCACCTCCGGGTGTACTTCCGGGGGTGAATCTTCTGCTCCGTCACCGCGGCGAAGTAGTGGGGGTGGTCGGGGTGACCGGTGATGCGCCGGACGTGGACAACGTTGCCCACACTGTCCGTACCGCAATCGAGGCGATGCTCGAATACGAATGGGAGCGTGCCCAGCTCGATCATCGCAAGGACCGCAATCGTCTGCTGATCGATCTGCTGGTGCATCGGGAGGATCCCGATCCCCGTCAGCTGAGCGCACTTGCCGCGCGCTGTGGCTACGATACGGAGCTTGCACGCATGCCGGTGGTGCTGGAGACGCCCCCGGCGGGGAGTCCTCATGACTACCTGAGGGCCGTGCGACTCTCCTCGATGCATACCAAACAGGACATCGTCTTCATTGGGGACTCGGGGCACATCACCGTGTTCAAAACGGTTCCGCGCACGGACTCGGGCGTCATTTCTGAGATGCGGCGTGGGTTTCTCGCCTATTGCGACGGCGTAGACGCTGCATGTGCCGCCGCACGCCGGGAATCTCCGCTTCGCTACACGTCTGGTCCCGTTCACACCGAACCGGTTCATTACCGGGCATCTCTGCGAACTGCCCTCTGGATTCTGCATCGGACGACGGCCCGCAGCGCGTTCTTTTTCGACTACACCAGCGATCTGTTGCTCCACTCAATTGCTCCCGAGGTGTGGCACACCGTCTTTGACCACATCGCCGCGCGGTTTGCCGACTCCAGTCTGGTGGACCAATCTGCCCTCGATCAGCTGGGAGAGACGTTCTTGATTCTTTGTGAAGAGAACATGAGTGCAGGTCGCGCCGCAAAGCGACTGGGTATTCATCGCAATACGGTGCTGTTTCGCCTCGGCCGGCTGAACGAGCTGACCGGGCTCGATCCTTCATCGCGCTGGCGAGACCGCCGGACACTGCAGCTTTTCTTCGAGTTTGCCCTGCAACGAGTGTCGCAGACCACTGCCCAGGGCGGATCAACGTTTGTTGTTCCGATTGCCCAAAATTCTATTATCTGATTAGGCAATATCTCCATTGACGGGGGAAAACCTTGCCCCTACACTGCCACATAAGGAATTCACACACTTTGTGTCAGGAGGGTGACTATGGTATCTGGACCAATT
>REDM01000285.1 GCA_007693485.1 Spirochaetaceae bacterium
TGCGGAGAAGCGGTTGTGCGGTCCGGTCTGAACGCCGGATCAATTCACGCACCCGTTCTCAGTATACCGTGTGAGTCGCGGGGGCGCTTTCTCGAAAGGACGTATTTTTTGCTCGAAAGGACGAATCAGTCCCGCTCGTATGCGCCAATACTCCACGGTACCGTTCTGGACCATCCTCGCCGATCGAACGGATACGGTTCCCCCGCAATCGTTAAACCGCCTCCCGAGATGGATGCGGGCGCGCCTGCAGCGAGTGCCCAGCCGTCGTACATGCGATTGGCAACGTCAACCAGGATGGTCGTGATCGCCTGCGCAGGGTTGACGTTCGCGGTGGCAGTGACGCCTGCTCCGGAAAGATAGGTCTGCATCTGTGACGCCGTTGTCGCATTCAAACCCGTGGCCACATAGAGGTGCTGCACGTCGACGAACGCGTTGTTGCGAACGGTGACCGGACGGGTCGACGATGCGTGTTCGTAGATCCCGGTACCGCCTCCGTCGTGCGAGAAGAGCAGGTTGTTGTCAATGGAACTGCCTGCTGCAAATTGAACGACGCAGTGACGGACGCTTGGGTGGGTTCCCGCGCTGATGGTGTTGTTTCGGATCACCGGGGTTGCGCCGCCACCAGTCTCGATACCGCGGGAGAAGTTTCCGCTGCTCGATCCGCCGTGTATCGCGTTTGATACAATCCGCGGGCTTCCCGTGGATCCGACCAGGATCCCCAGTGAGTACTGCGAACCACCTCCACCCTCGATGATGTTCGCGTAGACCTCCGGTGATCCACCATTGATCCAGAGCCCGATTGTCTGCGAGCCGCTGGTATCTTCTGAGATGATTATGTTGCGTTCGATACGGGGACTCGAGCCAACCACCTGGATGCCGATTCCGATGGTGTTGCTGCGGACCCCCGGGGCGATCGCATTGTTGCGGACGACGGCACTGGAACCGGTGGTGATCGCGATACCGGTGGACTTCACCGCTCCCGCACCGCCGTAGATCATGTTCCATTCAATCAGTGGACTGCCCTCGGAGATCATGATCCCCCACGATTCCTCGATTGCCCCGTATCCGGATATCGAATTGTTGCGGATGGTTGGTGCGGCGTTGTTGATCACGATCGCGAAGGTATCCACTCCCACTCCCGCGTCAATCACGAATCCGTCGACTACCGTTGCGCGGGTGACGCCCGGTTCAAACTGCATCGTGATGACTGAGGTCTGCGGATCTTTGCTGATCGTTGAATGGTACGTGTCGACGTCTCGAACCCAGGTCCCGCGCGCATACCCTCCGGAGAGCGAGACGCCTTCGGGGACGGTGATGCTCACTCCTTCGGGGAGCAGGTAGTTGCCCTCGGCAACGCGCACTTCGCCTCGCAGGCCGTTCTGTTTCATGAACGCGATAGCGGATTGAATCGTGCGTTTGGGTTTGTCGGGCAGGCCGGGGTTTGCATCGCTACCCGAGGTGGTACAGACGTAGATCACGCCGTCGCCGGTCACCTGGCGGTGAGCGGCCACATAGTCCTCGATGACGGGCCGAAGCGGGTTGGTACACGTAGTCAGGGTGAATCCCCAGAGCAGTGCACACAGAGCCATCAGGGCAGATCGACGCTTATTCTTCATCACACCACACCATCACTTCGTCCCGGTGATTGGACGCTCTCGCCGTTGCGGTTTCTGCGGCGGCAAGGTAGGCGAATTGTGCGGCGAGTGCAGGGTCCTCGCTCTGCAGGCGCGCGTAGTAGCTGCCCCCCTCGGTTGGCGATCCCTGGGCGAAAAGCGAGCGGGATAAACCGAGCAGGGCGGGGCCATGCGACGGCTCTTCCCGCAACACCGTGCGATAGGATTCTGCGGCTTCGGCGTGGCGGCCTTGCAGGTAGAGCACATTTGCGAGGTTGACTGCGGCGTCGGTGTGGAAGCCGCTGCGAAGCGCTTCTCGAAGCTGACGCTCGGCCTGATCGATCAGTCCATAGCGCGCGTAGAGAACCGCCAGCCGGTTCCGGGTTACCACGTCGCGGGGCGAGCGACTCAATCGCTCGCGCAGCACCTGTGCCCGTGGCTCCATCTCGCGGCTCACCAGGAGTCGCATCTCGCTGAGATAGTGATCGCGCACGGCTCTCGGTGCCTCAATCACTGCCGTGGTCGAAACGACGTCGGCCGCCGGTGGAAAGAGCTGCCACGCGTCTCGCACGCGGATAAAGCCCGCTGAGCCTTCGGCAGAATATTGGCGCCACTGCGCCGCACCGCTGCTCCACGCGCGCAGGAAACCGCCGGAGAGGTCGGTAATCTCCACGGGGACCCACGCTTCACCGTCGTACTCGATGATGTCGCCGGCGGTGGTAAAGAAACGGCTCGCTTCATTCATCGGAATGCCCAGTGAGAACGCCGCGAAGATATGCCCGGGGACGGTCACGAACGCGGCGGGAACGCCTACCGCTTCGAGCATGGCGGTATAGAGCACGCTGAGGTCATCGCAGTCACCGGCTCGACTCTGCAGTGTCTGCACGGGAAACCGGATGTGGTCTTCCACGAGCTGCTCGCGCAGCGCCTCGGTGAAGGGAGAGTCGGGGTCCCTCGAGTATACGACCCCGTGGTTGACGATCGCAGCGTAGAGCGCCATCGCCGTGCGCATGTTCAGGTGCACCGCTCCGTACTCGGTTCCACTGCTGTGCGCAACGGCGCCGGAGGCGAAGTGCATCAACGCGGGACTTCGGTGGGTCACGAAGGCCGCCGCCTTTCGATCATCGTCCCAGACGATGGCGTTTCCAATTGCCAGCGTCACCGGGACGTTCCCCTCCACCGTCTCGCGGTCGCCGTACAGCGTGAACGAGATTCTCAGCTGCGCGATCACCTGCTGAGACTCTGCGTTCAACAGCGCGGACTCGCCCAGCACCAGCGGAAGCGGGAGCACCACCAGTTCGCCGGGAGCGAGAGTGCCGGGAACCCGAAAGGGAGTCGCCTCGCCGCCGGCACCGGGGATCAGGAACGCGATATCGAGCTCCGTAATCGGGAATCGCTCCGCGTTGCGAATCCGAACCGTTCCCGGCGGCTCGATTCCATAGTGCTGATGCAGTGACGGATAGATCGTGGGTACGGTGACTTCGAGAATATCCACCGGGCGTCTCACGCGCGACGGAAGGTGATAGGAGAGTTGGGCTCCTACCGATATGGCCTGCGAGAGTCCCAGCCGATTGCGGTAGGAGAGCCCTCCGGTCACCCCGATGCGCGGAGAGATCTCGTACGTGACGCCTGCGAACGCATCGACATAGCCGCTTCCTCCACTCTCGGTTTCATCGGAGAAGATGGTCGGCTGTAGAAACGCGAGTTCATACCCTCCGGAAAGGGAGCCAACGGCGGCGAATCTTGGCTGCAGATAGAACCGAAGCGCAGACCCGACACCTGCCGAAACTGCGTGGAGGCCGGTATCGGCCTCCACCGTGGCAAACCGGTAGCCAATCTCGGCGAGCGGGTAGACCATGGGCATCTCGGCAAGCCGCATCGTGGCGCGCGCGGTTGCTCCACCGCCGACACCAAAGAGGTCCCGGTCACCGGCGATTGGAATATCCAGGGACGGCGAAACACTGAAGCTGTAGCGTGATGTCCCCAGCGCGGCGCGACTCGACACAGCGTGGCGTTCAGCGCCCAAGGGAAGCACGAAGCAGAACAGGGTGATGCCAACGAGAATCCGGAGCAACCGATCGTGTGCGGTCACCATTGCTTCCATCATACGCCCATCCATGTGCGGAGCGCTTGCTCGAAAGGACGTATATTTTGCTCGATCGGACATTTCGGCCTCCGCAGGCAACATGGTTTGGCGAGCCTCCGGTACAATTTTTTCAGAGTGTGGTCGTAATACAGGAGGTTCAATCATGCGGAAGATAGGAAGCGTCTTGGTATTTCTGGCGTGCGCGCTGTCGCTTTCAGCGCAGGTACCGGATGCCGTGTGGAGCGCGCTGCAGGATCGCGAGATCGTGATCACGAAACTGGACGGAAGCGAAGTTGACGGTACGCTGATCGGCGTGGCGGAAACCACGGTTACCGTGATGAAATCCGATGGACGCATCGTCGTGGTGGAGAAGGCAGATGCCGAGGAGGTCCGCGGAAAGGCCGATGCGCCGGTGGCAGCTCCAGCGCGGGAACCGGCTTCAGCCCGCGACGAACGCCCGGACCTTCCGCTCGGGGCAAACTACTTTCTGTTCGACCCGTTAGGGTTTCTTCAGCTGGGCCCTGTCATTGAGTACGGGTTCCTCGTCGGTGAGGATCTCTACATAGCGCCACGGCTTCGGTTTGTGGGTCTCGGTCTCTTGACCCAGGTGCTCGGAGATTTCGAGGTTATGCCATACAGCTTCAGTCTCGGGATCAGTGGAACTCGAATGATCCCCGCTGCCGGAGCGAACAAGGTCTACGCGGGCGGTGTCATGGAGTTCGTACTTGGGTGGAGCAAGGGCGAAGACTACTGGGATGAATGGGAAGGAAACTGGGGGATGCTGATCTTCGGCAGCAACGTTGGTTATCAGTGGAGAAACGAGAATCGCTTTGGCGTACGACTTGGGGGCCTGCTGGGCCTTGGGATTCAACTGTGGGACCGCTGGTGGTACGTGGATGATCCCGACGATGTCTACGACGAAGACACCGGGATCTACTTCTACTTTGGCCTTCAGCTCGCGCTGTCGTGGGAACAGAACTGACGGAAGCGTAGTCTACATCCCGTCCAGCAGCAGGGCCGCCGTGGCGGCGTGGTCGCTGCGCGGGGCAATCGCCCGGACGTACTCCAGTTCACGCCGCGCGGCAACCGGGTCTCCGTTCATCCGGTGGCTGACCGCGAGCAGGAGGTGTGCGTCGGGGAGCAGCTCCGTGTCGCGGGTGGGTGCGGTGATGTAGTCGCTGAGCAGCGCGATGGCGTCACGGGACATGGAGAGCAGCACGCAGGTCTGGGCGAGCGCCATCACGTGTTCATGGTAGAACTCGGTTGTTGGATCGGGGGCATGCTTCCGCAGCCAGCCCAACGCCTCCCGTGGTTCACCGCTGACCCACAACGCGTACCCCAGATAGAACGCCGCCTCGGCCTCGTCGCGCGGGTCCGCAATGTCGACCGCCTCTTCGAGGTAGTCGAGCGCGCTCGCTGTGTCCCCGGCGATGAGCGCGGCGCGGCCCGAGTAAATCAGCTCGCCGGCGGTCTCACCGCCCAGCCACTCGATGCCGGCAACCGCGGGAGTCTCCCTGGCCCTGGCTCCGCCCACTGTCGGTCCCGCGTCCACCGAACGGTGCGAAAACCGCGTGAATCGCTCCAGAATCGAGGAGATCACCGTGGAGGCGGTAACCGCTGGACGCGCGTCGAGGAGGTTCTCGATCTGGTACATTCCCGGCTGGGCGAGCCGCAGGGTGGTGGTGCCGTCGGAAAGTTCCACATACGCCCTGCCGCCGAGGCGGAGCTCTTCGTCGCGCGAGACCGCGTCGCCGGGGCCAACCGCGTGCCACCGTCCATTGATTGATCGCTCAACGGCACCTTCCGCGTACTGGACCCGGAACTCCTGTGCCCCCAGAGCTACCGAGCCAGCCGTCACGAACAGCGCCACCAGAATACCGATCCTCATCCGCGTGCGTTTCATACTCCCCCCTCACTCCTCGCAGCCGCACCAGGCCGGCGGTTCCTCAGTCACCGGGATTTCC
>REDM01000184.1 GCA_007693485.1 Spirochaetaceae bacterium
GGTTTTTGCTCATTGTTGGGGGATGCGGAAGGTTTCGTGATGCCGGCGGCGGAGAAGACGCCCCACCGCCACCGGTCTCACCGCTGACGGACAGTCGCAAGCCGTTTAATACTCATTGAGGTTCGCGCGGACCATATCCAGAATGGCCTGAGGCGCGCGCGCCGGCTCCCGGTTTCCTCCGGGCGTATCGTCCCCGGGGCGAGTGGTGGCGATCATCCCGATCTTCGTGACGGTGTAATCGCGGTGTTGCGGTTCGCAGCGATCCGCCTTCACGCCGTGAATGATCATCAGGTCTTCCGCGCCGTTGAACCGCGCGGCAAGCGACCACTCGACCTGTCGCCAATCCAGTGGGTCAATGTCGTCTTCTACCACGATGACCAGCTTCAACAGGTTGACCTGGCCCATGGCGAGCATCACTGCTCTCTTGCCCTCACCCAACTTGGGACGATGCATGGAAATGATAGCGTGCAGGCGCCCCATGCCGCCTTCGGTGATCACAACTCTCCGCACACTCGGGATCACCGCTTGAAGCGCCCGGCACGTGGTTGCCTCAATCGCTACACCACCGAGAAGCAGGTGCTCCGCTGCGTAGCCAGGAACAATGGCGTGATAGAGAGGATCCGTACGGTGGGTCATGCACGTGATTTCACCCGCGTGCCCGGGCCCGTAGTAGACGTAGAAGCCGGGAAACTCGGAAACCGGCCCTTCTTCAATGCTCTGGTCGGCAAAGAGCCGACCCTCGAGTACAATCTCTGCTTCGGCGGGAACCTCGACATCGATGGTTTTGCATTTGACCACTCGAATGGGATCCCCGATCAGGGAGCCCGCGATCTCGAGCTCGTCGTATCCAAGTTCCACGTACATCTGTGATCCGATCAGCACAGCGGGATGATTTCCAATGACCACTGCGATCTCAAGCGGTTGATTCAGCGAACCGGCGATGCGGAGCAGTTGCGCGAGGTGGTGAGAAGGCGCGATACCCGCCATGATCCGATTTCCGCCCTCGAGTCGCAGTCGAGCGATGGAGACGTTTCGCTCACGGGTAATCGGATGTTTTGCGATAATGACGCCCGCAGTGATGTATGGCCCACTCTCACGCTCAAACCAGGCAGGTACGGGAAGGAGGTCCTTCAACTCAACTACCGAATCAATCACCACCTGTTGTACCGGGGCCTCGGAAACGTATTGGACCGCAGTCCCTTTCTCCACTGCAGCAATACATCGCGAGGGAAGCTCATCCAGGCTGACTCCCAAACCACGCGCAATCTTCTCGCGGGTGTTGAGCAGGTTTCCAAACACGCGTACAGAATGACCGATCACGGACGTGAATAGTTGAGTTTCATCACGCTCCCGCAGTTGCAATACGGCACCGAGCTCGAACTTGGGATCGACGGGTTTCTCCACAACATGCATGTCTGCCGTGAGGGCAAAATCATCGAGAACGGAACGCACGCTCTGATCCATGGTCACTCCTCTTGCCGGCGTTCTGCACATTCAAACCGGCACGTCGCAGCTTTATATGAAGGTCGAATCCAAGGCAATCAACGCCTGCAGCAATACATTGGCCCCGGTAATGCACTGCTCTGGGGAGCTGTACTCATGAAAGGCGTGGCTGATTCCGTCCTTACTGGGCACGAAAAGCATCGCCTGCGGACAGATATCTGCCATGCACATCGCATCGTGCCCCGCCCCGCTTGGCATATGAAGCGAGGTGACGCCGCATTCGGCCACCGCGCGATCGAACGCAAGCAACATTCTGGGATCCGACCGAACCGGCGCTTTGTTGGATACCTGTTTGATGTGGCCCCCCGCCGCACGACACGCCGTATCGAGAAGTGAGGTGGCCTCATCGAGCAGCGCACTTTCGAGCGCCCGAAACTCGATGCCAAGAATCGCGTGCCCAGGGATGACGTTGGGTGCATTTGGAACAACGCGCACCGTGCCAACAGTACCTACGGTATTGAGCCTCACCGCAATGGACGCGACGGACTCGATGATGGGGGCAGCTTTGCGCAGCGCGTCGTCGCGCGAGGCCATCGGAGTAGTGCCGGCGTGATTTGCGCTTCCCGGAAACTCCGCTTCGAACCGGCGAATCCCAACAATGCCCTCGACCACTCCCACTTGAATGCCGCGCTGCTCGAGCGTCGCACCTTGTTCGATGTGCAGTTCGACGAAACAGCACGGAGGTGATTCGGCTCGCGATGCATGCAAGAGTCCGACGGGATCGATGCCCGCATCGAGCAGAAGCTTGGAGATCAAACGATCATCCCATCCCGTCCGAGAGAGATACTCCTCAGCGAGAGCGCCGGTCATGGCTCGGCTTCCAACGGTTCCGCCAGGGAGGGTCGCTTCCTCGGCAACAAAGTTTATGACTTCGATCGGATGACGCAACACGGTTCCGCTCTGCTTCAGCGCACGAACCGCTGCTATGCCAACGAGCACGCCGAGCGCGCCGTCGTACCGCCCTCCGTTGGGAACCGTGTCGGTATGGCTGCCAACTGCGATCGCGGAAACAGCCTCGCTGCCGGGCAGGGTGCCGATGTCGTTCCCCGCAGGGTCTCGCACCACGGAGAGACCCGATTCACGCATCCACTCGGAAACCAGATCCCGGGCTTTCATGTCATCGAGCGAAAATGGAAGACGAGTAACCCCGCCGTTCTGGTCTCTTCCAATCTCCGACAAGCGGTCGATAGCGGCAACGAGCCATTCCGCGTCAATCTGATGCGGTCTCCCCATTATTGTCTCCTTGTCTGGATGAAGGATTCGCCGAAGTAAGTGGTTCCCGATCGGCCGGGTCACTACGACCGCCATCCCATCGCTCGAACAGGTCCTTTGGTAGAGGAATTCCCAGAAGATCAAGCGCACGGTTGACGGTCTGATCAACAATCTCCTCAATGGTGTTTGGACGATGATAAAACGCGGGGACCGGCGGCATAACGATTGCGCCCATCTGGGTGACCGTCAGCATATTCTGTAAGTGGACCGCGTGCAGAGGCGTCTCCCTCACCATCAGAATCAGACGCCGCCGTTCCTTGAGGGTTACCTCGGCGGCCCGAACGAGAAGATTGTCGCTGTAGCCCGTCGCGATGCCCGCAAGCGTCTTCGCGGAGCAGGGCGCAACAACCATTGCATCCACGGGAAACGATCCGGATGAGATTGATGCCGCGATGTTGCGAAACGGGTAGACCTTGTCTGCCAGTGCGATGACCTGCCCCTCATTGAACCGAGTCTCGAGGACGATGGTCTTGCTCGCTGAAGGCGAGACGACGAGATGTGTGAACACATCAGGCTGGCGCCGCAACACTTCAAGGATGCGAATCCCGAATATGACCCCGGTGGCTCCGGAGATACCGACAACGATGTTCACTCAAACGACCTTTTCACGCATAGTTATTAGCTACCTATCTATATAACTAAACGCAAGTATAGCGCCTCCTGCGATCGGAGGCAAGTCATTTGTCGTGATGAAGCGGGGAATTTCGATTTTGAGTGAGCGTCAACACCGCGTAGCGCAGTGTTTCACTTATTCGGCAGGGCTCGCTTTGCTGTCAATCGTGATTCCGATCTCTTCGGCAAACTGAACGAGGTGAAGGAACGCAGCGTCTTTGGCCGCCTGGTAGTCGCGGGCTGCGATTTTGTCTACGATATTTCGATGCAATACAACATCTCGATCATAGTTCGCTTGTTCCACAAAAACGTGTGACTTGTATTTTTCGAACTGTTTGATCAGCGAACGCTCGATTCCCGCCAGGAAAGAATTTCCGGTGACGTCTGCAACAAGCTGGTGAAAGTGAAGGCCCTGCTCGATCGCATCTTCGCTGGGAAGGGATTGCTCGATCTCATTCACCCGGCGATAGAGATTTTCTATGTCGGCGTCCGACGCGCGGAGCGCAGCGATTCCGGTGATCTCCGGCTCGACGACTGCCCGTGCTTCGTACAGGGCGCGGATGTTGTCATCGCTCATCTCTGCGGCAATGGTTGTGAAATCGAGCTCGTAATGGATGGGGGGGATCCGGACAAAGTATCCCTGCCCCGCATGCGGTTCGACGTACCCCAACATGGAGAGACCAACAAGTGACTCGCGAACAGACGGAAGACTGACGCCAAACATATCAACGAGCTCTTTCTGCGAAGGGAGTTTGTCGCCGGGCTTCAACGAACCATTGTTGATGAGCTCAAGGATCCGCTCGGCTATGGCTTCGGTGACACGCTGCTTTTTGACGCTTTCAAACATTGGGGCCGCCGTTCTCTCCATGCCGATGAGCACTCCCTGTGTCTTTGTATCATTATGTAGATACCTAGTAAACACTGAACGGGAGATACTGTCAAGAGGCCATAAGAAATAATACCCACCCAACCGAAGCAGCGCGTTTCACTCTTTTCCCGAACTGCTGATCAGCGCCAAACCTGCGTTCACTTGTCGGTTCGTCTCGAGGCTTCAAACCAGGGAGCGACCCGACGCTCCAGGAACTCGGCGATGAAATACAAGAACGCGCCCAAGATCATCAACACGAAAAGCGTCGCGAACGCGAGCCGCGTGTTGAACTGATTGTTCGCCGCCATGATGAGAAATCCAAGACCGCTATCTGCACCGACGAACTCGCCGACCACTGCACCCACGAGGGCGAGTGTGATTCCGATCTTCAATCCGCTGAAGAAGTACGGAACTGCCATGGGAATCCGCACCTTGGCGAACACCTGCGCTTTGGTTGCAGACATCGACCGCATCAGGTCGATCATATCGCTCTTGGGAGACTTCAGCCCAAGTACTGTGTTGATGACAATTGGAAAGAACGCGATCAAAAAGCTGATGATGATCTTTGGAAGGTATCCGTAGCCAAACCAGATAATCATCAGCGGTGCGATGGCGGTCTTGGGAAAGGTTTGGGAGAGCACGATGAACGGCATGAGCATCTTTTCCATGTTATCCGACCAGACGATCATGAAGGCGAGGATCACGCCGGTTGCGATACTCAACCCCAGACCGGCAAGGGTCTCGAACAGAGTAACCCACGCGTGGCGCAGGAACATCTCAGGGCGTCGGGCGATTTCCGGAAAGATACTCAGCGGCCGGGGAAGAATGTAGACCGGAAGATCGAAGTAGACAACCGCAAAATGCCAGATCAGGATGAACCCAACAAAGGACAGCGTTGGGAGCACGATGCTCTTCATCCGATCGCCCGCTTCCGTTGCGCGCTGACTTCTGAGCAGCTCCCGAGTGGTATCGTCGGATTCTGGTGAATTGATCAATCGACTCATGATGCTCCCCTACTCGACGGTGATATGACTTCGAATTTCCAACACCAGTTCTCCGAACTCAGGCTTGGTTATGACTGAGAGGTCTCTGGGCCTTGCAAACGGAATGTCAAACGTCTTAATGATTGAGCTGGGACGAAAACTCATTACGGCAACTCGATCTGACAGAAACACTGATTCGGTTATACTATGCGTGATAAAGAGAATGGTTGGACGTTTGTTTTCTCGCGCGGAAGATGCGCTGCTCTCCCCGCGCCAGATTCGCAGTAGCTCAACGTTCATCTGATCGCGGGTAAAGGCGTCAAGCGCGCCAAACGGCTCATCGAGCAACAGGAGCGACGGGTTGGTGATCAACGCTCGGCAGATACTGACCCGCTGCTGCATTCCACCAGACAGTTCGTACGGAGCTCGGTTCTCGAACCCCTCCAGGCCGGTCAACCGAACCAGATCCATGGCGCGCTCGCGATACTGGTCAACCTTCTCGCGTCGAATCTCGATTGGAAGAAGGATGTTCTCCATCACCGTGCGCCAATGGAGGAGCACCGCCGACTGAAACACCATACCCACATTGGGGTTAGGCCCCTTCACCCGGTGCTCTTGGACAAAGATGTCCCCACCGGACGCAGGAATCAGCCCGGCAACGATACGCAGCAGGGTCGACTTCCCACAACCGCTGGGGCCCAGGATGGAGACGAATTCTCCATCCTGAGCGATGAGGTTCACCCTGTCCAACGCGTGGACAGGGTCCCCATTTCGGGATGCATACACCTTTTTCAGGTCCTGTACTCGCACTGCTACTGCCATGGTTGTATGCTCCTTCCTCCATCAAGCGAACTGATCAAGTCAGATTATCGCGTGATGAACTCATTGGTGTAGTAGGCTTCGAGGGGCAACTCGCGCTGGATTCGCCCTAACGCATCAAGTAGTTCGGCGGTCCGCACCCAATCTTCCGGTGAGTAGTAGCCCAGAGGCATCCCCTGAGTATTGTCCGTCTGCAGAAGATCGAACGAGTTTACCAGAATACCGAGAAGCAGTTCGCGGTTCTCCATCTCGGGAACGCGCGCCATCATGATATCCATCGCTTCACCGGGATTCTCAATCGAGTATTCGAATCCTCTCTGAAGCCCGGCGACGAATCCGCGAAGCATATCGGGGTCCTGGTCGATGGTTCGGGTGTGCACGATGATCCCCTGCAGAAGCAGCGCCATCGGGCGGTCACCCTCAGAGATGCTGATGAAGTTTATCCTCTCGTCCGTTTGTGCCTGCAGCACGGGCACGTTGCTGAAGCCGGTTTCCCACATTGCGTCCACTTCACCGCGCAGGAACATCGCCCGACGTGCTTCACGAGATTCAATATTCACAAGCCGGATCGCGTCTGCATTCGCTTCGTTGAATGCGAGCCAGAGCGGAATCAGGACCGATTCTTCTCCCGTGCCGGTCACAACGATACTGCGCCCTTCGAGGTCTCGCGCCGAGCGTATGCCATTCCGCTCGAGCACCATGACACCGAGCGCGTTGCGCTGGTAGATCCCGTAGATGCTGCGCAGTGGCAGTCCCTCCTGGATGGCGGAAGCCATGACCGTCAGGTTCGCCCACCCGATATCCGCTCCACCGCCGGCAACAAGCTGCGCAGTCAGAATCGATCCTTCACCGAATCGCACATCCACACTGAGCCCCTGTTCTTCCCAGAAGCCCTTTTCCAGAGCGACGAATACCGGGGCGTGATATGCCGACGGAAGCCAATCGAGCCGAAAGTTGACTTGCTGAAGCCCGCTGGTGGCGGCCGTGCGAGAACCGGCGGCAAACGTCACAGCCGGAGAAACCAATACAGCAAAACACACAATTGCGATCGCCATGATCGCTCTATTCTTTTTCACGTACCACTCCTTTTACGCGACTATCGGCTTTTCGCCGTTGTCGCAGTGCACAGAATCATGGCGGCGTTCAGAGCCGTCCCGTACCAGATCATGATCCTCCTCACCGTTGTGAGTTTTGCGTCTCCGCAACGCGGAGTGCTTCCCGGAAGTAGTCGGCATCGCGCCGTGGAATCAGTGCCCCGATTCCCCACGGCATGTAGTGGTAAATCCACGCGTTCAGATTATTTGCGTATGTCCACAGCGCGTTCGCGAGCTCGACGATCTGATCCTTGCTCTCCACACTCTCCAGCGACTTCACAACCTGTTGAACAAAACCCCACAAGCGCTTGAACCCTACGTACCCGGCGAACTCCGCCGCCTGTCGAGTCCAGTTTCGCATCATGTCTTTGAGCTGATCGAGAGAAAACGTCTGGTTATACTGAGTGAACCAGATGATGTAGTAACAGTACGCACCAACGTGGCGCACATCGCCGCAAGCGAACATCCAGGAGGACAACGAACCGTCGTTCCCCGCACCACTGTCGATCATGTTGTAGCGAAGAACCCGGCTGATGTCGTCATCCGGCTTCAGCTGAATGTCGGCTGCAGCGGCGCGTATCTCTTCCGCGGTCTGTTTCCACGTGCTCACAACGCTCCTCCTTTGGTGAATTCGGCGATGATGATCTGCTTGCTTGCGAGTGCGCTGTGCCATTGCACGGCACCCACGTCACGAAGGGTTGGGAGGTCATCCTCGATCACTTCGCAAAACGTGGGATACCACATGGGCTCGGTTACGCGGCCGTACTTGGCAACCACGCCACCGGAGAGCCCGTTTCCCATGAAAAAGGTGAGCCGTCCATCCTTCTGACTGCAAATCTCTTCCATGGTTTCAGTACGCGGCTCCCAGTTCACGGGAGCATTCAGCGGCACCGAGACAAAATAGAGTCCCCACCCAGCGGCCATCAGGTGTCCCTGCAATGCCTTGATGGGCAATTGATCTTCCCACCAGTCGAATATGTGGTGATTGTGTTCGATCTTCCGACAGGTGACCTGTTTGTCCAGGCTTGGCCATCGAATAAGAAACGTATCTGCCATTGGTCACTCCTTGCCAGAGAGGTAAGATTGCATCGCTTCGACATCCGCAGGTCCGGTTGGGGGAAACAGATAGTTGGCAACCCACGGGAAGTAGTGATTGATCCAGGTGTGTAGATGTGAAGCGTACAGAAATACCGCATTGAGCAGAGAAAGGAGGCTCTCGCGATCGGGAATCTCTTCGATCACTTCCAGGGTCGTTTTCACGAAAAACCACAGATCGTTGAAACCGCAGTACCCGGCGAACTCAGCCGGCTGCGAGATCATTCGAGCCGCCATGAACCGGATCTGTTCGTCGGTGAACCGTTCATCGAGTGCGAGATTGAGGATTTGATATAGATAGGCTGCTACGTACCGGATGTCCGTGAACGAGAAAAACCAGTTTCCCAGCACGTTTCCACCGGTACCCGATTCACTGTCGATGATGCGGTAATGAATAACCCGCACCACATCTTGCGGTGGATCGCTCTCAAGCCGAACGTTTTCTTTGTCGATCTTGTCCTTCAGTTCATTCCAGGTCATCGTGTACTCCTCAAGCCGCCACAAACTCGACATGAATAAGGCGCTTTTCCGCAGACATCATGTTCGCCCAGACTGCAGCGCCAACCTTACGCAAGACGGGAAGATCGTCCGGTACCACCTCGGACCACACGGCATAACTCATGTTCTCGGTCATCTCAGCCCACTTGAACCCCAGGTTCACTACGTTTCCGATCGTCATGTTCAGGAGAGCTCGCCCGGGACGCAGAACCACGAGATCTTCTTGGTAGAGCGAGTCCAGGGTCCAAGGGAATGGATTGCGCACGGGGACACTCATCGAGGTGAGGCAGTACCCCGCAACGACGGTATGCGTTTGCAGACTTCTGGTGGGAAGGTTGGTGCAAAACCAATCAAATACCTGGGGATTTTCTTCCGCGGCCTTGACGTGTACGTGGGCGTCCAGCTCGGGCCATTGTAATCGAAAAACCTGCATGCCATCTCCTCCCTTACTTACCTACCTATATAGATAGGTAGTATGATTGTGCATAGACTACGCATTGTTATGCGCTTTGTCAACCCTTTTTGTCAGGTTTTCCGATCCCGATGGGTCTTGTGCCGCGATCACGAAACGCGCGGTCGAACGAACGCTCCCGATCCCGCCGGAACTACAATTCGTTCACCGTCAAAGACGGTCCGGCCCCTGAGGTACGTGCGCAGCACGGCGCCTCGGAGTGGATAGTCGAGGTACAATCGATCGATTTCTTTCGCCTTGCTTACCATTCGTTTTTGCGTCAGCGTTCCCTCGGCGTTCGAATCGTACACGCACAGATCAGCGTCGGCTCCCGGAGTAATCGCTCCCTTTGCCGGCGCAAGACCAAATAGCCGCGCTGGATTCCCTGCAATAAGCTGTACCGCCTGAGAGAGGGTGATGCGACCCTCGAGCGCAGCGGTAATCATCAAGGGTAGCAGAACCTGGGCCCCGGGAACCCCCGACGGAGCCGACCAGAAGTCTCTATCGCCCCGTTCTTTCTCAGCGGGCACGTACGGGGCGTGGTCGGTGGCTACCAACGAGAGCGTTCCATCCGCCAGAGCTGCCCAGAGCGCATCCTGGTCCGCCTGCGTCCGTATTGGCGGGTTGATCTTCGCGTATGCGCCAAGCCTTGAGATCTCCTGATCGTGAAAAAAGAGGTAGTGCGGACACGTTTCGGCGGTCACGTCAACGCCATCGTTCTGAAAGCGCTGAATCACCTGCACTGCGTGCCGACACGTTACGTGCGCCACGTGCACCGGTGCGCCGACGGACTCAGCGAGGGTAAGAAACTCAGCAACCGCGAGCGCCTCGACCACTGGTGGCCGAGATCGCCCGTGCGCAACGATGTCACCGGCGCCCAGCGCCTTCTCCCGCACCAGCCCCGCATGAAGCATCCGGTCGTTCTCGCAATGCGCAACGAGCCGCAACCCGGTTTCCTTGCACAGCTTGAGCGCTTCCAGAAGATCAGATTCGTCGGTGAGGCAGATCCCGATGAACTCATCGTCGCGGCCTTGAGGCGGTCGATGCATGAAGATCTTGAATGCTACGGCGCCTTCGCGCGCCATCCCAAACACATCGTCACGAATCAATGTTCCTGGCGCCCCGTAGAGTCCGAAGTCGGTGACGCACATCTGTTCACCCAGTTGGCGCCGCGTGCGGAACGTATCCGGCGTCGCGCATCCCGGCTTGGAGATGGGCATCTCCAGTATCGTCGTGACGCCACCAGCGGCTGATGCACAGGTCTCCGTGAAGAAATCGCCTCGCTCCGGATAGGCTGGAGTCCGCGCGTGGTAATGAACGTCGACGGCTCCCGGCAGTACAAGACATCCCGCGGCGTCGAACCGCTCCCGGGAGTCGGGCTTCTTCCCTGGGGGCGCCAGCTCCACGATCCTGCCGTCACGAACCACTACATCAAGCTGCTCCTCCCCGGTCTCGGTGACAACCGTTCCGCCGGTTATCGTGAGATCGGCTATCAGTGGAGTCAGCGCTGCCGATGATCGCTCTGGTTCCCTGCGGCTCGGGCCATCAGCGTTGCTCATGCAAGGTTCCCCACCGCCGACTGTACCGCAGCCCGGACAGACCCCGTGACCACCAGATCAAGCGCCGCGCCGAGATCAGCGTGCAGCCAGCGATCGCCGTCGAGCGCGGCGGGAATCGCATCGCGTATCCGGTCGTACGCAACGGAAGTTCCTGCGCCAAGCGCAAACGAGCCAAGATCACCCCGAGTAACATCAAGCGCCTGGGCGGAAATCAGATACTCGGTTCCGACAATCTGGGCAACGTTGGATACAATCATTCGCGCCTTGCGAGCCGCCCACGTGCTGTTGCTGACGTGGTCCTCCTGATTACTTTTTGTGGGAATGGAATCGGCTCCCGCGGGCCAGCAGAGCGATTTATTTTCGGTAACCAGGGCGGCCATCGAGCAGTGGGCGATGGAGTAGCCGGTGTTCACGCCCGGCAACGTGGCGATCAGGTTACTCGGCAGACCGTAGCTCATCGTGGGATCCAACATGCGATAGATCCGCCGTTCGCTGATACTGCCCAGATCGGTCATGATCATGGCCAGGAGATCCATGGCCTGCGCAATGTACTGACCGTGGAAGTTACCCCCACTGAGAACGCGGTACCCGTCATCGGTGGGAAATACCAGTGGGTTGTCCGTTGCCGAATTCAACTCCACCCCAAGGATTCGATCGATATAGTCCAACGCGTCGCGTACCGGGCCGTGAACCTGCGACGCACAACGAAGCGAATACGCATCCTGCACCCGCGCCGGAATGGTCTGGGCCCGCACGCGACTCTCGTCGGGAAGGGTCACCGCTCGCGCCTCGTCGGTGCAACGGCTGGAGCCAGCAGTCAGCACCCGGACGTTTGCAGCAGTCCGAATCTGCCCCGGATGGGGACGCACGTCGTGAATATCCGCTTCGAATGCCGCGAGCTCTCCACGCATTGCCTCCAGGCTGAGCGCGAGGGCGATATCGGCGTCCACAAGGATTTCACGCGAATCGTGTGCCGTCAGGACGGCAATGGCAAGCGAAACCGTGCTTCCGTTGATTACCGCTAACCCGTCTTTGGCTTCCAACTTGAACGTCGGTTCGATTCCGGCTGCACGAAACGCATCCTGTGCGCTCATTCGTTCTCCGCGAAAGAACGCCTCTGCGTTGGGGTGCCCGACCAGAACTCCCGCGAGGTACGCAAGCGGAGCAAGATCCCCACTGGCACCCACCGATCCCTTGCACGGAATGACCGGATGAATCCCGGTATTGAGCATCGAAAGGAGCCGATCAACGACCTCAATCCGAGGTGCCGAACAGCCTCGCGCGAATGCGTTGATGCGAAGCAAAAGCGTAGCGCGAATGACGTCTTCGGGCAGCGGTTCCCCCACTCCGGCACTGTGGGAGTGCACCAGCATCTGCTGAAACCTCTCGATGTTCTCTACCGAGATGGCGCTGTCCTTTAACTTCCCGAGCCCGGTGTTAAACCCGTAGATCGGCGGGGCGTTGGGAACCAGCCACTCTCGCTCCACGTATTCACGCACCTGCTGGAGGCGAGTCCTTGATTCTGTGGCGAACTGCACCGGCACCCACGCGCCCTCGGCGCTCCGCTCCCGTGCCACCCGAACCACCGTCTCCGCGGTGAGATTGGTTCCGTCGATCGTAATCATTCGATTCTCCTCGGTCAAGTTGGTAACTACCTAACTATATAGGTTAGGTTTTGACACTATACGCAAGCCTGCGGAGAAATGCAAGTGGATTGACAACCGCGAAACACGAGGTTACCATATTAAATACTTATATAGATTACTATCAGGCGATCGGGAGGCGAATCATGGGAATGAAGAACATCATGAATAACCCAGAGCACTACGTGGACGAAACACTCGCAGGAATCTACTCTGCCCATTCGAACCGGTACACGGCTGCCGACGGGAACCTTCGTGCTCTGGTTCGTGCGACAAAGAACGGCTTGCCTCAGGTCGCTGTTGTCACCGGTGGCGGCTCCGGACATCTTCCTGTCTTTCTGGGATACGTGGGAGAGGGCCTACTTTCTGGCTGCGCGGTTGGGAGCGTCTTCGCCTCGCCTCCCGCATCAACCATTGAAACCGTGGCTCGAGCCGCGCATTCCGGGAAGGGCGTACTCTTTCTGTACGGAAACTATCAGGGCGACGTGATGAACTTTGAGATGGCCGAGGAGGCGCTGATCGAGGATGGAATCGCGTGTACGTCGGTGGTTGTGGCTGACGACGTTGCCTCGGCACCGTCGGAGCGCAGTCACGATCGTCGTGGCATCGCGGGGCTCGCGCTCGCGTACAAGGTCGCCGGTGCGGCGGCGGCTGCAGGACAGACGTTGGATGAAGTTGCGGCAATCACCCGTCACGCACTCAACAGTACCCGGAGCCTCGGTGTGGCGCTTGGACCATGCGTTATCCCTGCTTCCGGCAAGCCGACGTTTGAGATCGCCGAGGATGAGATGGAAATCGGAATGGGAATCCACGGAGAACAGGGCATTCAACGCACCAAGCTCAAGCCAGCACGTGAGATCACGAAGGAGCTTGCAACGCGAATCCTGGAAGATGGTCCGTACGCTACCGGTGATCAGGTGGCAGTGCTGTTGAACAGCCTCGGTGCGACCCCACTTGAGGAACTGTACATCATGTACGGTGACCTCGAACGCGAACTTTCCGCAGCGGGAGTGTCAATCGAGCGGTGCTGGATCGGTCGATACGCTTGCTCGATGGAGATGGCGGGAGCGAGCCTCACCCTCATGCGGCTGGACAGCTCGATATTGGGTCTTCTTGATGCTGACTCGTATTCGCCGCTGGTGCAGTTTGGACAATAGGAGAGCGCAGGGATGACCGAAGCAGATCTGGTGCGAAAGACCGCGATTCGCGTCTGCCAGGCGATGGAACAGTGCGCCGATGAACTGACCACGCTTGACTCTACCGCGGGAGACGGAGATCTGGGAATCAACCTTCTGACGGGACTACGCGTTCTGCACGGATCGCTGAGCAGCGGAGAGCTGGCAAAGGCGACGGAGATTCCGGAACTGGTGAGCGGCGCCGGCAGACTGATCGCGGAGCACGCGGCATCCACGTTTGGGACGCTGCTCTCACAAGGCGTGATCGCCGCGGGAAAGGCACTCGCAGGGCCCGACGTAGCGCACGGGAATCGACTGAACACCGGGTTTCGGGCTGCGCTGGACATGATCAAGCGTCGCGGGAAGGCAGAACCTGGAGAAGGCACCATGGTGGATGCCCTGGAACCTGCCGTGCGCGCGATCGAGGCCGCGACCGATTCCGCACCGGGAAACGACCCGTTCTCGGTTCTGAAAGCCGCGTGCGAAGCTGCCCGGGTCGGCGCCGAAGCAACCCGGAGCATGCGCTCCACCAAGGGCCGCGCCCGCTGGTCCGGCACTCAAGGCGAAGGCTCGGTCGACCCGGGGGCGCTTGCGGTGGTGTACCTGTTGGAGGCGATGGCGGAAAACCCAACGGACTAAACGAATGATCGAAACCAGCGGCATGGGTCCTCGCGCCGCCCCCCCGCTACCCGTCAAGAGCGAACTTCGGTATCATACCCTTGGGTGGAGGGGCCCCAACGTGAGTACACCTTTCATTATTGATACGGATTGCGGCATCGACGACGCGGTTGCGATTCTGATGGCGCTGCTTCATCCCGAGGTAGACGTTGTGGGCGTCAGCACACTCAGCGGAAATGTCGCGAGAGACCAGGTCACGCAGAACGTCTGTGAACTGCTCGCGAGTGTGGGCCGTGGAGAAATCCCCGTCTTTGCCGGCGCGACCCGGCCGCTGCTTCGCGAACCGGTGAGTGCGAAGCGGATTCATGGTCCCACCGGTCTCGGGTTGGTCGAACTACCGGCAACGTCCAAGGCGGCAGAGGATGCAGACGCTCCGACGGGCATCGCGCGCATGGTGCGCGAATACCCGGGAGCCACGGTGGTGGCGCTGGGCCCACTCACCAACCTCGCCCTCACGCTCAACCTCTACCCGGATGTCGTCTCGGGTATTGGGTCTCTGGTGATCATGGGAGGCGCCCTTGGTGACGGCAACGTGACACGGTTCGCCGAGTTCAACTTTTACGCCGATCCCGAGGCAGTCGATGTGGTCTTCCGCTCGGGCGTTCCGTGTACAATCGTTCCGTGGGACGCGTGCCGCTCGGTGAGGCTCGACCGGGAGCAGCTCGCTGCTGCGGTTGGCAACCAAACCCACCGTGGCGAGCTGGTGCAGCGCCTGCAGGAGTGGGTATTCCGCGCCATGGAAGAGCGGCTCGGCATGCCGTTTGCCGCGATGGCTGACCCAATCGCTATGGCGGTCGCCATGGAACCTCGCGTGATTGCTGCCCACCACGATGGGAACCTCCGCATGGAACTGGGCTGCACCACCATGCGCGGAGCCAGCGTGCGGTGGGACGGCGGCGGTATGGATATCGTTGATGCGATCGATATCGCGGCCTTCTCCTCGCTGTTGCAAAAGCTCTTCATCCTTCCTACCGCGTGACACCACCTCCGAGGAAAACTACCAATTGGTAGCTTGTTCAATGGTTGCCAACGCGCAGGTGTTATCTGTTGACTTCCTCCGGCGCGACCGATATGTTCACGGGTGAATACATTCTGCATAAAAATTAGGAGGAGTTCGATGAAATCGATGCTCGTTCAGTCAGCGCCGCGCATGATTCGAGGCGCGGTGCTTGTCTTTGTTCTCACGCTGGTACTCGCCGCCCCAGCGCTTGCCGGAGGCCGGGCCGAAACCGCCACCGCCCCGCAGCGCCCGCTGGTTGTCGTTCAGAGCGCGGAGCCTCCAGGACTCGATCCCAGTCTCCATCGCGAAGGCCCAACCTACAACGTGACCATCAACATCTTTGACTCGTTGCTGCGCAAGACACCCGACGGTCGGAACGTTCCGGCGCTCGCGGAGAGCTTTGAGCGCGAGGGTGACCGGGCATGGGTCTTTCGGCTCCGGCAGGGCGTGACCTTTCACAACGGTGAGCCACTGACTGCCGAGGCGGTAAAATTCTCTATCGACCGGATCTTTGATCCCGCACTCGAGTCGCGGCGGGGTAACGATCTCCGCTGGATGCGCAACGTGCAAGTCATCGACGATCTGACGATTCGCATCGAAGCCGAAGAGCCATTCGCTCTCGCGGAGCACTATTTCTCCGAGTTGCAGATCATCCCGCCCCAACACATCGCGGAGGTTGGCAACGAAGCGTTCAACGCGGCACCGGTGGGCACCGGTCCGTTCCGGTTTGTCCGTTGGGATCGGGGAAACCGCATCGTGCTGGAGCGAAACGACAACTACTGGCGGACGGCGATCGAGATCCCCGAGCTTGAGTTTCGCTTCATTGACTCGGCATCCAGCCGAGTGGCAACCCTGCTGGCCGGCGAGGCCGATCTGATTGCCGATCCGCCGATCACCGCGCGCACCCAGATTGAACAGAACCCCAACACCGTGTTCGCCACGGCCACCGGAACGAGGGTGATGTTTGTGGGCCTCGATGCGGTGCAGGAGTCACCGGTTTCCGACCCGCGGGTACGTCGCGCGATGAACTACGCAATCGATAACGATGCCATTGTATCCAGCCTTCTGTTCGGTCTGGCCGAGGCAACCACCGCTCATCTGACGCCTGCGGATTTCGGATACACGTCTGCGGTTTCGCCGTTTCCCTACGATCCCACGCGCGCGCGTGCCTTGCTCGCAGAGGCCGGATACCCGAACGGATTTTCCGTTACGATGGACATCACCAGCGGGCGGTACATCAATGACGTCGCGGTTGCAGAGGCAATTGCCGGTTACCTCGAGACGGTGGGAATCACCGTAAACATCGAGGTCTTCGAGTTTGGTGCCTTCAATGGCCGTCTCTTCGGAAAGCAGACCTCCCCGATGTATCTCGTGGGATGGGGGAACCCGCTGTTTGACGCAGCGTATATCTGGGATTTCACGGCTCGATCGGGCAGTCTCCTGCGCTCGATAGAGAACCCCGCGATTGATACCCTCCTCGCCCAGGCGCGAACCACCACCGATCAGTCGGTTCGAGAGCGCGCTTTCCATCAGGTCAAGCCGTTGATCCGCGAAGCCGCACCGTCTATCTTTCTCTATAAACAACCGGTCCTCTTCGGAATGAGCAACCGACTGGTATGGGAGCCGCGATCAGACGAGTTCCTCGATATGTCGTACGCGTCCTTCCGGTAGGACAGGACGCCACCCGGGAGCACAATGCTCCCGGGCCATGGAGAAGGTATGTATCACCAGACTGCGTCAGTCTTTCCTTCTGAACGTGAACGATTCCGGGCCGGGCGCGTTGCGCTCGGTCTTGATCCCCCTGACCGGATCCTCCAGGGGGGGGCCTATCTCAACGTGTTCACTCGTCGCATCGAGCGCGGAGACATCTGGATTGCCGGCCGACTGATCGCCAAGATCACCACTGAGCCGTGCCGCCACGCAGCGGAGACCGTCGATGTCACCGGAAAGCTGTTGCTCCCCGGATTCATCGAGGGCCATATCCACGTCGAAAGCTCTCTGTGTGACCCCGTGCATTTTGCCAAGGCGGCGCTGGAGTGTGGGGTCACGTCGGTCTTCACCGACTTCCATGAGGTGGGCGCCGTTGCCGGACGCACCGGCATGGAAGCGATGATCGCCGCGCTGCGGCGTACTCCGGTGAAGGGCTTTCTGATGACACCGATCGAGCTCCCCTTCCTTCCGGAGGTCCAGCATACGGTAAGTCGACTGACCCCCGTTGAGGCGCAGTGGCTGCTCGCAGGGGATGGAACCGTTGGGCTTGCCGAGGTCAATGGTCGCAAGATCGTCGAGTGGCTCACCGACGGACGTGCGGACAACTTCGCGCTGATCGCCGACGCGGTGGCCAACCGGAGAACTCCCGAAGGCCACCTCTTCTTTACGCGGGGCGACGATCTCGACGCCTGTCTTGCGGTGGGCGTAAGCTCCGACCACGAGCCGCGGAAGCCGGACGAAGTGGTGGAAAAGGTGAGCAAGGGGCTCTTCGTGATGCTGCGAAACGGTACGCTGGCTCGTGAGGTAGAGACGCTGGTGGGAACCGTGGTCGAACACCAACTGCCGTCACACCGCATCGGCCTTGTCACCGATGACATGCTTGTCTCGCACATGACCCCTGACCGCTACATGCTGCACAAGGTGCGAACCGCCATCGACCGCGGAGTGGCACCCATTGATGCTATCTGTATGGTAACGCACAACCTCGCGGAACACTATCGCGTGGGTGAGATCGTGGGCGCCCTTCGGCCCGGTGCATTTGCCGATGTAGTAATCCTCGACTCGCTTGATTCGCTGGAGATTCAGGACGTGTACGCCTCCGGCTCACGGGTGACCAAAGAGTTCCTGAACCGCGAGGAGGATCCCGCCTACGAACCGGCCCTCCTTCACACCGTCCCGCGCGCGCCGGTTTGTGCCGACACCCTGCAATGGTTGCCGTCACACTGGTCAGATCGGAGCGAAGTGACCCTCCGCGCAGTTGAGCTCGACGAGGCAACGCGATTCACCAATCTGACACCGGTCACCGTGCCCGTGAGAGATGGTGAGGTGTCGCTCGATAACCCTTCCGACGAGCTGCTCTTTATGTTGTGTGCCAACCGCGTTCGTGATGAACTGGTTGGCACCGGCTTTCTGAAGGGGTACGGCATCACCCGCGGAGCCGTTGCGGTGAGCCTCGCGCACGACCACCACGGTGTGGTGGGAATCGGAAACCCGAAGGAGGCGCTCTGCCACGCCGTGAACCGGGTGATTGAGCTGCAGGGCGGACTCGTTCTGGTTGATGAAGACCGCGTGGTATGTGAAATCGCGCTGCCGCTGGCCGGTGTGATGGCGGTCGAACCGCCAGCGTCGCTTCGTTCCCGCATCACCGGGTTTGAAGCCGAGCTTCGCGCCCGCGGCGCACGGTGGCGGGAGCCGCTCTTTTTCCTGTTCTGGCTGGGGATGGAGGTGGCTCCATTCTATCGCATATCCGATTACGGCCTCTTTGATACCGAGGCGGAGTCGGTGGTTTCCCCGTTCACCGAGGACGGTCGATGATCGCATACGTGCTTCGCCGCATTGTGCAGGGGTTGATTGCGGTGATCATTGTGCTTTCCATCGTCTTTCTGGTGCTCAATCTCTCCGGCGATCCGGTACGCCTGATGCTCCCACCCACTGCCTCCGATGAGTCGGTGGCAGAGATGCGCACGTTGATGGGGCTCGACCGACCATTGCCCGTGCGTTACGTTGCCTTCCTGCAGCGGTCGGCCGTGCTGGACTTTGGCCGATCAATTCAAACCCGTCGCCCGGCTATCTCCATGGTACAGGAGCGCCTTCCGGCAACGGTTCAGCTCTCGGTCACTGCGCTCTTTGTGGCGACCCTCATTGGGGTTCCGCTGGGGATGATTGCGGCGTTGCGACGGGGAACGTGGGTCGATCGAGTTGCCGTCCTCACCAGCATGGTCGGTCAGTCGACCCCGGTGTTCTGGATCGCCTTGTTGCTGATTTTTGTCTTTGGCGTGGCTTTCCCGATCCTGCCTCCCTCAGGCTTTGGCCGCCCCGCCCACCTCGTACTTCCGTCTGCTTCGATCGCACTCTTCCTTGTTGCGGGTATCACCCGGATTACGCGCACCAGCACCATCGATGTACTCTCCCGTCCCTTTGTCACGGTTTTTCGCTCGCGGGGGCTCTCCGAGCGGCTCATCCTGGGAAAACACGTGCTGCGAAACGCGGCGGTACCGATAGTCACGGAGATTGGCCTGCAACTGCGATTTGTAATCGGTGGATCGGTGGTGGTAGAATCGATCTTCGGGTGGCCGGGCATCGGACAGCTGCTGACGAGGGCGGCGTTTGGGCGCGACTTCCCGGTAGTGGTAGCCGCGGTATTTGTGATCGCGCTCTGCATTATCGCCGTGAATCTATTGCTCGATCTGCTCTACAGCGTGATTGATCCCCGGATCAAGGTATGGGCCCGATGAACACGCACGTGCCGCACACCACGGAACCTCACGGGGCGCAGCACTACCTTCTGGCCACGAGGTACAACCGATCTGCGCTCGTGGCTCACCTGGTGCTTGCTGGTATCGTCTGTGCCGCGCTGCTCGCTCCCCTTGTTCGCGGCCCCGCACTGGCCCAACGCTTGAGCGTCTCTCTGGATCCACCGGCCCTCTTCTCTGCTTCTTCTCAGAGTGGCGCACTCCTCGGCACCGATTCGCTTGGGCGAGATCTGGGAGCACGCCTGCTGCTTGCGACCCGAGTGTCGCTTGCGGTGGGCGGACTGGCGGTTGCCGTTGCCTGCGTAGTTGGCACCGTACTGGGGCTCCTGTGTGGATACCTGATGGGATGGTTTGATAATCTGGTGATGCGCGTAGTGGATGCCCTGCTCTCGCTTCCCTTTGTGGTACTGGCCATCGCCATTGTGGCGGCCATCGGCCCCGGTCTGGTGAACGTAGCGATGGTTCTGGGACTGACCGGGTGGATCACGTTCGCCAAGCTGGTTCGCGGAGAGGTGCTGCGAATCCGTCAACAGCCGTTTGTCGAGGCAGCTCGCTGCGTGGGATGCAGCCACCTTCGGATCCTCTTTCTCCATATCGCCCCGCACGTTCTCGGCATCGTACTTGTTGGCATCACTCTCACCTTTGGTCAGATGATCATTGCCGAAGCGACGCTCAGTTTTCTGGGACTGGGGATTCCGCCACCCACGCCAACACTGGGTGGAATCCTCGCCGGCGCACAGGAGACCTTCTTTGCCGCATGGTGGCTGGTGGCCTTCCCCGGGGTAATCCTGATGGCGATTGTCCTCTCGGTGAACGTTGTCGGTGACTGGTTGCGCGACTACTTTGATCCTCATGTGCCCATTCCGGTGGTGCGTCGTGAGCGATAAGAATGCCACAATTGACGATACGCCGCTTCTGAGCGTTCGTGACCTGTCGACGGTATTTCGTACGGACCGGGGGCCGGTCTATGCGGTCAATGGCGTCAGTATCGACGTCCCGCGCGGCGAGATTGTCGGAATCATCGGTGAATCGGGCAGCGGGAAGTCACAGCTCTGCCTGAGCGTCATGCGGCTTCTGGCGGAGTCGGGACGGGTGACGTCGGGCTCCGTATTGTTGAACGGCCGGGACCTCCTGTGTCTCGCCGACCGGGAGATGCGCGCGGTACGGGGCGAAGAGATCGCGATGATTTTTCAAGAGCCAAGCGTCGGTCTTGATCCGCTCTTCACCGTGGGGCAGCAGTTGGTGGAGACCATCCGTCGCCATCGACCTCAGCCGGTGCGCCTCGCTCGCGAACACGCAGCACAGCTGCTTGCCAGCGTGGGTATCGCCCGACCAACGATGATTCTGGATGAATACCCGCAGAAGCTCAGCGGCGGCATGTGTCAGCGGGTAATGATTGCGCTCGCGCTCTCGTGCGAACCGCAGCTTCTGATTGCCGACGAGCCGACAACTGCCCTCGACGTCACCGTGCAGGCCCAGATTCTCGACCTGCTGCTGAAAGCGCGCGATGACCACGGTTCTTCAATTCTCTTTGTCACGCACGACCTTGGGGTAATTGCAGAAATCTGCGACCACGTCGCGGTGATGTATGCCGGCCAGATTGTGGAGCGCTCTCCCGTCGATCAACTTTTTGACGCTCCACAGCACCCCTATACGCGCGCCCTGCTCCGCTCACGACCGCTGCTATCAGACGCGCGCGTCCACCCGTTGCCGACCATTCCCGGTCAGGTCCCGCGTCCAGGCGAACAGCCACAGGGGTGTCCGTTCCACCCCCGCTGCCCCGATGCGATGAGCATCTGTCACATGGCGCCGCCACCGGTTCATCGCGTAGCCCCGCGCCGCGACGCGCGGTGCTGGCTGCTTGAGTCCGAGGCTGATCGTGCTCAGGCGAGCGAGGGAACCGCGTACGAAGGTGAAAACAATGAATAGGCCACTGCTGGAGGTTGAAGACCTCGCGACGCACTTCACCGTATCTCACCCCTTTGGGTTGAGTCGCCGCGCTGTGGTACGCGCGGTGGACGGAGTGAGCTTCTCGCTCGCAGAGGGTGAGACCTTCGCTCTGGTAGGTGAGTCCGGGTGCGGAAAGACAACCACTGGACGCTCGGTGTTGCGCCTCATCGAGCCCACACGGGGGACAGTCCGGCTTGACGGAACCGATGTAACCCAGGCGTCGAAACCGGTGCTTCGCGCCTTGCGCAGGTCGATGCAGCTGGTCTTTCAGGATCCGTACGGATCGCTCAATCCCCGTATGACCGTCGGCCGCCTGGTGGCCGAGCCCCTCGTGGTTCACGGCCTGGCGTCCGGGCGAGAGGCGGGTGAGCGGGCGCGCGAGCTGCTCTCGCGCTGCGGGCTTGCCCCATGGGTTGCCGACCGGCATCCACACGCGTTCTCGGGCGGGCAGCGCCAGCGCATCGTGATCGCACGTGCGCTGATCACCGATCCCCAACTGCTGGTGGCCGATGAACCGGTCAGCGCGCTGGATGTGAGTATTCAGTCGCAGATCATCAACCTGATGATCGACGTTCAGAAGCAATTTGGGTTGGGGTTCCTGCTGATCTCGCACGACCTGGGTGTCGTGCGACACATGGCGGACCGTGTAGCGGTGATGTACCTCGGTCGACTGGTCGAGGTGGCTCCCCGGCAGGAATTCTTTTCGCAACCGCTTCATCCCTACAGTCAGGCACTGCTCTCGGCCGTCCCGCGCGAGCACCCGCAGCTTCCCAAGACGCGCATTGCGCTTGCCGGCGAACCACCCTCACCAACCGACCCGCCGCCGGGATGCCCGTTTCACACCCGGTGCCCCCACGCGATGCCGGTCTGTTCAAGAGTGACGCCGCAGCTTCGTCCGGCGGCAAGCGGTCGGACCGTTGCCTGTCATCTGCACCATCCGCCGGAAGGTCTCGAATGAGCAGAGACGCGGTTGTGCCGGCACGCATCGAACGCGACATTGAAGCGATTGCGGCGTGCTCACAACCGGCGACAACCGCGGGGTACCATCGGGCAACCTTCTCCCCCGGGTGGGCACGGGCGTGTGACTACGTTCTGTCTAAAGCCGGTCGTCTTGGTTGTCGAAGCCGTCGGGACGCTCACGGAAACCTCCGGATTCGACCAGGCGGAGTCTCGTGGAGCGATCGGGTATGGCTCTGCGGATCGCACCTCGACTCGGTTCCCACCGGTGGTAAGTACGACGGCGTCAGCGGTGTGGTTTGCGCCTTGGAACTGCTGCGTATTGGCGTTCCCCTTGAGCTGGTGGTCTTTGCCGAGGAAGAGGGAACGGGGTTTGGCACGGCGCTGCTGGGGAGTCGCAGCTGGGTGGGAACGGTTTCCGCGAGTGATCTGTCCCGCATGCAAAACGACGAAGGCCGAAGCTTTCTGGAGGCAGGGGCTGCCTTTGGTGTGGACGCGTCCGCAATGAACGGTGACCGATTGGCGGCTGAGCGCTACCTGGGATTTGTGGAAGTCCACCCGGAACAGGGGGCGTCGCTCTGGAAACAGGGCCGTCCGATTGGCCTTGTGACCACGGTGAACGGACGTCGACAGTTTCGGGTCATCATGGCGGGCAGGAGCAACCACGCCGGGTCGACCCAGATGCTCGACCGCCACGATGCGCTTGCCGGAGCAGCACAGGCAATTATCGAAATCGAGCGTATTGCTCTTGACCTTGCAGTCGAGTCCCCGTACACCGTCGCGACGGTTGGCCGAATCGATGTAGGCCCCAACGAAATCAACGTGATAGCGAACAGCGCGACCTTCACCGTGGACTTGCGGGCGCAAACACCCGGGTCGCTCTCACGGGCGGACGACTTGGTGAAGAAAGCGCTTCAAGAAATCTGTGCACGACGCGGACTCGGTTTGGTAATCGAGTCAATTGAAGATCTTCCGCCAATCCCAATGGAAGAAACGGTGATTGATCGGCTCGAGCATGCCTGCGTCGCCCTGGGCCTCACCGTACCGCGCGTTCCCAGCGGCGCTCTTCACGACGCGGGAATTGTTGCGCCCTATCTTCCCGCCGCTATGATCTTCGTGGCCAGCAGGGACGGGGTGAGCCACGATCCGGCGGAATACACACGCGTCGAGGACATTGCCCTCGCGGTTCGCGTGATTGCGGGTATGCTTCGGGAAGAGGAGCCAGGACCTGTAACAAAGACCTCCCGATAGCCAGGGCACTTCCACCACCACACGCCTTGACGGAAGCGGCCCGAAGGCGCATCGTGGCGGTATGACTATTACCGTATTCAGTACCAAGCGATGG
>REDM01000297.1 GCA_007693485.1 Spirochaetaceae bacterium
GATCTGCTGCTGATGGACATCGACCTCGGGGCCGGCATCGACGGCACCGAGACCGCTCGGGCGATCCTCCAGCGACACACGCTTCCCATTGTCTTCCTGACGTCGCACGGCGAGCAGGAGATGGTAGATCGCGTACGAACCATTACCCGATACGGATACGTGCTCAAACAGTCCGGAGAGTTCGTCCTGCGGTCCAGCATCGAGATGGCCTTCGATCTCTTTGCCGCGCACGAACGGGAAGCGCGTGACCGCATCGGGCTGGACAACGCCTTCTTTCGTCAATTGCTCGACAGCGCCCCCGAACCGATTGTGGTGGCCGACATGAAGGCGGGGATCGTGCACGTGAATGCGGAGTTCACCCGCCTCTTCGGCTACACCGAGCAGGAGGTCCGAGGGGGAAACATCCGAACGATCATCGTGCCCCCGGAGTATCTCCAGGAATCGGAAGCGCTCAAGGAAGCGGTGAACGCGGGGCACACCGTGATTGTCGATACCGTCCGGTGCGATCGCAACGGCCGGCGAATCGAAGTTGAAGTGATGGCCAAGCCGGTTTTCTTCCACGGCGGACAGGTTGCCGTGTTTGGGATCTATCGTGACATCACGGAGCGAAAACGACTCGAGCGAAAAGAGCGACGCCTGCTCGCGGAGCAGAAACTGCTTCTCAAAGAGGTCCATCACCGGATACGGAATAACTTCATGTCGATCATGAGTCTGCTGACCCTTCGCGCATCGTCGCTCTCCGACCCGGCGGCGATCGCGGCGCTTGAGGAGTCACGCGGACGCATCCAGAGCATGATGCTGATCTACGACTCGCTCTACCAGACGGGTGACTACCACGAGGTCGACCTCGACGCCTACCTCGGAAACCTCGCCGAGATTGTGGCCATGAGCCACTCCCATCGGCCGGACATCCAGGTGCAGCGTCGGCTCAGCCCGGTTCGGGTGTCGTCACAGACGGGTGTTGCGGTAGGCCTGATGACATACGAGCTGCTGACCAACGCGTACAAACACGCCTTTCCGCGGGACCGCGGAGGTGCGATCGAACTGATCCTCGAGCAGAGCGACGGCGGGTTCACGTTTGGCGTGGCAGATACCGGAGTGTCGCTTCCCAGGCCAACGACAACCACACTGCCGGAGAGCGGCGGGTTTGGGTTGACCCTGGTGCGCATCCTCGCCGATCAGATTGGGGCAACCATGTCGGTGAATTCCTCGGCGGGCGGCACGAGCTTTCGGTTTGCCGTCACCGCGCAACAGAACCGCGACTAGTCCCAGAGCGGGGTCTCGTAGCGGCCCGCTGCGATCAGTGCGCGAATTGCCTCTTGCACGTGGGGCTTGTCCTCGGCGTAGGTGACTCCAAACCAGGTCGCATCGCTGGTGAGCACCTGCATCGAGGCCTCACCTCGCTCGATCAGTTTGTTTACCACCGTGGGAATGTAGAGCTCAGCCTTGGGCTCCTCTGCCCGATCGCGCAGAAACGCCCGCAAATGCGTCTCGATGTGAGCGAACATCGCCGTGGTAAAGCCAAACATGTTCATTGAGACCACGGTGTCGAGCGGGAGATGGTCGTACCCGTTGTCGGAGGGAAAGCGGGCTCGATCGGGCGCATCCGGATCACGCTCGATCGCCAGCGTCTCCACCGCCCGGACCAGCTCGCCGTGCGCGTTGGTCCGGCAGACGGCTCGGTTCACATCGCCGTGGTCCGAGAGGGTATTGCCCAGGCGATACCCAACCATCGCGTAATGGTCTCCGGTGGTTGATTGCAGATAGCCGGCGAGCACGCGGTAGGCGTCGCTGCCGTAGTAGTCGTCGGCGTTGATCACCGCGAAGTTTCGGGACACTGCGTTGCGCGCCGCCCAGACCGCGTGGGCGGTGCCCCACGGCTTGGATCGTCCCTCGGGAAGCGGAAACCCGTCGGGCAGATCCTCGAGCGACTGAAACGCGTAGTCAACGGGAAGGCGTCCCTCAAACCGGCTACCGACCTTCGCGCGAAACTCCTCCTCGATATCGCGACGAATCACAAACACCACTCGACCAAAGCCCGCGCGCATCGCGTCAAAGACCGAATAGTCCAGGATGGTTTCGCCGTGGGGTCCAACGGGGTCAACCTGCTTCAATCCGCCGTACCGGCTCCCCATGCCGGCCGCGAGTACCACAAGAGTTGGTTCGTGTGCCATACCGCCAACATCCTACACCGTGGCTGAGGATTTGACGAGGGTCTGCGACTGGAAAAATGGCGCCGTTTGACTATACTTTCGCGAAAGGGGGCTGCCTCGATGATTCCGAGAAAACTCAAACTGTTGCCGGAGCACATCTACCCATCGGACGAATGGCGAATTGTGGAGAAAAGCTACTCGCAGAAGTGGATGGGCAACGCCGAGACGATTTTTGCGCTGTCCAACGGGTTCCTGGGTATTCGCGGCATGTTTGAGGAAGGCCGTCCCTGCATCGAGGCGGGGACCTTCTGTAACGGCTTTCACGAGACGTGGCCCATCGTACACGCCGAAGAGGCGTACGGTTTTGCGCGAACGGGGCAGACCATCGTCAACGTGCCCGACGCCACCGTCATCAAACTCTACGTCGATGATGAGCCGCTCTATCTTCCAACCGCCCGGATGACAAGTTACGAACGCGCCCTCGATTTCCGAACCGGTGTGCTGACGCGGGACCTGGTATGGGCGAGCCCGGGCGGGAAACACGTCCGCGTCACCTCTCGGAGGCTCATTTCCCTGGAGCACCGCCACGTGGGCGCGATCAGCTACGAGGTAGAGATTGACCACGATGCCCCGGTGGTCATCTCCTCGCAGCTGATCAACCGGCAGGACAGCGCCCCCCTTGACGAGCCACGAAACGGGAACGGCGATGATCCCCGCAAGGCCCGCGCCTTCGTGCAACGCGTCCTCAACGCCCGCGATCACCAGGAAGAGGATCTTCGGGTCATTACCGGGTATCGAACCACCAATTCGCGGATGACGCTCGGCGTTGGAATGGACCACGTGGTTGAGACCGACAACACCTGGTTCCCCAAACGCAGCTGGAGCGAAGATCTGGGGAAGGTGGTCTTCACCATCGACGCGAAGGCCAACGTACCCATCAAGATCGTGAAGTACTTCGCCTACCACACCTCGCGCTCGGTGCCGGCCGTAGAGCTGGTAGATCGCTGCAACCGTACCCTGGATCGCAGCGTGAAGCACGGCTATGAAAGCCTGGAGCAAGGCCAGAAAGAGTACCTCGACCTCTTCTGGTCGCGAGCCGACGTCACCGTTGATGCAGAGCCGCGGGTGCAGCAGGCAATCAGCTGGAACATCTTCCAGATTTGCCAGGCGTCGGCGCGCGCCGAGACCACCGGCATTCCTGCCAAGGGCCTCACCGGCCAGGCGTACGAGGGCCACTACTTCTGGGACACCGAGATCTACGTGACGCCCTTCCTGACCTACACCGACTCGCGCATCACCCGAAACCTGCTACGCTTTCGCTACTCAATGCTTCCACAGGCACGCGAGAGGGCGAAGGAACTCTCCGAGGACGGGGCGCTCTTTCCGTGGCGTACCATCAACGGCGAGGAAGCTTCCTCTTACTACGCCGCCGGGACCGCGCAGTACCACATCAACGCCGACATCGCCTTCGCAATTAAGCGCTACGTGGACATTCGCGGCGATCGGGAGATTCTTGGAGAAGTAGGCGTCGAGATTCTCGTAGAGACGGCCCGGCTCTGGGCGGGGCTCGGGTTCTTCAGCCCGGATACCGGTGCCTTTCACATCCACGGGGTCACCGGGCCCGACGAATATACCACCGTGGTGAACGACAACACCTTTACCAACCTGATGGCTCGCAGCAACCTGCGCTACGCTGCCGAGATGGTCGAGTGGTTGGAGGCCGAGCAACCTGAGGCGTTCTCTCACCTGACGCACAATACTCGCCTCGAGGCCGACGAGCCGGCGCGCTGGCGACGCGCAGCAGACTGTATGTACATTCCCTACGACAAGGAACGCGGCATCAACCCACAGGACGACAACTTTCTTGAGAAAGAGGTGTGGGATTTCAATAACACTCCTCACGAAAACTACCCGCTGCTGCTGCACTACCACCCGCTGGTCATCTACCGTCACCAGGTCATCAAGCAGGCCGACGTGGTGCTGGCCATGGTGCTGCTTGGAGACGAGTTCAGCCTTGAGCAGAAGCGGCGAAACTTCGAGTACTACGATCCACTCACCACGGGTGATTCTTCGCTGTCGGCCTGTTTTCAGGCGATTCTTGCAGCGGAGATTGGGCACGAGCAGAAAGCGCTGGAGTACTTTCAGTATGCCCTGCTGATGGACCTGGCGAACGTTGCCGGTAACGTAGTCGATGGAGTACACATCGCATCAACCGGTGGCGTCTGGATGACGCTGGTCTACGGCTTCGGCGGAATGCGCGACTTCCACGGCGCCCTCAGCTTTGAGCCGCAGCTGCCATCCGCTTGGGGAAACCTCAAGTTCCGTCTGCGCTTTCACGAGAGTCGAATCAGCGTGGAGATCACGCACAAGCATCTCCGTTTCGAGCTCTACGAGGGCGAACCCTTGACTATCACGGTCCGCGGCGAAAAGGTGAACCTTGAGCTGAACAAGCCGGTTGAAATCAACGAGAAGAAGAAGCGCGCCAACGCTCCGGAAAACGGCGACGCGGAGCAGGACGGCGGCGGTGGCCGGTGACCTCAGCGCCTCCGTCTCCCCGGATCAGCGTGAACGGATCATTCGGCGTCTGTCCGAGAGTTACGCTCACGACCACCTCGATGACGTGGAGTTTGAGCGGCGCGTTTCCGAAGCCCACCGCGTCTCCACTCACTCGGCCCTGATCGCCCTGGTTGCCGACCTGCCGGCCGAAGAGGAGGACCACTCCGCATCATCCCGTTTCCCGTCGACCGTTGCCACCAATCGCGACACCGTGCGCGCGAGCGAGAGCATCTTCGCCATCTTGGGCGGAAGCGAACGCCGCGGCGTCTGGAGGCCCGCCCGGCGGTCCCGGGTGCTGGCAATCATGGGCGGCGTAGACCTCGACTACCGCAAGGCGCTCTTCCCCCACGGCGTCACCGAGGTGACCGTGTTCTGCGTGATGGGTGGCGTGGACGTCATCGTGCCACCCGGGGTCAACGTCGAGGTATCGGGACTGCCAATTCTCGGCGGTTTCAGCAATCGCGCCGGATCGGGTACACCCGGGGGGCCAACGCTTCGCGTCAGCGGCGTAGCCGTGATGGGTGGCGTGGACATCAAAGAGAAGAAGCCGAAGAAGTAACCGGCCAGTCAGCACGCACGAACTCGTCGTTGGTCAGAGCACTACCTGAGCCACCACGTAGAACCCGGCACCAATCGCAACCGCAGCGAAGACGCGCCCCAGTACCAGCGGCGAGAGATGCCGCTTCAGGCGGGCGCCAACAACCATGCCGACAACGCCACCGGCGCCAAAGAGCGCCGCCAGCGACAGCGAGAGTTCTCCCGCAGCGCCCTTGTTGGCGGCAAAGCCGGAGACCGCGATGAGCGCGATAGCAACCAGCGAGGTGGCGAGGGCGCGATCAATGCGAACCGATCCAACCCAGACCAGCGCGGGAACCAGCAGAAATCCGCCGCCAACCCCGAAGAAGCCTGACAGGATTCCCGCCACCG
>REDM01000286.1 GCA_007693485.1 Spirochaetaceae bacterium
GCGCGGATTGCGGTAGCGCAGCCCGAGGTCGATGGGCTCATCGCCCCAGAAGCGCTCCAGCTCCTCGGGCAGGGGGATATCCTCACAGTTGATCAGCAGGGCCCGTTCGGGGTCGAGCCCGAAGTGTTCGAGATAGTACTTCTGCACGTAGAAATAGAAGCTGTTCTGGTGGCGCGGGTTGATGGGGTAGAACTCGTCGATCTGCACAAACCGAAGCCCCGCCATCTCCGGCTTGACGGCGGGGTCGATCCCGCGCTGCTCCAGCTCCTCGCGAACTTCCGGGGTCTCCCACCCGGCGCGAAGACGGGCCACTTCCTTCATGAAGAACTCAGGCGTTCGCCCGGTGGGAAGCGAAATCACGCCCTCGGGGTTGGTCTGCACCCACTCCAGAAACCGCAGGGCGGTCAGTGTTCCCAGCGCCGGAAAGTTCTCCACTACCAGCACGCCGATATGTTCGCTTCCGCGATACCGAAGCTCCCGCCCGCTCTGCTCCAGGACTTTCTGTTCTACACCCGAGTTCATACACACTCCTTGTTAGTTTGTTGAATCAACCAACTAACCTTCATCAGCGCACAGAATAGCGTGAGCTCAGGCGATTGTCAAGCGCGCGCTGCCGCCATCGTTGGTCGCTGCCGCGGACGACTGTCACCGCCGGCGGTGATTCTGGTAGACTGCGTCGCATGGACATTCTTCTGGCAAGCAACAATGCGCACAAGGTGCGCGAACTGACGAGCATCTTTGCCCCCGATCGCGTGATTACCCCGCGGGAGATCGGGCTGGATTTTTCGTTTGAAGAGACCGGTGACACCTTCTTCGCCAACGCATACGGGAAGGCGGAGGCGCTCTGGCGGCTCAGTGGAGGCGACTACGTGGTGGTTGCCGACGATTCAGGCATCTGCGTGGACGCGCTCGGTGGAGACCCCGGGGTCTACTCGGCGCGCTTTGGCGGCGACGTTGGTGCGGACAGCGATGAGGCGCGCACGGCGCTGTTGCTGGAGCGGATGACGGGGAAGACCGCGCGCGGGGCACACTACGTCTGCAGCATGGTGGCCGTCCTGGGCCCCGATCGGTTTCTCTGTGCACAGGAGACGTGGCACGGCG
Source organism: Spirochaetaceae bacterium (assembly GCA_007693485.1). GTDB lineage: Bacteria > Spirochaetota > Spirochaetia > DSM-27196 > PWMO01 > PWMO01. Next base: position 1,102 of record REDM01000286.1, read on the forward strand.
AGATTGCGCACCAGCGCTCCACGGGGACCGGCGGGTTTGGCTACGATCCGATCTTTCTGCTTCCCGATCGCGGTTGCACCGTCGCAGACATCAGCGACGACGAGAAGCACGCGCTCTCACACCGCGGCAAGGCGGCACGCACGCTTCGATCGTTGCTCGCGTAGCGCATCGCCCCGCGGGCTCACCGGCAGGCCGTAGCTCGATCCTTCGGTGCAAAGGCGTCAGATCTCCACGTCAGATCTCGTCGCGGATCTGCTCGTGGCGGCGGATCACCTCGCGGGTGATGAACTGCAGGAACTTCTCCGTGAAACCCGGGTCGAGATCGGCATCGCGGGCGAGCTGGTGGAGTCGGGCGATCTGCCGCTGTTCCCGCGCGGAGTCCCCCGGCGGAAGGTCGTGCTCCCGCTTGTAATAGCCAACATTCTTGGTGACCTTGAACCGCTCGGCGAGCAGGTAGACCAGCGCCGCGTCGATGTTGTCGATGCTGCGCCGGTACGCCGCCAGTTCGGGGTGCTGTTCCTCCGGGGTGTGATTCCCGTTCACCACTGCGCCGCCACGTTATAGAAGAAATGGATGAGGGCGTCGATCCCGCGATACCAGGTGGGCAGGTCGAGCTTCTCGTTGGGGGCGTGCAGGTTGTCGTCGGGCAGGCCGAAGCCGGTGAGCACCGAGGGCACGCCGAGCTGCCGCTCGAGGTAGGTCGAGACCGGCACGCTGCCGCCTTCGCGCTTGAACATCGGTTTGCTTCCCCACACCGCCTCAAGGGCGGCCGCGAGCGCGCGGTTGCCGCGGTTGTCGCGTTCGGTGATCAGCGGCGGCCCGAGCGAAATCACCTCGATCTCGTGGGTCATGGTGGGTGGAACGAAGGCGTCGAAGTAGGCAGAGAGCATGTCGCGCACTTCGCCCGGATCCTGGTCGGGTACCAGCCGGGTTGAGATCTTGGCCATCGCGGTGGACGGCAGGACGGTCTTGGCGCCCTTCCCGGTGAACCCCGAGACAATGCCGTTGATCTCCAGCGTGGGGCGGGCGCCAATTCGCTCGGTCACCGTGTAGCCGTTTTCGCCGTAGAGCCGCGGGGCTCCGGTCTGCTTGAGATAGAACTCATCGTCCATCGGCAGACGGGCGAGTTCGTCGCGCTCTTCGGCGGTCAGCTCGCGCACACGCTCGTAGAATCCGGGGAGGGTCACGCGTCCGTTCTCGTCGTGCAGGCCCGCGATCAGGTCGCAGAGCGCGTGGGCGGGGTTTTCCACCGCACCGCCGAAGATGCCGGAGTGAAGGTCGTGTGCGGGGCCGCGCAGACGCACCTCGAAGTAGGCGAGACCGCGTAATCCGTAGGTGATGGTGGGAAGGTCGGGCGCGATCATGCCGGTATCCGGGTTCAGGCAGAGGTCTGCGGCAAACCGGTCGGCGTACTGATCGATGCTTTTCTGAAGGCTCGGTGAGCCGATCTCCTCTTCGCCCTCAAGCAGAAAGCGCACGTTCACCGGCAGGGGGCCGGCGCTGCGAATGGCGTCCAGAGCGGAGAGCGTCGCCATCACCTGGCCCTTCATGTCCGAGGCGCCGCGGGCGTAGAGGGCGCCGTCGCGCTCGGTTGCCACGAAGGGTTCCGAGTGCCAGAGCTCCACCGGATCAACGGGCTGCACGTCGTAGTGGCCGTAGACCAGGATGGTCGGGCTGTTCTTGTCGAGTGTGGCCGCGGCGCCGGCGGGGATTTCACCCCAGACGATTGGCTTGCCCGCGGTGGGCAGAATCTCCACGGAGGTTGCACCCAGGCGGCGCAGCTCATCGGCGAGCCAGCCGGCGGCGCGCTCGATGGCGTGGTGGTACTCCGGATCGGTGGAGATGGAGGGAATCGCGATCAGCTCCTCCAGCTTGGAACGAAACTGAGCGCGGTTCTCGGCGGCAAAAGCGAGGGCGGTGGAACGGGTGTCGGCCACGATAACTCCTCCAGGAGGTGGTGTGTGACCGACAGTATACCGGCCCCGGCCGCGACGGCGCAATGCACCGCGCGGCCGTCCGGGGGAGGCGGTTCGGGGGCAATGTGCAGCCGCCGTCAGTCCGGCGTGGCGGTCCCTACACCAGGCCTTTCTGCAGGCGCCAGTAGAGCTCGTTCCAGCGCAGCGATTCGCGTAAGGATCGCGTCTCGGTCCTGGCGTCAATCACCACGAGCTCCATGCCGGCGATCTCGGCGTAGTCCTCGAGCACCTCGGTGGTGATGGCGTGGCTGAAGCCGGTGTGGTGGGCGCCTCCCGCGTAGATCCAGGCGGCGGCCGCGACGGCCAGGTCGGGGCGTGGGATCCAGACGGTGCGTGCGACCGGGAGCTTGGGCAGATCGGCGTCGGGCGGGACGGTGTCCACCTCATTCACGATGAGGCGCATGCGGTTGCCCAGGTCCACGATCGAGGCGTTGACCGCGGGGCCCGCCGGGGTGTCAAAGACCATCCGCACCGGATCGGACTTGCCGCCGATGCCCAGGGGGTGGATCTCAATGCGTGGGGTGCCCGATGCGATGGTGGGGCAGATCTCGAGCATATGGGCGCCGAGCACCCGCTCGCGGCCGGGTTCGAAGTGGTAGGTGTAGTCTTCCATGAACGAGGTGCCGCCCGGCAGGCCTGCCGCCATCACCTTCATGGCGCGCACCAGCGCCGCGGTCTTCCAGTCGCCCTCGCCGCCAAAACCGTAGCCGTCGGCCATCAACCGCTGCACCGCCATGCCGGGAAGCTGATCGAGGCCGGTGAGGCATTCAAAGCTGTCGGAGAACCCAACTGCGCCTACCTCTTCCAGGAAGGCGCACATCCCGAGTTCCAGCCGCGCCGAGTAGCGCAACGCCTCGTGCCGCGCGCCGCCGCGTTTCAGTTCCGGGACCACCTGGTACGCCTCTTCGTATTCGCCTACCAGCCGGTTGATCTCGGCGTCGGAGACCGCGTCGACGCGCTCGACCAGGTCGCCCACGCCGTAGCCGTTCACCATGTACCCCAGGGCCAGCTCGGCCTCGACCTTGTTGCCTTCGGTCACCGCCACGTAGCGCATGTTGTCGCCAAAGCGCACGATGCGCGCTCCCTGCTGGTCGGCCCACGCCGCCGCGGCCCGGCTCCACGCGCCAATCTGCTCGAGCGCGCGCTGGTCCTGCCAGTGGCCCACCACTACCTTGCGGCGCACGCCCAGGCGCGTCGCGATGAACCCGAACTCGCGCCCGCCGTGGGCGGTCTGGTTGAGGTTCATGAAGTCCATGTCGATGGAGTCCCACGGGATGTCCCGGTTGAACTGGGTGTGGAAGTGGAGCAGCGGTTTGCTGAACCGGCTGAGCCCCGCGATCCACATCTTGGCCGGCGAGAAGGTGTGCATCCAGACGATGACGCCCGCGCAGCGGCCGTCCGTGCCGGCCTCAGCCAGGGCCGCGCTGATTGCCTCGGGGGAGGTGAGGACGCCCTTCCAGCGTACGGCCATGGGAATTGCCGGGGTCTCGCTGAGGGCGCCGGCAATCTGCGAGGCGTTTTTCTCGACCTGCTTCAGCACCTCGGGCCCATAGAGGGTCTGGCTTCCTGCATACATCCAGAGTTCGTGGTTCTGGTAGACGGCTTGAGGATTCACGGTGTGGTTCATTGTCTGCTCCTTGGTCTGTCGCTATATAGAGTTAGGTGTCCCGCCGAGGCCTACCCGGTGCTCAGCGGGTGAAAATCCAGATTTTCGCGCATCACGATGTCGATTGGCATGCGGATCACGTCCGACACGGGTTCTCCCATCACGCGGGCGCGATGGATGGCCACGAGCGCTTGATAGCCCTGGTTCTCCGGCTGCTGATTGATGATGAAATCGACGGTTCCCTCCTGCAGTGCGCGGGCGTTCTCGGGAATGAGGTCGTAGCCAACGATCCGGGGCAATACGGCAGCAGGCAGTCGGGCCACTACCTCGTGCGCAGCGGCGTTGGTGACGAAGATGCCTGCGACGCTCTCGAGACCTTCGGGGCCCGCGGCGCCGGGACCGGCAAACCAGGCGTCGAGGCTTGCCCAGTCGCGCGTGTCCGCGATGACCAGATGCTCCAGAAGCCGTTTCGGTGTTCCCTCCTCATCGATGGCGGCGAAGTAGCGCTCGAACCCCTTGCGGCGCAACTGGAGGTGGTGGTCATCGACGCCAACGGTCACCGACAGCAGTCGGCCTCCATTGGGGCAGAGCAGATCGAGCAGCTTTCCGGCGAGCAGGCCGCTCTCGATGCTGTCCTGGCTGATGGTGGTGAGCACCCCCACGTCCGGAAGGTCGCCGTCAATCAGCACTACCATTCGGGGATCGATCCGCTCCACCAGGCCGCGGGCTGCCGTCTCAATGGAGGGAGCCAGGATCACGCCGTCGGGGCTCTGATGCATGAGCCCCGCGGTGAGGCGCTCAAAAGATGCCGGGTCGAAGCGGTCGTAGAAGAG
>REDM01000153.1 GCA_007693485.1 Spirochaetaceae bacterium
CGGAGAAATTGTACAGTACAATCTGTGCCCGATCAGGTCGGGTGTGGGCGGTATCTTCAACGATGGAAAGGCCATCCCGTGTCACCATGACGGTATAGTAGACGCCACGCCGCGGGATGAGCTCCGCGCTGCGTGTCCCCACAAAGATCTGATGGATTCCCGGATTGACGGGACGATAGGGTGAAACGCCGTCGGGAGCCAGAGCGGTGAAGCGGGTTGCCCCGATCCAGAGCTCCGCAAGAGGCTCGGTCTGGGCGTTTACCACCCGAACAAGGGCGGCGTCGGCGGGCGCAGCGGCGCCGTAGAGGCTCTCCTGTCCCCAAACCGATGGTGCGGCTGCCAACAAGGCCACAATCGCTGTAAGAACCGATCGCCGGTTCACGCGCATGTTCGCCTCCCTTTCGACTGCACTATACCGGGTTCCGCGGCTGCTGTGAACCAGAGCGAGGGGCGCAACGAAAATGCACAGCCTTTGGAACACTCGCCTTGACAATCCTTGATATCTCGCGCACCTTTGCGTCGGTTATGCAGAGCCTCCCCTCCTTTGGAGCCCGTGCGATTCACGCCGTGGCCCTGGTTTTGTTCTCAGCGTTTGCGGCAGCGCCGCTCATCGCCGCCCCCGGTGATGTGGTCTCCATCGAATACGACCAGACCTACTCCCCCAGCCAGGTGAATTCCATGGCAGGGCAGCTGTTCACCAGCAGGGCGGTTCCTCAGGCTCGCTACACCGTCGACGTCTACGTGATCCGCTACCTCAGCACCGACCTGGAAGAGAACCCCACGGTGATCACGGCCCAGCTGCTGGTCCCACGCCAACCACAACGCGAGGACCAGCCGCTCTATCTCTTCGCCCCGGGAACCACCGGGCTGACAGACCAGTGCCGCCCCCTGCGCGAACATCAGGTGGGCATCAACTGGGGCCTCTACCGCCACCACGTCCTTGCAATAGCTGGGCAGGGAGTGATCGGAATGATTCCGGAGTACATGCACTTCGGCGACCCTGACCGGCTGCAACCCTACTTCATCGCCGAGGCCGGGACGCGCGTTGTCCTGGACTCGGTTCGTGCGGTGAAGAACCTCTTTGGAACCGGTCCCGGAGCAAGTGCGGCGCTCCGCGATGCCGGCGTTCGCCCGGCGGCAGTCTTTCTGGCGGGGTTCTCTCAAGGCGGGCACGCGATCTTTGCCGCCGCCGACCGCCGCGCCGATTACGCTCCCGACGTGCGCATAGACGGCATCATCGGCTATGGCCCCACCACCAATATTGAGCAGCTCTTCCGGGAGTTCTCGGTGGTCGCTGCTCCCATTATCTACACCTTTGCCCAGCATTACGGCGTCGACCGCTTTGACCCCGCAATCATGCTTGCGGACCGCTGGCTTCCCACCCTCGCGCAGGACGTGCGACGCCTCTGCATTCTGGGGCTGCAGTCCTACTACCCGTGGGGACCATGGCCGCTCTTCCGGCCGGAGTTCAACCGGGCGCTCGCCAACCGAACCCTTGCGCGGGATTTCCCCGAAATCGATGCAATTCTCCGCGAGAACATCACCGGTCTCACGGGCCACCGCGTTCCCGTTCTCATCCTGCAAGGAAGCCGCGACGTAGTGGTGAACCTGGATGAGCAGGCGGAGTTCGTGGTGGCGCTGCGGAACCTCGGTAGCGAGGTGCGCTACCTGGTCTACGAAAACTCGCCGCACGACACGCGGCAGATTGCCTTTGAGGAAGTACTTCGATGGATGAACGAACGAATGACGGAAACAGGCGAACAATGATCGCTCTGGTCGCGATGGTGGCGTTTCTTGCCACAACGGCGGTTCACCCGCTTGCAGCCACTCCCCGCTCCGCGGCTCTGAGCGACGCCGCCCCCGGCGAAGTCCTGGGACTCGCGCACGAGGAAACCTTTTCTCTGACGGGGATAGAAGAGAAGACGATTCAACTCTTCGAGCCCTTCGGTGTCCCCGAGGCGCGCTATCCCGTGGACCGCTACCTGGTGCGCTTTCGCAGCACCGACGTGGACGGAAGCCCGGCCGTGATCCGCGGGCAGCTTTTTGTGCCGCGGCTGTCGGAAACCGCCCCGAACAGCACCGGCCCGGCTCCAGCGACCAGCGGCGATACCGAGAAACTGCCGGTGTTTGTCTTCGCCGCCGGCACAACCGGGATCGCCGAGCGCTGTGCGCCAATCCTCGAGGTTCCCGACGTCAACCGTTGGGGCTGGTACCTCGCGAACATGCTCGCCTACGCGAGCCAGGGGTACATTGTGCTCTTCCCCGAGTACCTCGGGTTTGGCGATCGACACACTCCGCAGCGCTATTTTGACTCGGTGGCCGAAGCTCACGTGATGCTCGACGCAATCCGTGCGGTCTATCGGATCTTCGAGCAGCCTGATCGCCTTACCTACTCACGCGTGCGCCCTTCGCAGACGGTGTTCGCGGCGGGCTACTCGCAGGGTGGACACGCCGCACACGCGGCCGCCGACCTCCGTCCCAGTTATGCCCCGGAGGTTCCCCTGACCGGACTGATCGGCTTTGGCCAGACCAATAACGTAGCGACCCTGATGCGCGAGATGGCCTACTACGCTCCCTACATCATCTACACCTATTCGCGGATCCACGGAATCGACCAGATCAATCCGGAGGACTTTCTGCAGGAGCGCTGGATGGCTACCTTCGAGCAGGATATCTACGGGCTCTGCGTAGAGGAGTTTCAGTTTCACTTTCCGCGCGACGGTGCCGAGCTCTTCACGCCGGAGTTCTGGCGCGCGCTGACCGAAGGCGGAATGGAGGATCGGTTTCCGGTGATGGCCCGCGTTCTCGCGGAGAACTACGCCGGCATGAGCGGTCACGGCATCCCGACCCTTGTGCTGCACGGCGACGCGGACATCATTGTCTCTACCGCCGCGCAAACCCGGTTTGTGCAGGACCTCTGCAATACCGGCGTACCGGTTGAGTTTGTGATCATGCCCGGAGCGCGCCACCGCGACACGCGACCCGCCGGCTTCCGGCGCTCGGTCGAGTGGATGCGACTGATCGAACGCGGCGAGACCCCGCCGAATCACTGCCCGGTGAGTTAGGTGGTTTGGCAGACTAATCCGCTGATGCCAGCTCGGCGATGCGCGGAATCACGGCGACCAGGAGGTCGGTCATGCGAGAGGCGTTCTGTCGGAAGATCTCCAGCACCGCCTGCCAGGTGACCGGCTCCTCGTCTTCCTTCCAGCAGTCGTAGTCGGTCGACATCGCCACCGCCGCGTAGGGGATTCCCAGTTCATTGGCGATGATGCACTCGGGCGCGGTACTCATGTTGATCACGTCCGCCCCCCACGCGCGAAACATATGCGACTCTGCGCGGGTGGAGAAGCGCGGTCCCTCAATGGTGACCACCGTTCCCCGCTCATGGACCGGAATCCCCTGCGACTGCGCCGTCTGAAAAAGAAGCTCTCGCATCATGGAATCGAAGGGCTCCGCCATCGGGGTGTGGTGCATGCCGTCCGCGAAGGAGTCAAACACGGTGACGTCGCGACGGCGGGTGAAGTCGATGAACTGATCCAGAATGACGAAGTGGCCACGCCCGATGGACTCACGCAGCGAGCCAACTGCGGTAGTAGCGATCACGTGGGTGCACCCAAGATCTTTCAGCGCCTGGACGTTGGCGCGGTTGGGTATCTGCGTGGGCGGGAGTCGATGATCACGATCGTGCCGCGAGAGAATCACCACGGATACCCCGCCGATATCCCCGACGGTGAGCGTGGAAGAGGGGTCCCCGTACGGGGTCCGTACCGTCACTTCTTCGGGATTCTGAATGATGTCCGGATTCTCGAGTCCCGACCCACCGATTATGCCAATCTTTCCCATCTCTGTCTCCTTTGACGTGGTGGACACTTTGCCGGCTCGGTGAAATGAAAACAGCGCGGTTTGCAGTCGATACAGCGATCGATCTGTTCGGCCCGTCCCGCGACGCACTTCGCCGCCCACTCGGGATCGGCCAGCATCCCCCTTCCCACCGCGACCAGATCGCAGACGCCCTCGGCGAGCACCGCCTCTGCCTCATCCGGTGTCTTGATGCCGCCCACACCGATCACCGGCACCTCTCCGTCCAGGGAGCCGCGAACCGCTCGCGCGAGCTCCATGGTGGGCGACCAGCGCGCATCCTTCGCCGCGGCCGGCATTGAACCCGCGTTCGAGACGTGCAGAAGCTCGGCACCGGCGTCCACCAGCAGTCGGGCCGCGGCGCAGCCCTCCTCGACGGCGAGCGCGGGCTCGGCACCGTCGGCAGCACCAAGACGGACCGCGGTGACCACGTGTCGCCCGGCGGTGACTCCTCCGTCAGCACCAACCGCGGCCCGCACCGCACGCACACACTCAACCAGAAACCGGCAGCGGTTCTCGAGGCTGCCACCCCAGCGGTCGGTTCGAAGATTGGTGGATGGGGCCATGAACTGGCTGCCCAGGTAGCCGTGGGCGCCGTGGATCTCGATCAGATCAAAGCCGGCCTCGACACAGCGGCGCGCCGTCGCGGCAAACGCGTCTACAATGGACTGGATTTCTTCATCGGTCAGCTCATGCGCTTCAGCGGGAGTCCTGGCGGTGCGTGACGGCACCAGAATGGGCAGCCCGCCGTTCTTCTCGGCGCTGGTTCGCCCTCCGGCGTGGTGAATCTGAATACCGGCAACCGCTCCAGCACGGTGAATCTCCGCTGCAAGGCGCGCAAGCCCTTCGGTCTGACCGTCATTCCACGCGCCGATCTGCGTTGCCGCCAGGCGGCCCTCCGGCGATACCGCAGTGGCTTCAACGATCACCAGACCCGGCCCCGCCGACCGGCGGTAGTGAGCCACATGCTCGTCGGTGACGAGACCGTCGAGTCCGGCCTGCCAGATCACCAGCGGCGGCATGACGATGCGGTTGGGAAGGGTCAAACCGACGAAGGAACGGGATGAGAGCAGTTGCGGGTAATCCATGGCTTCAGTATGGCGCAAACTGACGCGGTTCGCCACCCGCACCCCAACAGCTGCCGAAGCAATGCCTGCCGTTTCACCAAGCTTCGTGGCACGTGCAGGGTATTGCCCAAACATCGCCGCTCGGCGAGTATGACGACAGAGGTGACCAATGAACGTTGCGGTATCGTTTGTGCTGAAGCTGCTGGCGGGACTGGGGGTGCTCTGGTTCGCCATGGCGGCGTTCATCTTCGTGGCGCAGGGCCAGCTGATCTACGTGCCGCGTGCGGGCGGGCGCGCCATCATCGCCACGCCGGACGATCTGGGCCTCCTCTGGGACGATGTGAGGTTTCGCGCGGAGGACGGGATCGAGTTGCACGGCTGGTTCGTCGCGGCGCCCGGAACCGAACCCACCGTCAACACGGTGGTCTTCTTCCACGGCAACGCGGGCAACATCTCTCACCGGCTGGACACGATTCGCATTCTGGCCGACCTGGGAGTAAATACCTTTATCTTTGACTATCGCGGGTTCGGCGAGAGTGAAGGCCGTCCGGGCGAAACCGGCCTCAACCGTGACGCGG
>REDM01000078.1 GCA_007693485.1 Spirochaetaceae bacterium
GCGGGGGGCCGCCGCCCGGAAGGCCACTCGTGAAATCGAGGACATCGTCAACCGGACACGCTGCCACGCAGTGGGTGCAGCGGTTACATCGTCCGTCGCGGACAAGAGAAGCCTGGTCAACCGGGATCGAGAACGGACAGACGCGGGCACATTTCCCACAGCTGATACATGCTGAGGCATTTCGCCGAATCGTCCACGGACTGAGCCGGGCGATTACCCCCTGCAGCGCGCCAAAGGGGCAGAGCCAGCGGCACCATGGGCGCTCAACCAGCAGGGAACCAACGAGTACCGCCACGAGCACCGCAAGGCCTGCGACAAAGGCCCCTCCGGTCCAGACGTGCATCAGCGCGCGTGCGGGATTCAGCGTGGCTCCGAGTGCCTCACCAAATCGAACCGTCTGCACCACAAGAAGGGCAAGCACCGCGTACCGCAGAAACGAGAGTGCCCGATCGACCTTCCCGAGAACAAGGCGATTATACCGCCGTCCGAAGATCCGGCGGCCAAGCCTGCCCACCCACTCCTGAACCGAACCGAGAGGGCAAAGCCATCCACAGAAGAGCGAACCAGCAATGCCCGCTGCCAGCAGCGCTCCAATGAGCATCCAGAGATCGCTGCGGTCCGCAGGCGGAGCGGTACCGGTCAGCAGGCCGGCCGCGGTCTGGCTCATCGCGATGGGACATATCCCCTGAAGGTTCGGCCACCACGAGGGTGCGCTGACGCCCCCGATTGGCGCCGAGCGCGCCAGCACCATACTCAGCACAAACAGCGCCGCGACAATCTGCAGCGCGGTGCGCACCACCAGCCGTCGATGGTGACGGGTGTTCGCTCTGCGTGGTCTCATTGATTCCTCCTGTGTGGCTCACGGGTAACGCCGTTCATCCCGCGTCAAACAGCAGTGCGCCGCGATACCCGCCGCGGGTGCATTCCCGGATAACGTCTACCGTCCACAGTCCCGGCTGTCCAACGCGGAACTCAATTGTGGTGGTGTATCGGGTGGTTCCTACGGGCTCCCAGACGATCTCTGAGAGCAACACCATCGGCTGTGTCTCCCGATTGAGTCGCCAGCGCGCTTCATCCAGCAGGAAGAGCGTGTCCTCCGGCTCAATCCGGCAGTTTCCGTGATCCTCTCGCATCGCGATGTCGATCCGGTAAGTTTGTCCTACCGCCACCGGGGTGGGAGTGTCGGGCGTAAGGGACACCGAACCCGATTGACCAACGAGCGTGTAGGTGAAGATGCACGCGGAAGCTGGTGCCGCCACGCCAAGGATCATCAGAACCATGAGTGCAGCCATCCCGAGTCGCCGGGTAGCTGCTGATGTTGTGTGCATGCTCTCCTCCCGTGTCCACCGACCGCTGCGGTTCGGTGATCCACATGGCCGTATTCTGGCGCGCTCCTGTGTCGAGCGTGGGGAGCCGACGTGAAGATTGCGTGAAGCTGCTCTTCTCTTTTGTTCGCTGGGCGAACATCCTCGCGGACCGACCCAAAACAGCGAGACGGCTTCACGCAACCTTCATATACGCTCCGCGTGGTCTCCTTGCTACACCGGTATCGTCATGGTCATGAAACAGTCACAGACGGTCCGTGCCGGATTGCTCCAATTGCGCCTCGGACGCGCAATCGCGCCGGCACTCCTGATCATCACGCTGCTTGCCTTCGTGCCGCAGCCGACGCACGCGTTCGATGCCTCCCACCTGCCAGTCACGCTCGCCGACACCCTCGCGGCACTCCCCGCAACCGCGGAGGTCATCACCGCGCGCTCGGCCTACGAGTCCGCACGGCTCGAGGCGGTTGCCGCCGGGTACCGCGGCGATCTTCTCTTCTCGCTCAGCCCGACATGGAAACAGTCCTGGCTTTCCGACTCCGACCTTGATCCATATCACGAACTGAGTCTCACCGCCGCGGCCACGGTTCCCCTGGGGCTCAGCAGCGCTGACCGCGCGCGGCTCGATCGTGCCGTTCAACGGCTGCGCATTGCAGAAGCGGACCTGCGGGCAATAACCTTGGATACCGCCTCCGCCCTCGCGGCGGCGTGGCTGAAGGTTCAAATCTCGGCGCGCGAGATCGCGGTCCTGGACGTAGAGGCTTCCGCGTTGCGGATGCAGCTCAACGCTGATGAGACGCTGTTTCGCGCGGGAGAGCTCTCGCTCGGAGAGCTGTTGCGAAGCCGGGACACCACCCACCGCGCGGATCTCGCCGCGGAGAATGGGCGCATCCGGGCCGACTCGGCGGCACTCGACCTGCTGCTTCGGGCAGGCTTTCCGATCCAGACCGAACTCGCCTCCCGGTTGATTGGCGAAGCTGAGGGCTCGGCACCGATTCCCCTGGTGCTTCCGCCAATGACGGCACCCCACCCCGCCGACGTCGCCGCAAAGCTGAGGCAGGACGCATATTCCCCAACCGGGACCGACGGGCAGCGGCACCCTCGCATCGTTCGCCAGGATGCCTTAATCCGGATTGCCCTGACCGACACCGCTGTGTCACGGGACCCGTTGCTGTCAACGGTGCGTATGGCGCTCTCGTCCGACGGCCACAGCGGTTCGATCGTGTACTCCTTCCCGCGCCCATCCCTGTCACTGGGATACACCCCTCCGGCTTACGGCATTGGAAGCCCACTCCCCTCCGGGTCGGGCCGCGACAGCACCGACCAAAATTCCCTTACGCTGTCGGCGGTGTTCTCCCTCGCGGTTGGGTCGTCGAAAGACCAGAGCGTCGCGGCGGCAACGGTAGCCGCGACACAGGAGATGAACCGTCTGGATGGGCTGCTGCGTTCCCTGGAAACCGAACTCTCGGCGCGGTTTCGGCAGATACCGGCAGCAGAGGCGGCGGTGGAGTTGGCCTACCAGGCCCGAGCACGCGCCGAAGCGACCCAGGAGGCGATCGCGGCGCGATCGCGGTTGGGAATGGCCACCGAGGCTGAGTCAGCCGTGGCAGCCGCTTCGGTTGCACGCGCCCAGCTGAACGTCATTGACGCCGAAGCGGCGGTCTGGAGCGCAACGCTCTCCTATCTGGCGGCGGCATATCGACCGGACTCGCTTCCTCTCGATTTTCACAAAATTTTGTCTGGAGGTTCCTCTGATGAATAAGCAATCCCGTTCTCGAACCAAGCGCCCCCGACGGCTGCGGCTCTTCATTCTGCTGGCACTTGTTCTTGGCGTCACCGCTCTCGGCGGCTGGAAACTGCGCAACGGGTCATCCACGGTCGCTGAAAACGGTCAGACCGAACCTGGGCTGGAGACCGCCGAGGCGGGTGAGGGAACCGTCTCGGTTCGGGTGGACGCAACCGCCGTCGCCGAGCCCTACCTCTCCCGCACGCTACGAGCGCCAAACGGCTCGATCGTCGTCTCGGTTGCCGGCGAGGGAGAGATGGTCACGGCCGGTGCTCCACTGGTCCGGTTTGACGACACCGGTCTGGAGCGACAGGAGTCCCTGGCACGCATCGCGCTTCGCGAAGCCGAACTCAATCTGGAGCGGGTCACCGATGCGCTGAAACGAGCGGTTCGCGCCCTGTCCGACCGGCAGGAGCTCGCTGCAGCCGGCGCAATATCGGGCGATCAGGTAACCGCTGCACAGGAACAGGTCACGGCTGCCGACTTCGCCCTTCGCTCCGCCGAGCTCACCGCCGAGCGCGCCCGGGTGACTCTGGATACGGCGATTCAGGCTCGTGCGGACGCCGTACTGAGGGCCCCATTCGACGGTACCGTGCTTTCGGTCTCGGTTTCCGCCGGCGACTGGGTCGGGCAGAACGCCACCCTGCTCACCTTTGGAGACGTATCGCGGCTGCGCTTTCGAGCTGAAGTGGACGAATACGACATTTCCCGCGTGGAAGTGGGCCTGCCGGTCACCGTCCGAAGCGATCTCCTGGGAGAACGCTCGCTCACCGCCACGGTTGAACAGGTGAGCCCTGAAGCGGAGATGGTCAATAATATCTCGGTCTTTCGTGTCACCGTCTCGTCGGGAAGTGCCGGTGGGGCGCTCAAGCCCGGGATGCGCGCCGATCTCTCAATCCAGATTGCCGAAGACAGCGGCATCGTTGTGCCCGCCCGGGCGGTCTCGACCGTTCGTACCCGAAGCTACGTTGACGTGGTCAACGGAGACGAGATTGAGACGCGGCGCGTGGAGATTGGGGCACACGACGGCGTCTCCGTCGTGGTGCTCTCCGGCCTGGAGGCCGGTGAGCTGGTCAAGCTCCCGAGCCGCTCCGGGGTCCTCCCAGCGGCAACCGCTTCACCGGCACCGACCACGGCTCCCACGGGTACCTCGATCATCCCGATGTCGGTCCCCGGCGGCGGTGGCGGTGGCGGCGGAGGAGGCGCCCGATGATTCTCCTCACGGACGTACACAAGCACTACCAGATGGGGCCAACGGTGGTGAAGGCACTCGACGGCGTCTCGATGTCGGTGGAAGCGGGCGAGTTTGTGGCGATTGTGGGCCCGAGCGGGTCGGGCAAATCGACCATGATGAACATCATTGGCTGCCTCGACAGCCCCGACGCAGGGAGTTACCTCCTTGCGGGTGAGGAGGCAGCCGAACGGAGCGCCGACGAGCTGGCCGAGATTCGCAATCGAAACATCGGCTTTGTCTTTCAATCATTCAACCTCCTTCCCCGGGCGTCGGCGGTGGAGAACGTCGAACTGCCGCTGATCTATCGGGGCATATCGGGTCGGATACGGCGTCGTATGGCGGAAGCGATGTTGGAGCGCGTCGGCCTTGCCGACCGCAGTCGTCACCTCCCCGCCGAGCTCTCCGGAGGTCAGCGCCAACGGGTTGCGATCGCCCGGGCCTTGGTGGGCAACCCGAGCGTTCTGCTTGCCGACGAGCCCACGGGCGCTCTGGACACCCACACCGGAGAGGAGATCATGACCCTGTTTGAACAGCTCAACGCCGAAGGCGTCACCGTCGTTCTGGTAACCCACGACCCGCACCTCGCCGGGCGAGCCGGACGCGCGATCACCCTGCTTGACGGCAGGGTGACCACGGAAGCCGCGTTGGAGGTGGGCCCATGAGTACCGGCGCGCAGCTGATCATGCTGTGGGAAAACATCGCGATGTCGGTTCGCAGCATCGTGGCAAACAAGGGCCGCGCGGTCTTGACCGCCCTGGGCGTGATGATCGGTGTGGGATCGGTGATCGCGCTCACCGCGCTGGGAACCGGTGCCGCCGTCTCGGTTGAGGCGCGACTGGGTAACCTGGGCGCCAACCTGATGATCGTCTACTCCGGCCAGCCGAGGGGAACCGCTCTGGTGCGAACCCGCACCACCAACATCGCGCCGGCTCTCACGCTCGATGACCTTGACTTCATCGATTCACTCCCTCCCGATCTGGTGGTCATGACCTCACCGGAATCGTCGATCAACGGCCAGCTCAAGTTCGAGAACCGCAACACGGCGGCGACCGTCATCGGCACCGACACCGACTACCCGGAGATCCGCAACTTCCGTCCAATGTACGGCGATTTCTTCTCCCCGGCCGACCTGGAGGGGCGCCGCAGCGTTGTTGCCA
>REDM01000161.1 GCA_007693485.1 Spirochaetaceae bacterium
CAGGCCTTTCCCGTGACGCAAAACGAGCTGCTCACCTCGCTCAACAGCGGAATGGTAGACGGCTTCTACGCCAGCCCAATCGCCGCGGCGGGCTTTCAATGGTTTGCCCGCGCACCCCACATGCTCGATCTGCCGGTTGCCCCCTTCCTTGGGGCGTTCGTCGTCTCTGATCGTGCATGGGCGCGTGTTCCCAACAACCTGAAACCGCAGCTGATTGCGGCGGTGGAGAGCCACATCGCGCGGCTGGATGACGCGGCCCGTGACCTCGAGGCCGAGGCAATTCGAGCGATGCGCGGTTTTGGTCTCCAGACTACCGAGCTCACCGAGTCCGAGCGACAGGCGTGGTTCTCCGAGTTTGAGCGCAGCCTTCCCATGACGGTTGGCCGCGTGTTTGACGAGGCAACGTACCGCCAGGTACAGGGGCACCTCGCAGAGATCCGGAGGTAGCGTGGCGCCACTTCGAATTGCACGGCGCATCGAGAGCGGGGTCGCGGCGGGAACGCTGCTCCTGCTGGTGTTGCTGCCCGTGGTGGAGATGCTGCTTCGCATCATCCTTCGAACCGGCATCTTTGGTCAGACCGACTACATGCTCCACCTCGTGCTGGTGGTTGGCTTTGTTGGCGGGATGATCACGTCGCGCGAGAATCGCCACCTCTCCATGGCCGGTGCTCACGCCTCGCGCGATCCACGGGTCGCTCAAGGATTCCGAATCACTGCCGCGTCGCTCTCCACCATCGTCTGCACCGCGCTCGCGTGGAGCGCGCTCTCGCTGATGGTGATTGGCTTTGCGCGGGGACAGCGGGTGGGGCTGCTGCCGATTCGGCTCTTTGTCTTCGCCATGCCCGTGGGCTATCTGGCGATGGCGGTCCGCGCTGCGCTGACGGTTGACTCCGCGGGCGCGCGCCGGTTGGTGCTGATTGGCGGGCTTGCGGTGGGGACGGTGCTGGGGCTCTCGTCAATCGTAAACATGCTCTTTACCGCCATGGATGCACCACCGCTTTTTCTGGACAGCGTGCTGGATTTCTGGTACACCGTGGTGCCGCCAATCGCGCTGCCGGTCATCATTCTGCTGGTGGTCTCCGCCTTTCTGGGAACCCCGCTCTTTGTGGTGCTGGCTGGCGTTGCCTACTTCCTCTTCATTCGTACCGATGGCTTTCTGGAAGTGATCCCCAACGAGGGCTACACGGTCCTGACCAACAGCAACATCGCGGCAATCCCCCTCTTCACGTTGACCGGCTACGTGCTCTCGGAGAGCAAGGCCGGCGAGCGGCTGGTGCACCTCTTTCGGGCCCTCTTTGGATGGGTGCCCGGTGGCATGGTGGTTGCCGCGGTGCTCGCTTCGGTCTTTTTCACTTCCTTCACCGGTGCCTCCGGGGTGACCATCCTGGCGCTCGGCGGCCTGCTCTATTATGTGCTGCATACCCGTGGGGGACTCAGCGAACCGTTTACCGTTGGCGTGCTGACCGCCGGCAGCAATATCGGGCTGCTCTTTCCCCCGAGCCTGGCCATCATCATCTACGGGACCATTGCGCAGGTGAACATCTTCCATCTCTTCCTCGGGGGACTTCTTCCGGGCGCGGTGCTCATCACCGCGCTGGGCATCATCGGCGTGGTGGTGTCGATACGCCGCGGAATCCCGTCGGTTCCGTTCCACCTGGCTGAGGCCGTGGCCGCGGTCAGGGAATCGATCTGGGAGATCCTGCTTCCGGTGGTTGTTGTCACCGCCTTTTTCACTGGTCTCACCACCCTCGTGGAGACCGCCGCGCTGGCGGTGGTCTACGCGCTGGTTGTAGAGGTGGTGATCAAGCGCGAGATTGCGGTCGGGGACATCCCCCGGGTGGCGCTGAAGTGCATCACCATCGTGGGTGGGGTTCTGGTGATTCTTGCCGCTGCGCGCGGGCTCTCATTTTTTATCATCGACGCGCGCGTACCGATTGTTCTGCGCGACTGGGTGCAGGCGCGGGTCGAGTCGCCGCTGGTCTTTCTGCTGCTGCTCAACCTTGCGCTGCTGGTGACCGGGTGCATCATGGACATCTTCTCAGCGACGCTGATCGTGGCTCCGCTGGTCATTCCCCTGGGAGCGCTCTTCGGGATCGATCCGGTTCATCTGGGTGTGGTGTTCATTGCAAATCTGGGGCTGGGGTTTGTGACGCCACCGGTGGGGATCGATCTCTTCCTGGCGTCGTACCGGTTCAACAAGCCGTTGACCGAGGTCTACCGCTACGTGCTGCCGTTTTTTGCGGTGCAGCTGTCGGTGGTGCTGGTCATCACCTACGTGCCGTTCCTGGCCACTTGGCTGCCACGACTCCTGGGCGGTTGATCTCCGCGCGCTGTGGGCGAAGCAACCGCGGCGCGCGTACTCAGGCGATGTGGGCGGCGATCAGCTCGCGACACTCGTTGAGATAGCCGGTGCGGACGCAGGCGTCAAAGAGGTGCCGGCTGATGGTCTCTTCGGTTTCGCGGACTCCGGTGTCGCTGACGCTGGTGATCAGGATCACGTACCCTTCGGTGTTTTCGCCGAGGAGACGCACGTAGGTGTCCACGCCGCGAACCCCTTTTACTCGAAACTGTTTCATCAGGTATTGCCCGTGCATGGTCATTCTCTCCCTGCTTTCCTATCGGCATTTGTGTCAACTTGGTTTACACTGACCGCGTGACGGATACGATGGAACACTCGTTGGAGTCGATGGTGCTCGCTCTTCTGGACGATCCTGCACAGGTGCTGGTTGTTCCGTCGGAGGTTGTCGCGCGGTTCTGGCGTCAACGCGCAGTCGCGCCACCGCGACCTCCCGCTCTCTCGGCCAACCGGATTATCTCGTGGGACAGCTTCAAGGAGTCTCACTTCGATCTGCGGCAGGCCGCCACACCCGTCAACGCGACCCTGCGACGCGTCTTTGCAACGGGACTCCTGCATGAGAACCGCGAGGCGCCCTTCCTCCAGGCGGTGGTGTCGGCGGCCCATCGCGAGAACTCGGTGGCCTTCGCGGGCTATCTACAGCGAGCCATTCCGTCGCTGCGCGCGCTGGCCGAGCGGGGTGCCTTTGACCGGCCTCGAGAGCCGCTCCTCCGCGATCTCGCCGAGGTCTACCGGCGCTATCGGGCGTTCCTCGACCGCAACGCGCTGTTCGAGCCCGGATGGGTTACCGCCGACATCCCCGAGCCGTCCCGGCCCCACGTGATTCTCTTTCCCCGTCTCATTGATGACTTCCCCCAATTTGCCGATGCGCTGTCCCGCCTTGCCACCGTGCGCTGCGTCGATCCCGTTGCCGACGAGGCCGGAATGGATCGCACCGCGTCCCAGCCGGTTTGGCTCCAGGAGTTTGCCAATGCGCATCAGGAGGTGACCGCGGTCATCGCCCGGATTGAGGCGCTGCTGGATGCCGGCATCCCCGCGCACGAGATCGCCGTGACGGTCGCCGAGCTGCCGGAGTATCAGCCATTCCTGGCGCGGGCGGCGGCGCTCCACGAGGTGCCGCTGCTCTTTCGAGCCGGCGCCATGCTGAGCGACTACCCACCAGGGCGCTTCTGCCGGGCCCTGCTGGAGACACCCACGGCCGATTTCAGTTTCCGCGCCGTACGGGCGCTGGTGGGGGACCGTGCGGTTCCATGGCGAGACCGATCGATGGGTGACGCGTTGATCAGGGCGGCCATCGAGGGCGGCTGCCTGAAGCGGAACCTGGGCACGGAGGACGATGGCGAGCAGTGGCTGCGTGCGATTCGAGCGTGGAATCCGGGAACCGACGAAGGCGGCGATCGCACTGAACGGCGCGAGGCGCTTGCAGAATACTATCGTGGCCTTCGCGATGCCCTCCTGGGAATGGGCCGCGCGTCGAGCGCGGGGGAGCTTCGGCAGCGGATGTTCGCCTTCCGCGACCGGTTTCTGGACAGCGACGCGTGGGATGCCGATAACCTTCGGGCGTTCCAGCGCTGCATGGCGGAACTCAACAAACTCGTTGCGGTTGAGCAGCGTCTGGGCACGACCCTTGCCCAGAGCGGCGCGCTCTGGATGGCGGTCCTGGAGCAGACTCCCTACGTTCCGCGCGCCGCGCACGACGGGGTTTCGGTCTACCCCTACCGCGTAGCCGCCGGTGTTGCGCCGAGGGTGCACATCGTGATGAACGCATCGCACGACGGAACCCGCGTCTACGACACCTCCTTTCGATTTCTGGACGAGCAGACCCGGGCGCGGCTCGAACTGGGGGAACGCGACAGCTCGGATGATTTCCTCGATGTGTACCGCGTCTCAGGGCGGACGGTTCTCTTTACCTGCAGCCGCCGCAGTTTCGCCGGTCCCCGCTTCCCGGCCGGCACTCTCGCCCACGGCGCCTCGGGTGAGGCTCCCCGCGACGAGAACCATCCTGCGGACGCCCGCCATGAGCCCTACTTCCACGAGCGCGAACTCTGGGCGGATGGACTGGTGCGGCTGCCCGCTCGATTGTATCCGCCGATGCGCTCCGGGCTGGAGCGATTTGCCGGTACCGGCGGCGCGGCGCGGACCGTCGATTTCGCTCGACATGCGATCACCGATCAGGCCCTGGTCGAGCGACTCCTGGAGAGCAGAACCGCCGGCGTACCGCAGGACGCGCTGGAAGCGGCGCCTCGGGGGGCAATGACCCGGGCTGAGTTGCGGCTTTCGGCGTCGGCCATCGACAGCTATCGCGCCTGCCCGTTCGGGCACCTTCTGTCGGGGCCGCTGGGGTTGGATGAGGTGGAGTTTGCCGTCACGGTCGAGCCGGCCAAGGAGATCGGGATCTACCAGCACCACGTACTGCAGCAGCTCTACCAGCGGCTGTCGGTCCGTGGGCCCATCCTGCCCGACGATCGCGAGACGGTTCTCGCGGAACTCGATGCGGTCATCGCCGAAACCGAGACGGATTGGAGTCAGCTGCGCACGGTGCCGCGGCCGATCGCAACGGTGATTCGCCGCACAACCCGCGAAGGAATCGCCGCCCTTCTGGAAGCCGAGCGGCACGTGCTCACCGTGCACGAAGTAGTCGAAACCGAGGCGGACGCAGAATTGTCGTTGCCCGAAGAAGACGTCCGTCTGACCGGCCGCATCGACCGCGTGAGTCGGACCACGGCGGACGGCGCACTGGTTCTGATCGACTACAAGCGCCGGAACGCACCGTCGCGAACCTCCGCCATCGGCCGGAATGGAACCTCTGAGGGTGTCACCACCGTGCAGCTGCTGATGTACCTGCTGCTGCTCCAGGACCGGGATGCTCCGGTGCGGCGGATCTACTACTACCAGGTCGAGAAGGGGAAGATTACGCCGATTGTGGAGCCCGATGGGAAGCATGCTCTCCCGGACGAAGCGCGCGAGGCCCTTCTGGTCGAACTGCGCGCCATCATCGGCGAGACGGCAACCGGAATGCGCGGCGGCGACTATCGCTTTCCCGACCCGATGACCGGCTGCGAGAAGTGCCGCTATCGCGCGGTCTGCCGCGCTCGGTTTGCGGTGGAGTAACGGTATGAACTTTGACGCTGATCAGAGATCCGCGATCGCGGTGGTCCGGAACGCGGTTGTATCGGCCGGGGCCGGCTCGGGAAAGACCACGGTGCTCGCCGAGCGCTACCTCGAACTGGTACGCGACCGGCGCACCCCGGTTGACCGCATCCTCACCCTCACGTTCACGCGCAAGGCTGCCGCCGAGATGCACGAGCGCATCTTTCGCCGTCTGTCGCAGATCACCGACGATCCCTTTGTGACCGAGCAGCTGGCCCGGTTTGACCGCGCCGTTATCTCTACGCTGGACAGCTTCTGCGGGCAGCTGGTGCGTGGTTCGGCGGCGCGCTTTGGGGTGTCACCCGACTTCCGCACCGACGAGGACGAACACCGACAACTCGCCGAACAGGTGGCCCTGGAGGTACTGCTCGAGCGTGTGCACACCGAGGCGGTGGGGCGGTTTGTTGCGGCCAACTCGTTTGAAACGGTGTGGCACGACTGCCTTGTTTCCATTGCCGAGAACTGGTGCGTGATCACGCGCCCGGTGGACGCCGCTGCGCTGGCGCGCACGCAGCAGGAGGCGCTTCGCGAAGCCTTCGCCGGCGAGCTGGAGCGTGTGGTAGCCGCCATTGATTCGACCGCCGCGCTCGCCTTCGATGGATCGGGGAAGAGCGTCGAAACCGCCCGAGAGGTAATGGCGCGCCTGAGTGCGATCGATCTCGCGCAGATGCGCGGCGCGGTCAACCTGGACACCCTCGATCAGCTCGAGGCGGCGCTCTTGGGGGTGCGGCTTCCCGGCGGGAAGACCTCAGATCCGGACATCATTGCATACAAGGAGTGCATCGCAACCACCCGCGAGGCGCTCACGCTGCTTCAGACCATCGTCCTGTCGATTCGCATGGAGCCGGAAATCCGGGCCCTGCTCGAGATGGTTCAGGGCTTTGACGACCGGCTGCAGGCCGCGAAACGGGCGGCAGGGCTTCTGAGCTACGCGGACGTCATGGAGATGGCGATTGCCACGCTGCGCGGGGACGCGAGTCTGCGTGCCTACTACGGGAAGCGGTTTCGATTTATCATGATCGACGAGTTTCAGGACAACAACGAGCGGCAGAAAATCCTGCTCTACCTCCTGTCGCTGAACGACGTCGCCGGGGAAGAGCTTGCAACTTCCGACCGCATGCCCACCGGTGCTGACCTGCAGCCGGACAAACTGTTCTTCGTGGGCGACGACAAGCAGTCCATCTACCGGTTTCGCGGCGCGGATGTGAGCGTATTCCGCACGCTCGCCGGTGAGCTCTCGGGCGGCCTCCCCGAGCCCATCGAGCTCTCCCACAACTATCGCAGCCAACCCGTGCTGATCGACTTCTTCAATCACCTCTTCCCGCGGGTCATGGGCGAGGCGGAGCACACGTACGAAGCGGCATTCTCACCGCTGGTGGCGGGAGCACCGGCCGTGGTCGACTCAACGGTCACCCTGTTCTACAAGCCCTTCGTTCCTGCCGGCTCGGGCGAAGATGACGATGAAGAATCGCTTCGCAACGAAGACGTCGAGGCGTTCCGCGTTGCGGAGTGGATCGCGTCGGTGGTGCGCGATCGCTCGCTGCCGGTTCGCGACGCGGCCGAAGCAAACGCGCGCGCCGCAGGGTACGACGACTTTGCCGTGCTCTTTCGCAGCACCGGCAACCAGATGCGCTACGAGCGGATGTTCCGCCGGTTTGGCATCCCGTACCAGTCGCAGAGCGTGCGGAGCCTCTTCCTGGAGGCGCCCGCATCGGACCTCTACCAGCTTGTTCAACTTGCCTGCCATCCCTTTGATCGGCTCGCCTACGCGGCGCTGCTGCGGTCGCCCCTGGTGCATCTGGACGACGACGCCCTCGTGACCGTGCTTCTGCAGCAGAACGAACCCTTCGCCGAGGCGGGGCTGCGCGGTGAGCAGGCGGCACGCTACGCGGCGGGAGCGGAGCTCTTTGCGTGGCTCGGCGAACGAATTGACCGCGTTCCGCATTCGCGGCTGCTGACCGAGATCTGGTACGACCGGGGCTACCGGTACGCGCTGCTTCGCAACAGCTCCTACCATCCCTACCTCGACTACGCCGAACAGCTCTTTGCCTTCGTCCGGCGGTTTGATGATCGACCGGCGGTGGAACTGCTCGAGCAGTGGCGCGAACAGCTCGGCCAGGGCGAGCGGGTTCCCGATCTGGAGGTCATTCAGGAGCACGACGCAGGGGTGAAGCTGATGACCATCCACGCGTCCAAGGGACTGGAGTTTCCCGTGGTGATCCTGGCCAACAGTGGGAATCGCGGACGGCAGGAGGGAACCGGCTCAGCGCCCTGCTACGTCTCCGAGCAGTACGGTCTCACCTTCAACCTGCCCCCCGATGTGGTGTCCGAGAAACCCAAGGTCAACTGGTTCTTCACGCAGGGCAAGGATGAAGAGCAGGCGCGAAGCCTTGCGGAAGTGAAGCGGCTGCTCTACGTCGCGCTCACGCGCGCCGAGAGCCACCTGGGGATCTCCGGCTACCATCACGCGAGCAACCGCAACACCGAGCACGTTCACCTCAACATGGTGCTGAACGCCCTGGGAATCCCGCCCGGGCCGCCGAGCGACGACGAAGCTTCCACCGCGTCGGCCGGTGGGCACCCGGCGGTCACGGTACGCTATCTGAGCGACGTTCCGCAGAGCGAGCTGTTCCGGAACCGCGAGCGCGGCCTCACCGTGGATGCGCCGCTCGCCACCCGGCGCTACGCCGAGCTGCCGCTGGTCTCCCGCGTGGTCGCCCGACGTGAGTTCAGCGCAACCGACTTGAACGCGCTGTCGAGAGACATCCCGCCGGCCGCCGGCGTTGAGGCGGGGCGTGCGCTTCCGGCGCTGCCGAGCGACGGCGTCATTCGCGACCGGCGGCTGGAGGCCGCCTTTGGTACGCTCTGCCATCTGGCGATCGAGCTGCGACTGCGGGGAGGCAACGAGGGCGAGGAGCTGCGCCGCCGGTTGGAGGAACGGGCTCCCGACGATCTTCGCGCGGAACTGACCGAGAGGGCATTTCGTCAGGTACTGCAGGATGCCCAGGAGCTTTCCGGCCGCTTCTTCGCCTCCCCGGAGTGTGCGCGCCTGGTGGCCCCGGCACGCGGTCGCGTTGAGGTCGAACACGCGATCGTGCTCCGCCCGCGGTCCGCACCCGATATCCTCGTCCACGGACAGATCGATCTCTTTGTGCCCAACCCCGACGGAACCGGGGGAAGCGTCATCGATTTCAAAACCAACGCTCACGTGGAACCCGACGAGTATCGCGTCCAGCTCGCGCTCTACCGCGAAGCCGCCGAGGCGATCTTCGGATCACCAGTGGGGGCGTGGGTCTGCTACCTGCGCGGCCCGCTCTGGGTCGACTACACCGCTGCGGTAGCGGAGGGCCTGGCGACGCTGATCGTCAGCGTTCCTCCGGGTAGGTGAGTCCCCACTCCCCGCGGAACCGGTCCATCAGCCGCATGATGGCGAGCGACTCGGACAGCGGCATGACGCTGCTTTCGGTCTTTCCCTTCAGGATGCAGTGCGTTGCTTCTTCGATCTCGTACTGGAAGCCGCTTGAGGGAAAGCGCACATCGAAGGTTTCGGTTCCCGATTCGGTCTCCACGTGGATGGCGACGGGGCGCAGAAATTTCTCTACCCGGATGCGGCCCTTCTTTCCGTAGATCACGGCCTCGTCGATTTCGGCGACCTTGCAGGTGGACGTGAGCATCGCCATGCGACCCTCGGGGAAGCGCAGCAGGTAGGACGAGATTTCGTCCACGCCGGTGCGGCCGAGCCACGCGAGGCTGGTGCTCGCCTCCGGGGCGCCGCCAAACACAATGTGGGCAAAGTTCAGCGGGTAGACGCCGAGGTCGAGTACGGCCCCACCGGCGAGCCTGGGATTGAGCAGGCGGTGTTCGGGGTCGTCGTCACGGTCGATGCCGAAGAAGGCGTTCACCACGCGCGGTGTGCCGATGACGTCGGAGGCGAGCAGCTCTTTCAGTTTGGTAATGCCCGGAAGAAAGCGCGTCCAGAGCGCTTCCATCAGGAAGCGCTTCTTCTCCTTCGCCAGCGCGATGAGCTCTTCGAGCTGGGCGGCGTTGATGGTGATCGGCTTTTCGCACAGGACGTGTTTGCCGTGGGAGAGCGCGAGTCGAACGTTGTCGAGATGAAAGTTGTGCGTGGTGGCCACGTAGACGGCGTCCACCTCGGGATCTTTCACCAGCGACTCGTAGTCCGTGTACACCCGCATCGGGGGGTACTGCGCGGCGAACTCCGCCGCCTTGCCCGCGGTGCGGGATGCACCGGCCACCAGCTCGGCGTTGGGAACGAGCGACAACCCCTTCGCGAACGCGTGCGCGATCCATCCGCACCCGATGATGCCCCACCGTACCCGATCTGCTGCCATAGCGGGCCTCCTGTGAACTGGGTCGCTCTCATTGCGCACGATCAAATCGCGGTTGTCAAGGCGTCTTGATTCGCGCATGATGGGCCGACGAGGAGGCCTTGTGAGAAACGACCCACACGTACGCATCACCGTGTCGCTCACCGACGCGTGGCAGCGTACCCGCGACTGTCTGCGCCATCACGGGAAGGCGCTTGGTGCAGCGTGGCTTATCACCAACCTGATTGGTGCCATTGCGTTTCTGGTGCTCTATCCGCCGTGGAGCGCGGTGGAGACAACCGAGGGCATCGGCTCGTTTCGGTATACGGTCTACTTCATCCTCTACAACGTCGTCAGCGCGGCGGGGTTCATCTTCATGGTGAAGGTTTCGCAGGCCTTCATCTCCGGCGAGGACCGCGAAGACTACGGGTCGGTACTCGATGAGAGTGTCCGGGTGATGATGCGCTATTTTGCGACCACGTTTCTGTCGCTCTTTCGCGTGATGCTCTGGGCGATGGCCGGGCTTCCCGTGGCGTTCGCGCTGGTGTACGGAGCGGTTCTGCTCACCGGTCAAGCCGAGCCGGGGCCGATGGTTGGCCTGCTGGCGACCATACCGGTTGTGGTGATGTCCGTGCTGGCCTACGTCCGGTTTGGGTGGGCGCTCTATTTCACCGTTCTGAACGGCGACACCCCGCTCTACGCGATGTACTACAGCCAGTCGATGTATCTCAATAACCGGAAGACCGTGTTGACGATGGCGGCCATCGTCTTTGTGCTGCCGGTTGTATTGCCGCTGATCGGGATGTTTGTCCTGATGGACGTCCCCGGCGTTGAGTACGTCATTCCGTTCATGGCCTCAGCATGGACCTACCTGGCGGGGGTTCTGACGGTTTCCGTCATCATGTACGCCGCCCCTGAGGGGCAGGCGGCCATGGCCGAGAGCGACGCTATTTCATCGCACGAAAATTCTTGACAAACTGCACCCGGTCGTAGGCCGCCGGGTTGGCGACGCGGGCCTGACTGAGCGTTCCGCGAAAGTCCGCGACGGTGGCGTGGCCCTGTTCGGCCATCCAGGTGGAGAGCCGCTCGTTCATGTGGCGCACTACGTCCAGGCCGTTCTGGTAGAGCACCGAAGCGATCTGCACCGCGTTGGCGCCGGCGAGCAGCTGTTTGATCACCCCGTCACCGTCGTGGACTCCCGTTGATGCCGCGAGGTCGCATCCGACGCGCCCCGCCATGATTGCGATCCAGCGCAACGAAAGCGCCATCTCCGCGGGAGTGCTCAGCACGTTGGACGGGACGATGCTCAGGTCGGCAAGGTTGTAATCGGGGCTGAAGAACCGGTTGAACAGCACCAACCCCTTGATCCCCGTGTTGGAGAGTTCGGCAAGGGTCTTGCCGAGCAGGGTGAAGTAGTGGCTGACCTTGACCGAGACCGGAATTGACACCTGCTTCAGGACATCGGCGACGATATCGAAGTAGGTGCGCTCAAACTCCGCAGCTCCCGGCGCGTCGAAGTCGGAGGGCATCAGAAAGATATTCAGCTCCAGCCCGTCGGCACCCTGCTTCTGGATTTCTCCGGCGAAGTAGGTCCACTTCTGCGCCGAGATGCAGTTGACCGAGGCAATCACCGGAACCGCCAGCGCAGACTTGGCCCGCCGGATGAGGTCCAGGTAGTTGGCGACTCCGGTCTCGGTGTCTACGAAGTCAAACATGTCGGCCATGTCGGGGAAGGTGTATCCGGGGCGCTCCATCTGAGTCTGGGCACGCTGCATTTCAGCGACGATCTCTTCCTCAAAGAGCGACTTCAGTACTACGGCACCGACGCCATGATCTTCCAGCTTTTTCAGATTCTCGGTGTTGTCGGTAACGCCGGAGCTTGATGCGACAACCGGAGATGGAAGGTTCAGGCCCATGTACGACGTGCGAATATCGGGTTTCATGCGCCGATTCTATTCGCAAACCGGCGCGGGCGCAATACGCTCTCTACCCTCCAAGGCCAAGAGCAAGATAGACCTTCCACGCCGGTTCCGTGACGGATGACGGATGCGGTATCCGGAAGGCCGTGCCCCCGGTCAGGCGAAACGGGAGCATGTTGAAAAAGAGATCCACGCTCAGTTCGCTTCCCACAACGGTCGATGCCGTTGGTTCAAGCGTGGTGCCGTCGAAGGCGCCGCCCTGCTCCACGTAGAGCGACACGCCGGTACCGGTGGAAGCAAACCCACGCCACGCAGCATCGTAGATTCCAAGCGGCATGCGCAGCGCCGCGCTTCCGAGCCATCCATAGTCGCGATCTGCCGGCGCAGCGCTGTCTCCGGTGGTACGTCGGTCATCGAAGCCGCCGCTGCGATAGGGCAGGCGCCCCAGGGCATCTCCCCCGGTGCTGGTGGTGATCGCCGCGGCCGGTACCAGCTGCAGTGCTCCGATGGAACGCCGCACGGGGGCAAGCGGTTGAACGCTGAACAACGCCCGATTGGTTGTCTCGAGCAGATCCTCGGGGGCGTCGAGCAGGGCGGGGCGGTAGAATAACTGGGTGCTGATTTCCCTGCCTGCGCCGTAGAAGTCCCGAATCGCCGCGGTTCCGTACTGTGCGAGGCGAGCCCCTGCAATGAGCTCAACCGATTCGACGGTGATGGCGTTTGGCGCATACTGTTCCCACTGATACTCCGCTTCGACGGCCGCTACCAGAAACCGGGTGAACGCCGGGTGGCTCTGGATGAACAGCGGACGCTCCGCCCCGAGGGCCGCGGTGAGGCTGCGATCGCCGGTGTTGGCGGTGTAATCGTGGGCCGCGCGCATCGTCCAGCGGGTGACCTGTGGCGTGTACGCGTAGAGCAGCGACGCGGCAGGTTCCTGCGCCCACGGGTTGTACGTAAGCGACAGCTGCAGGTCGTGGCGCTCGAGGTTGCTTGCCGCGATGAAGAACAGACCGACGTCGAGCTGGAACTCGTCGTCGCTGCCGGTTCGAACCGCAAACTGTGGGACCCAGAGGATGGGGCGAGGCAGATCCCGGTAGACGCGCTCCCCGGGAAGCGGGGCGGGCAGGGGGGTGGGCACGACCGCGGTGGCGGTTGCAACCGGCGGGTCCAGAACCAGACCGGCGCTGGGAACCGGTGCGGCGGCGGCTTCCGATTCAGCCACGCCGAGTTTGATTGCGTATCCGTCGGCGGTGTACCCGGCGTAGACCACGGCGCCATTCCCGCCAACCGGGAATCCAGCGTAGGCGGCAACCCGGTCGCGCACCACGCGGGTGACCACCGACGCACCGGGAACTGCCGAGTCTGGTGCCGAACCGTCAGGGGCGACGGTCCAGCGGTACAGGGCGAGTTCGCCGTCGTAGTCGGCACTGAACCAGATCTCGAGCGCGTCCGGTCCGGAGACAAACCGGGGGAATCCAAAGACCGCCGGTCGATCGCCCCGCGGACCCACGCCAACGGCTTCACCGTGGGCCTCATCATCCGCGAGCCGCGCGATCACGGTGCCGTCGGACGGGTTCAGGACGGTGATCCACTGGCGGCCGCGATGGTTCTCCGCAACGGCGAGCAGGAGCCCGTCGGGCGACAGGGTGGGATTGAAGAGGGTCGCTTCGGCCGGCTCGTACAGCGGACTGACCGTGCCGTCACGGCCAACGGATACCAGGCGTGCGTAACTTCCCACGCGCTCGACCGCGTACAACCGTGTGGCGTCGGGCGAGAGCGCGGGATGAAACAGACGTCGGTCCCGGGTGATCCGGCGAACGGCGGGTCGTCCGGTCCCGGTGAGATCGATTTCGAAGAGGTCGGAAGCGCTTTCCGCTGCGAAGCTTCCGGACGGGGGTATCTGGAACACCGAGACCACCGCCGTGGAACCGGACGCGTCGGCGGTAAACGAATACTCGTCGATCAAGCTTGCCGGCGTGAGCAACTGCCACTGCGAACCGGCGCCGGTCAACGGGTCGCCACCGGCCGTCGCCGATACGCCCGCCGCGCTCCAGGGCAGCAGATAGAGCCCGGCGGGGTGGTGCATTCCGCGGCCGTAGGTGATGAGTCCCCGCTCAGTGGGAATCGGTGGCGCCCAGTCTCCCGCGCCACCGGGGGAGATCAGCGCGCCGGAGGGGAGGGCGAGTCGGGGTGCGTAGCGCTGCTCGAGCGCTGCGACCATGTTGGCGTGGAACTCGCGGGCCGGGATGCCGGTGGTTCGACGGACCGCGCGGCGCATGCCGAGCAGCGGGGCTCGCTGAAAATCCTCATTCAGGCGAATGAAGGCGTCGTCGCCGTATTCGGCCAGCAGGTGTTCCACCATCAGATAGCCGCCGGCGTAGATGCGGCCGGACGGTGCAAAGGGCGACATGAATCCCGCCTGGTCGTAGGAGTACATCCGCTCCTCGAGGATGGGAGCGATGTGGAGTTTCTCAAAGAAGGGGTTATCGCCGCGACCTCCGGGAGCGAGGGCGCTTTCGCCGTAGGTAGTTGGCCCTTCAATGAACCAGCCCGGCGCAAACACCAGGCTCGCACTCGCCATAAGCGGGCCGAAGACCCGGGAGGGTCCACCGAAGAAGCCAATTGGTTGCGTCAGGTGCAGGTAGTGAATCAGTTCGTGGACGAAGAGCACCTCGAGCCAGCTTTCGGTTGCGCCACCGAGCCACGGTCCCGAGGGGCTCGACACGAAGAGTGCGATGCGCGGCGGGTAGGGCGAGAAGAACCCGTTGGCAAAGGCGGTGTCGCCGTAGATGACCACCGGGACCCGCTCGCGCGGTGCGTAGCCGAGATATTCGGTGGACCGGCGGTAGACGTCGGGGGCCATCTCCATCACCGCCTGTGCGGCCTCTCGGTCGCGTTCGGTGAAGATGAACGAAAACGTCTCCGTGTCCACGCGCCGCCAGCGGTTTGCGGCAAGCGCCGGGGGGGTGCCAAGCAGGATCAACGCCGCCACGGTCGCAAGAAGGACCCCAAACTGGAGCCGGGCCGTGGGACGCGATCCCGTCATCCGGCGAAGTCCCGCTATCCGCATACGAGCTCCTCGGTGGCGGGGTCGGTCGTGAGGGAAGAGCCCGCGGTCGCATCGTCGGAGCGTCGCGTCATCGCCGCTGCAACCATCGCTCGCGACGCTCGCTGGAACCAGATGTACGCCGCCACGCCGGCGACGATGTTCCCCACGGTGAGCCCCACAAAGAGGCCCGGCAGGCCGGCTACGGCCCGCCCGACGATTGCCAGGGGAATGTAGAGCCCCACCAGGCGGAGGAAGGCGACGGCCGCGGCGGAGAAGGGGCGCTGCAGCCCGTTGAATGCGGCGGCGGATACGGTCACCACCCCCATGAGGCCAAAGCTCGGGGCGAGCGTCCACAGGTATCGAGCGGTTGTGGCAACCACCGTCGGAGTGTCGTTGAAGACCGCGGCGATCTGCCGGCCTGCGGTTGCAAAGACCAGAGCAACCATTGCGCCCCACACCAGCGACATGCCGGCTGCCACCCGGTGACCGGTTCGGGCGCGGTCGATGCGACCCGCTCCGAGGTTCTGTCCAACAAAGGGCGTGAACACCATGGAGAGGGCGAAGGTGAAAACCAGGGAGAACGATTCGAGCCGGGTAGCGACCCCAAACCCCGCCACTGCTTCCGGCCCAAAGACCGATACCAGTCGGGTGACTACCGCCATGGAAATGGGCAGCGCGAGGTTGGTCAGCACCGCGGGAATACCCACGAAGAAGATCTGGCGGGCGCTCTGGATAAATCGCCGAAACTGAGGATCGGCGGGGAAGAGCTTTTCGCGACGGATGATGGCGGTGAGTACGATGATTGCGGTGCTGCCACGGGCGATGACCGTTGCGATTGCCGCACCCTGGATGCCCAGAGCGGGGAAGGGTCCAAGCCCAAAGATCAGCAGCGGATCGAGAATCACGTTCAGCGTTACCGCAAAGACAATCACCGCGCTGGGGGTCTTGCTGTCACCGGTTGCCTGCAGGATGTTCTGTCCGATCATCGGAAGTACCACGAAGGGCATGCCGATGTACCAGACCGTCATGTAGTCGCGAATCAGCCCCATGATCTCCGGTTGTGCCCCAAGGGCGGTGAAGAAGGGACCAATCGTGGCAAGACCAACCACGGCAATGACGATGACGATTGCAAACCCGAGGAGATGTGCGTGCATGGTCAGTCGCTCGGCGGAGGCGCGATCTCCCGATCCAAGGGCGCGCGAGACGTTGGCCGAGGCGCCGATCCCAAGGCCGGACGCGATGGATCCGGCGACAATCACAATGGGAAAGGTGTAGCTCATCGCGGCCAGTTCCAGAGCCCCAAGCCGGCCGACGAAGAAGGTATCTACCACGTTGAACATCACGATGCCGAGGGCCCCGGCGATCATCGGGAAGACCAGGCGGATCAGCGTGGGGCCGACCGGGTCGGTGATGAGGTCTGGTCGTTTCATCCTCGAAAGATAGTTGTTTCGCGACGGTTGGTACAGCGATTTGCCATCATGCGGTATACTATGGAACAAGACCATGGACGCGGTTCTGTCGATACTGCAGCATTTCTGGCCTCTGTTCACGGCCGCAGCGGGTCTTGCTGCGTCCGTAGTAGCCTCCGGCCATGCTATTCTGTACAAACGCGATTCGCGCGCTGCCGTTGGGTGGGTTGGTCTGATCTGGTTGGTGCCCTTCATTGGTGCCCTGCTCTACGTGCTGCTGGGGATCAACCGGGTCCGCCGAAGGGTCGCCGGCCGCCGCGGCCACGAGAGCCTTCACTTTCGTTCGCTGGACGATTATTCCTGTGCGGCGCAGGAGCTTGCCGGGACGCTGCCGGTGGAAGCGGTGAACCTGGAGCAGATGGCGCTTCTCGGCGAGGCGCTCACGATGCTGCCGCTCCTGTGTCGAAACCGCGTTGAACCACTCTTTGACGGCGACGAAGCCTACCCGGCGATGATCGAGGCAATTGACGCCGCAACGGTTTCGGTCTCGCTGTGCATCTATATCTTTGATAACGACGTCGCCGGTCGCCGCTTCCTGGACGCGCTCGCCCGGGCGGTTGCGCGGGGCGTTGACGTTTGCGTTCTGGTGGACGCAGCGGGTGCGCGCTATTCGGTGCCCCCTATTTCGGGCCGTCTGCGCAAAGCCGGCGTCCGTGCTGCCCTCTTCATGTCGAGTGTGGTTCCCTGGCGAACGCCCTATCTCAACCTGCGAAACCACCGAAAGATCATGGTGGTGGACGGGTTGCTCGGGTTCACCGGTGGAATGAACATTCGCGCCGGCTGCCTGCTCCGTGAAGGCCCAGCCCATCCAACCCACGACGTGCACTTTCGCGTGGAGGGACCGGTGGTTCAGCAGCTGCAGGCAACCTTCGTGGAGGACTGGCAGTTCACCACCGGCGAGCTGCTGGAAGGCGAGCGCTGGTTTCCTTCCCCCCGCGCGGGTGACGGTCCCACGGTGGCCCGGGTCATTCCTGACGGCCCCGACCAGGACATGGACAAGATGATGATGGCGTTCCAGGGGGCACTGGCCACGGCGCGGCGATCGGTTCGGATCATGACCCCGTATTTCCTGCCGGACCGGCCGCTGATTTCGGCGCTCAACACCTGCGCCCTGCGCGGTGTCACGGTGGACATCGTGCTCCCCAGCGTGAACAACCTCAAGATGGTCGCGTGGGCGTCGATGGCGCAGATGTGGCAGATCCTGGAGTGGGGATGCCGGGTCTGGCTCACGCCGCCGCCATTTGACCATTCCAAGCTGATGGTAGTCGATGGCGCCCTCTCCCTCCTGGGTTCCTCCAACTGGGATCCCCGCAGCCTCCGCCTCAACTTCGAGCTCGGCCTCGAGTGCTACGACCCCGAGCTGGCGACCCGGCTCGAGCAGCACATCGACGCGCGGATCGAACAGGCGCACCGGCTGACCATGGCCGAGGCCGACGGCCGGCCCATGGTGGTGAAGCTGCGCGACGGGCTGATGCGGCTGGCGGCACCGTATCTGTGAGGGGGGTGGTTGCGGTCGTTGTCTTTTGGTTTACAATGGGTGAGGTACTCAGCAAACGCAAAGGGGAAAAATCAATGAACAAAGTCGGGATGTTTTTTACGTACTGGTCCACCGAATGGACGGTCGACTTCGTGGCAGTTGCCAAGCGGATCGCCGGGCTGGGGTTCGATCTGATGGAGATCAACCTGGCGGGTTTCGTTGACTTACCGGAATCGACCAAGGCCGAGTTCAAGGCGGTCACCCGAGACCTCGGGCTCACCGTTACCTGCTGCGTGGGGCTGAGACCGGAATACGACCTGGCTTCCGCGGACGCTGGGACGCGCAACCGCGGCATGGAGTACGTGAAGCGTCTTCTGGACGCGTGCGGTTATCTGAACGCACCAGCGTTCGGTGGGTTGAACTTCTGTGCGTGGCCGTCGTCGCCTCCGTTGGACATGGTCGACAAGCGACCCTACGTGGACCGGGCGGTCGACTGCGTGAAGAAACTTATCCCGGTCGCAGAGCAGAACAACGTGATCTACGCGATCGAAGTGGTGAACCGGTTCGAGCAATGGCTGGTGAACGACGCCAGGGAAGGCATCGCCTTCTGTGACGCGGTCGGCAGTCCGCAGTGCATGGTGCACCTCGACACCTTCCACATGAACATCGAAGAAGACAATTTCCGCGACCCCATTCTCCTGTGCAAGGATCGAATCGGACATTTCCACCTCGGCGAAGCCAACCGAAAGGTGCCCAGCGCAGAGGGACGCATGCCGTGGGATGAGATCTTCGGTACGCTGAAAGAGATCAACTACAACGGAACGATCGTGATGGAGCCCTTCATTCGACCGGGCGGCGAGGTGGGCCGCAACATCGCGGTCTGGCGCGACCTCTCCGACGGTGCCACCGACGAGCAGATGGATGAAATGGCCCGTACGTCGCTTCAGTTTGTGAAACAGAAGCTCGCCTGATTTACTACTGACCGATCGTGCAGTACTTCATGGGAATCGATGTCGGTACCTCTTCCCTGAAACCGTTCTTCCGCGAATCGGCCCACACGCCGGCCGGGGGTGCCGTGTCATGATCAGTCTCTCTCGTGCGCTCTCGGTCGCCACCGATGCCGCGCTTCGGGCGGGTGAGCTACTGGTTGCCCGGCAGAACGAAGAGATGCACGTCGACGAGCTTCATCAGAACGACATCAAGTTGCAGGCCGATCGCGAGAGCCAGGACCTCATCGCCCGCGCAATCCTGAGCGCCTTCCCGGACCATGGCGTCCTCGGTGAAGAGGGGTGCGCTGGTGATCCCGAGAGCAGCGCACAGTGGATCGTCGATCCCATCGACGGCACCGTCAATTACTATTACGGCATCCCCCACTTTGGCATCTCCATTGCGCTGCGTGTTCACGAGCAGGTTGTTCTGGGGGTGATCCATGACCCCATGGTCCGCGAATTCTGGACGGTGATGGACGACGGCACCCCAACGCTGAACCAGCGGGCGATTCGCGTCAGCGACCGCACCGCACTCTCGGATGCAATCGTGAGCGTTGGATTCGCGAAGCGCCCCGAGGCGCTCGCCGAGAGCGTCCGTCGATACGGGCGCGTGGCCCCGGCGGTCCGGAAACTGCGCATGCTCGGAAGCGCCGCTCTGGAGATGGCCTACGTTGCGTCGGGGCGACTCGACGCCTACGTGGAAGAGCAGGTCAGCATCTGGGACATCGCCGCAGGCCGATTGCTGGTGGAGCGCGCCGGCGGCCGGGTAGCCCTGACTCCGCACCCCAACCGCCCGGACCGATTCTCGATTATCTGCACCAACGGCCGTGTGCCGATTGAGGCGCTGCTCGCAGAGGGGTGAGGGGCGGCGTCAGGCCGACTCGACCCGAGCCACGTTCCCCCGTTTTGTGCTATACTCCGTCCCTATGAACACCGCTCAACCAACCTCAGACCCGGACGGAGCCGAGCTCGCCCGGTACATCGACCACACCCTGCTTAAACCCGATGCCACCTCCGCCCAGATCGACACCCTCTGCGATGAGGCGATCGCTCATGGGTTCTATTCGGTATGCGTGAACAGCTGTTGGACCGCACACTGCGCCGCCCGGCTGGAAGGCAGCGAGGTGAAGCTGGCCGTTGTCGCCGGGTTTCCCCTTGGTGCCATGGACAGCGCCAGCAAGGCGTTCGAGGCACGACGCGCAGTAGAGCAGGGCGCGCACGAGATCGATATGGTGATCAACATCGGCATGCTGAAGAGCGGAGACGCCGCCGGTGTTGAGGCGGACATCCGTGCGGTACGCGAAGCGATGGGTTCCACTGCGCTTTTGAAGGTGATCATCGAAACGGGTCTGCTTTCCGAAGCCGAGAAGGTGCAGGCGTGCGAGATCGCCAAGCGTGCGGGAGCGGACTTCGTGAAGACCTCCACGGGATTCTCCGGCGGCGGAGCCACCGCCGACGACATCGCACTGATGCGGCGCACGGTCGGTCCCGACCTCGGCGTGAAAGCGTCGGGCGGCGTACGCACTCGCGAAGACGCGCTCGCCATGATCGCAGCCGGTGCGACACGCATTGGCGCCAGCGCGGGCATCGCGATCATCGGTGGTGCGGACGGTCCCGCGCGCGGCGGGTATTGAGCGCAGGGCCCGTACCATGCTGACCAGCAATGCCATAGGCATCTACGAGAAGGCGCTGCCTTCATTCTCCCATTGGCGTGAGGCCGTGGATATCGCCCGCCGGTGCGGGTACGACTTCATCGAGATGTCAATCGATGAGAACGACGATCGGATCGCGCGACTCTGGTGGTCTCCTTCAGAGGTGCGTGCGGTTCGCAACGCAATTGCCGATTCCGGGTTCCCGATTCGCACGCTCTGCCTGAGTGGACACCGCAAAGTGCCGTTTGCGAGCGAGGATCGTTCAACCCGTGAGCGGGCGTGGGAAATGATGGAACGTGCCATGGCGCTCTGCGTGGAGCTGGGAATTCGCTTGATTCAAACGCCCGGCCACGACGTCTACTACGAACCCTCCACCCCCGCCACGTGGGACCGATACCTCGAGGGCTTACTCCGGGTTTGCGAACTCGCGGAAGCTGCGTCGGTCACGGTCGCTGTGGAAAACGCGGATGTTGACCGCGTGGGGTCGCCGGACGCGGCCATGGAACTTGTCCGGCATTGCGACAGCCCGTGGTTTCATATCTACCCGGACTTCGGCAACACGGTCGCCCACGGGTTTGACATTCGAGAGCAGTTTACGCGGGCACGCCACCACATTGTGGCGGTGCATGTGAAGGATGCCCGCCGTAACGAGTTCCGGCGGGTGCCGTTTGGTGAGGGGATCGTCCCGTTCTCGGACGCGTTTCGTACGCTGGCGGACATCGGCTATCGGGGACCGATGGTCGTGGAGATGTGGAACGAATCGGCCGTCGATCCGGAAGCCGTGATTCGGGATGCGAGAGAGTGGATCAGGCGGCGGATTGAGGAATCCACCGCCACAAGCTGATTCAGCTGATCACGTACTCG
This sequence comes from Spirochaetaceae bacterium, assembly GCA_007693485.1. Classification (GTDB taxonomy): domain Bacteria; phylum Spirochaetota; class Spirochaetia; order DSM-27196; family PWMO01; genus PWMO01. The sequence continues at coordinate 21,254 of REDM01000161.1, forward strand.
AATCCGAGCTCGGTGCCGAGTTCTTTAATCTCCAAATCGTCGGCAGGGGTTCCCTGTCGAAACACTACCAGGGTCCGGGCGGGTTTGTTTTCGGCAATGAGGGGGACGTAGTGCCACGTTCCCTTGTGGAGCGTTACTCCCGCGCCGCGCGGTACGCGCAGAGCCCTCACGGTTGTGGGGTCGGGGAGTGGTCCCTCGGTGGGGACTCCGAGAACCAAGGTAATGTCGGCGTCGATCGGCACCAGGGTTTCCGTGGTCCGAAGATGTCGCTCGAGCGCCGGCACCCGCGGAGCTCCCGGCTTGGTTACCACCATGCCAAACGAAACGGGCGCCGCGTCGACGTCGCCAACCGAGGCATCGTTCCAGAAGCTGAAAATGTCCGAGTCAAAGGCCGGCGGCGCGGTGTCGGTGTTGAACAGCTCGCCGTACGGCGTGATGTTTGTGCTGCTCACTGGTTCGGCGGAAATCCTCTTTTGCTCCATGTTCTTTCCTCCGTATGTGCTACTCAACGGACCGTCGCGACGAGCCGTCTGGAATAATCCTTGAGGGCGTCGTAGGTGGCAACGTATTGATCAACGTACTCCCGGTACGCAACGGTGTTTTGCACATTGGGCTCTATTCTTCGGGCGGTGCGCACCATGCGGTTGGCTGCATCCTGTACGGATGGGTGAATTCCTGCACCAACAGTGGCGGCAATCGCGCTTCCCAGACAAACCGCCTGTTGTTCTTTCGGGATCGTGATCGGTTTTCCGGTGACGTCTGCGTGAATCTGCATCCAGAGGTCGCTCTGAGTTGCTCCTCCACAGGCAATGATCTCATCCACGGCGAAGTGCTCTTCCTCCATCCGGCGGATGATAGCCTGAGTGCCGTATGCAACCGCCTCCATGATGGCGCGGTAGATGTGGACCGGTGTGTGGCTCAGGGTCAGGCCCCGTATCACCCCGCGGCTGTGCGAGTCCACCCACGGAGTCCGATTTCCCTGCCAGTGCTCCAAGACCACAAGCCCGTCGCTCCCGGCAGGAAGTGTCGCGGCCTTCTCATTTAAGAGGTCGTAGACCGAAAGATTGCGTGACTTCGCTTCGCTGGTCAGATCACTGTTGATGAACTGTGAGACAAACCAGTTCAGGACGCTGCCCGTCGAGATCTGCCCGGCTTCCACGACGTTGAGGCCGGGCACCAGCGCGTCGGGAAAGCTGCCGAAGAGACCGTGAGAGTGAACCTCAACCGGTGATATGCCGATCTGCAATTGCGATGAACCGGTGATCAGCGCCATCTTGCCGGGGCTGAGGGCGTTCACACCAATCACTCCGATGTATGCGTCTGCGCCTCCTCCGGCCACCGGAATGCCTGCCGGGAGTCCGGTCCTTTCCGCCATCTCCGGCGAGAGCACGCCCGCTACCTCTCCGATCCGAACAACTCGCTCGGGGAGCTTGGAAAACACATCTTCGAGCCCGATTGTCTCGTACAACGAGTGCGGTAAGCCGCCCTTGTTGACGTTATAAAACCAGCGAATGGTTGTCGTGTTGATATTGGCGGTCCGTTCGCCGGTAAGGCGATACACCATCCAGTCGGTCTGCTCGAAAATTGTTGAGGCCTTCCGGTAGATCTCAGGTTCGTTGCGTTTGGTCCAGAGTACTTTGCAGGGAAACCACTCGGCAGAGACGTTGCCGAATCCAACGTACTCCAGCGCCTGGTCTCCGCTTTCGGCAATCAGCTGTGCCTCTGCTGACGAACGGATGTCCATCCAGATGATGGCATCGCGCAGCGGTTTGCCGTCTCCATCAAGGAAGACTACGGTGCAACTGGTGCCGTCAAGACCGATCCCCACGATATCTGCGGGATCGACCCCCGATTCCTTCAGCGCATTTCTGATCGACTCCTGCATGGCCCGGTCCCACTGCTCCACACTCTGTTCGGCCCATGCAGGTTGGCGGTGGATGTTTTTGTTGGGGCTGACGCCAAAACCGAGGCAGTTGCCTTCTGCGTCGTACACGCCGGTGCGAAAGCTCTCGGTGCCGGCGTCGATGCCCAGTACGTATGTGCCCATACTCTCCTCCATGGCTGAGCAGTATATCACGCTCCCGTTCAATCGCTACCGCCACCGTCCCGCGAGTTCCGCGAATCGCTGCGCTTCCTTCTCGGCGTGGCGAATAAACTCGTTGTCGTCCA
>REDM01000149.1 GCA_007693485.1 Spirochaetaceae bacterium
ACGTCGATGACTTCTTCCGCCCCATCGGAAGCGTGACCGCCAAGGTGAAGGGTGGCTACTCGGTGCAGTGTTACAATGAGGCATTCGAGCTTGCCTTTTTGGATCACTGTTCGCGCCTCGGTGAGGATCCTGCCGAGGTCCTGCAGCAGACCGACCTGTTTGTGCTGCACGTTCCGTTCTACCGCATGGCCATCACCGCCCTTCACCGTCTGGTGAGCAAGCACGTAGGGCTCGACGCAAATCACTTCGACGCCTTCATGGAGGAACGCGGGTTCCTTCAGGGAATCGAGCCGGCAACGCGTATCGGAAACATCTACTCGGGTGCCGCCTACATGTCGCTGATCTTCCTCCTGGCGGACCGCTACCGGACGCTCGGAGACGACATTGTCGGAAAACGCCTGCTCATCGGCAGCTACGGATCGGGAAACACCATGACCGTGGTCTCCGGCCGTATCGCGCAGAGGGCACCGTCGGTGATTGCCGGGTGGAATCTGGATGCAATCTGGAAGGCCGCTGAGCAGCGCGCCTTTTCCGAATACGACCGATGGATGGCAGCCCCCTACGCGAGGGACGAGTATCGTTCTCTGATGGACGGTGTGTCGGTTCCTGCCGGTCACTACTACCTTGGCGACATTCGCGAAGACGGCTACCGTGAGTACCGGTTCAGCTCATAGTCCCCAGGCGATGGCCGGGCGAAAGGCAAAGCATCTCGAGATCTGCGTGCGCGCTGACGAGTACGAGGTAGAGACCGGATCGACCGGCTTCGACCAGTTGCGATTCGCACACCGTTCCCTTCCCGAGCTCAACCTTGATCAGATAGACACCAGCACGCGCTTTCTGGACCATTCCGTTCCGCTGCCCATCTTCATCTCGTCGATGACCGGTGGGTCCGCCGAAGGGTTTCGTGCCAACAAGGATCTGGCCCGTGCGGCGAATCAGGCGGGAATTCCCGTGGGCATGGGGTCGATTCGCATTCTCTTCCGTACCGACGAGGTCTTCGAGCACTTTCATCTGAAGAAGATCGCCCCGGATGTTCCCGTGATGGCAAACATCGGCGGGGTACAGATTCGCGACCTCAGCCACGACGCGCTCGCCGAGATGGTCAAGCGGCTGGAGGTTGACGCCCTGGTGGTGCACCTGAATCCCGGACAGGAGCTGTTCCAGCCCGAGGGGGACCGCGACTTCGCGGGCATTCGCGACGCGATCAGACGATTCTGTGATCGGCGCGCCATTCCGGTCATTGTGAAGGAGACCGGCTTTGGCATCCGACCTTCGGAGATTGCCGCCCTCCTTGACGCGGGGGTTCGCTACGTCAACGTAGCCGGCAGCGGGGGCACCAACTGGGTCAAGGTCGAGGCGCACCGAATGGACGACGCGCAGCGGGCCGCGGCCATGGAGTTTGATGAGTGGGGACTGCCGACCGCCGTGGTGCTGGCTGCCTGCGCCCATCGTTTTCCCGATCGGGTGCTCTCGTCGGGGGGACTGCGCAACGGCCTTGACGTGGCAAAGTCGATTGCCCTGGGAGCGACCATGGCAGGAATGGCGCTTCCGTTCATCCGCGCGGTAACGGCTGACGGGGTGGACGGCGTGCTTGCCCTGGTGGAGCGGATCCACACGGTCCTGCGAAGCGCGATGCTGCTGAGCGGTGCCGCGACCATCGCAGACCTGCAGCGCACTCCCCTCATGCAGAGCGCACCGTTTCGTGACTCGGTGTCCGAGCTGCTCCGTGTTGATACCGCGGCTTCCGGGGAGAACCGGTGAGCCAATCGCTTCCGGGAAACTTCCGTAAACTCACCCTCCCTCAGCGCCAGAGCGCAATCGCCGGCGCCTTCGCGTTCTCTCCCGAGGAAACGGCCGGCATCAACGCCGATTCCGGCATGCTCGACCTTGCCGACATCATGGTTGAGAGCGCCATCGGGGTGATGCCGGTGCCGCTGGGCGTGGCCACCGGGTTTCTGATCGACGGTGTGGAGTACGTCGTTCCCCTTGCGGTTGAGGAGCCGTCGGTGATTGCCGCGAGCAGCTATGCCGCGGGCATTGTTCGCCGCGCCGGGGGATTTCGCACCTGGGCCACCGAACCGGTGATGAGCGCGCAGGTTGTGCTTGAGGGTCGCTACGACGTTGATTCCGTCATGAAACATGAGCCGGAGGTTCGCGCAACCCTCGAGCCAATCCTTGCCGCGATGGAGCGCCGCGGCGGCGGGTACCGCGGGATGGAGGTCGAGGCCGCGCCTTCCGCCGGCTGCACCTGCGTGATCATCCACGTGGACGTACGCAACGCGATGGGCGCCAACCTGCTCAACACCGCGGCCGAGGCGGTCTCACGGGTGCTCTCAGGGCGGCTGGGAACGCAGCGCCTGATGGCAATCCTGACCAACGCCGCAGAGCAGCGACGCGCGGGCGCCGAATGCTCCATCCCCGTGGAGCGGCTCGGGCGAGCCGGGTTCACCGGGGAGGAAGCGGCGCGACGGATTGCGCTTGGGGCGCAGTTTGCGCGCGAGAATCCGCTCCGCGCCGTCACGCACAACAAGGGAATCATGAACGGCGTCTCCTCGCTTGCCCTGGCTACCGGGAACGATACCCGCGGCATTGAGGCGGCGGTACACGCCTGGGCGTCGCGCGACGGGGTATACCGGGGGCTCACCGAGTTTTCCGTGGTTGACGGGAACCTCGTCGGCCGGTGGGAAGCTCCCCTTCCCTTCGGGGTTGTGGGAGGCGCAGTCGCCGTGCATCCTGCGGCCCGCGCCTCTCTGAGAATTCTTGGTAATCCTGATGCGGTCACCCTTTCTCGCATTGCGGCCGCCGTGGGACTGGCACAGAATCTCGCGGCAGTGTATGCTCTTGTAACAGAGGGGATACAGAGTGGCCATATGCGGCTGCACTGCGAGCGCCTTGCCTTTCTGGCGGGAGCCCGCGGAACGCAGATCCGTGAGGTGGCCGTGTTGCTGGCGGCGGGAACCCGCCATAATCTGGATGAGGCGCGGACCGTGCTGAATCAGATGCAGCAGAGCACAGACGGGAGAACACGGTGAACCAGACCCTTCGGTGTGCCGCTTCGCCAAGCCTTGCCCTGGTGAAGTATTGGGGCAAAGCCGACGGCGGGATCAATCTGCCGGCCACCACCAGTATTGCGGTGACAATCTCCCATCTGGAGACGGTCTCGCAGGTCACTCTCGGTAGCGACCGTGCCAACGAGCCGGCCGCAGACGAGGTCTTCATCGAGGGCGAACCCCAACCGGAATCGCGATTCGCTCCGTTTTTCGCTGCGGTTCGCGAAGCGCTCCGCGAGGATCTCCACTTCCGCGTAGAAAGCGTAAACACCTTCCCCACCGGAGCCGGACTCGCCAGTTCATCATCGGGGTTTGCCGCTCTGGCAACGGGGTGCACCGCGGTTGCCGGAAGGCGGCTCAGCGGCGCGGAACTCTCAGCGCTCGCCCGGGTCGGCAGCGGATCGGCAGCGCGCGCGGTATTCGGCGGGTTCACGCGATTTGCCGCCGGAGCTTCCTTCGCCGAGCAGATCGCGGACGAGAACCACTGGCCGGAACTGCGCATTGTGATAGCGGTGGTGCAGCGCGGCAGCAAGCCGATCTCATCGCGCGACGCGATGATCCGCAGTCGCGATACGTCACCCTATTACGCAGACTGGGTTTCCGGCGCGCAATCGCTCGCGGAGCAGGCCGAGACCGCCTTGGTGAACCGTGATCTCGATACCCTCGGGCGCGCAATGCGGCAAAGTTATCTTCGCATGTTTTCCACCATGTTCACCGCCGAACCACCGGTGATCTTCTGGCTTCCCGAAAGCGTCGCCGTCATTCGCGCGTGCGAACAGCTCCGAGCCGACGGCATCTCCGCGTGGGAGACCATGGACGCGGGCCCTCAGGTCAAGGTCCTGACCACCGCGAAGCATACCGCCCAGGTTTGCGACCGACTGCACCGCGAAAACCCCTCCGGTGAACTTCTGGTGGTGGGAGTGGGCTCCGGTCCGCGACTTCTGGGCACCGGCGCGGCAACCGCTTCAACCTCGGCGTGAACCGGTTCCACGTCCCCGCCAATATTCTCCTCGTCGGCGAATACGCGGTGATCGAACCCGGAGGTCTCGGAGTAGCCGCCGCGGTAGAGCCCTCGGTTACGGTGACAATAGAGCCGGATGCGCAGTTCCTGATCCGCGGGATCACCGGACACGACGAACGAAGCTGGAGCCCGGAATCCGGCGGCGATCCCTTTCTGGAGACCGCCGCTCGGACGGCCATCGACCAGCTCGCGGCCGGCAGGCTGGCGGCACCGGCTCGCATCACCATCGACTCAACCGCGTTCTTCGATCGGGAGGGCAACAAACTCGGCTTTGGTTCGAGCGCTTCGGTAGTGGTTGGGCTGGTTCGGGCGCTCTGTGTTGCGTACCGAGTGGCGCCGCGAAACCTCGCCCAAATCGCGGTACGCGTACACCGCGCCGTGCAGAACGGCCGCGGCAGCGGATACGACGTGGCCGCGTCGCGGTACGGCGGGGTGGGCCGATTTACCGGTGGCGAAGCTCCCGGCTGGGATCCACTGGCACCGCCGGCGCGGGCTGAAGCGGTTGGGTTGTCGCACATCTCCCTGTTCCGGGGCCCACAGCCGGTTAATACGCGCGCGGCAATCATGGCACTGGAGACGTTTCGCGCCGCTGACTCCCGCGGGTTCGAAGCGTTTCTGGAACGTTCCAACGAAGCAGCCGCGCAGACCGCGCGGGCCGTTTCAGCCGGCAACTGGGCGGCCTTTCGCCGAGCCGTGGAGCTGGCGGCCGCGAACTCACAACACCTCGGCGACCTCATTGGTGTCCCGTCGGTACCTCCCGAAGATGTTGTCCGCTGGGCGCAATCGCGCGGTGGCGTTGCCAAGTGCGTTGGTGCGGGTAATGAACTCACCGCGGTAATTCTCCCCCCGGCGTCTGAGACGGAGATACCCGACGGGGTGGTGAGCGTACGCATTGCAATGCCGGAGGGGAATGCATGAACAAACCTGTCGGAATGGAATACCACGGGATTGGGCACGCGAAGCTCCTGCTCTTCGGCGAGCACGCTGCGGTCTACGGATACCCGGCGGTGGGGGTGGGCCTTCCTGACTGCACCACCGTAACGCTGCTGCCCACCGGCGAGGACGCGTGGAGCGCCCCCGACCTTCCCCCAGCCTATCGCCCATGGTTTGACGCGCTGACTTCAGCGCTGGAAGCCGAGATTCCCGGCGACGCCGCCGCGGTCCGTGGCAGGGTGCGTCTGGTCTCTACCGTTCCGGTAGCTCAAGGCTTTGGCTCATCGGCCACCCTCTGTACCGCCCTGGCCCAGGCGGCACTTCGTGCGCTGGCGGAGAGCCAAACCGTGGCTGACCGCACAGTCTGGTCGCTGGCGAACCGGCTCGAGCGCGTCTTTCATGGAACCCCCTCGGGAATTGATACCGGCCTGG
>REDM01000108.1 GCA_007693485.1 Spirochaetaceae bacterium
CACCACGGGCACCAGAATCCCCTGCACACCATTGTATGCGTAGTCGTCGATGAGCCGTCTCAGCGAATCGAAGTCAATGGACAGATCTTCGTTGAATGGGGTAAGAACGGTTGGCACCACACCACGCAACGCGTTGCCGTTGATTGAACTGTTCTGAACGTCAGACATCTGCATCCTCATATCTCAGTTCCACGACGTATCGCCACTCGGGACGGAACGAATTGACTTCCTATGTCCTATGTCATATACTGCCGGTGTCGGGGTCCAATGTCAAGCAGTTTTCGGGTTACCACCCAGTCCTACTCCGACACCGTGACAACTCCAGGGAGCGTACCATGACAGACGCATCGGCATTTGAACCGGGAGTGATGATCTCTCAAACCTGGCCTCTGGCGTGTGACGCCGAGGGAGTAACGCTCACCGCTCTGCGGCACGTCGTAGACGACGGATTTTTTCGAGCCGTCCAGACGGTTCACGTCGCGGCGTCGGCTGAACGCCGCGATATTGCCGCTCTTGTTCAAGAGACAGGGCTTCGTTACACCTACACGCTTTCCCGGCTTCAGAATCGGCACGGGCTCAATCTGTCGGCCCCGAACCGTGACGAGCGGATGAAGGCGGTGAAGTCCGTGGAGGCACTGCTCGACGATGCACGGGAAGCCGGCGCCCACAGGGTGTGCGTTGTGAGTGGGCCAGGACCGGCGAACATCCGGGAGCGTCCTGGTGCGCTGGAATCGCTCAAGGAGTCATTGATTCATCTCGCGGAAACCGCGTCAGTCCCTCCGGGCATTGAACTGTTGATCGAGCCGCTGGATTACATGGCGGACAAAAAGCAGACCCTCGGAACCGTCAATGAGGGGTTCGCCCTGTGCGAGGCCGTAGAAACAGCAGGGCATCGCCTCGGGTTGTGTGTCGACACTGCGCACATGGTTTTGAACGGTGAGAGAATCGTCGGACGGAACATTCAGGACCAGTCCGGGGTTGCGCCGGCATGTGACTCCCCCAACCCGGCGGTTCGATTCGTGCGCGAGTTCCATTTCTGCAATGCGGTTCTTGAACCTCAGCACCCGCTGTTTGGAGATCGGCATCTGCGATTTGGTGCCCCAGGAGCCATCGCCATCGGGGATCTCGCGGTATGGCTGGACGCAATGATTCTCTTGCGTGGTGTGAAAACCGACCCCGTTCTGGGGGTTTTCTGCGAGGTCCTGAACAGCGACCCCTCCGACCCGAACTCAGCAACCGACACCTACACCTATGTACGGGACATCATGGAAACGCTGACCGAGCGGTCAATCACATCTGGGTCATCAATGCAGTTGAACCAGGAACGGAAGGAGCGATGAACACTCTTGCGAACCGCTACCGCATCCCTCTCATCCCGGGGCTCACCGATATCCTCGATCAGAGATCGTCCGGACTCAGTGTTGCCGCGTTCAGCGGACCTGCCGGCACTACGGATGCCATTCAGACCAACGATCACGAATGCGCTGTGACTCTGGTGCAGGGCACCGTATTGGTGGAGATGGAAACCGAGCGCCCAATACTCCTGGGGCCGCGACCGGAACCGTTCACCCACATGACCCATGCACTGCTGGTTTCTGGACACAAGAGCCTTCGAATCACCGCCAAGGAGCCGACACTGGTGATCATTGCATCGGCTCCTTCGGTGCGCTCGTTCCCCACCCAGGTGATCCGGCCGTCCGACGTTCGAGTCTCGCAGCGGGGCGAGCAGAACTGGTCTCGCCAGGTTCGACTCGTCTGCTGGTCGGACAACACCCAGGGAGAACAGCTCCTGATCGGCGAAACGGTAACCCCCTCGGGTAACTGGTCATCGGTTCCACCCCATCGTCACCAGGAACTCATCGAAGGCAACGAGGGACCCCTCGAGGTGCCGTACGAAGAAGCGTATTACTTTCTGTTTTCGCAACCGCAGGGATTCGCACTGTCGCGACATTTCGATATCGACGAATCCGTAGATCAGAGCATCACCATTCGTGGCGGTGACCTGTTGCACGTGAAGCAGGGTTACCACCCTGTGGTGTGCGCTCCGGGAGCGTCGTTCTACCATCTCACCATGATGGCCGGACCACATCGCCGTTCCGCCGCGAGTATTCACCCCGACTTCCAGTTTCTCGTCGGCGATCGCGAGAAGGACAACCCGTTCCGCAACCAGGAGCAACAGATACTACGCCCTTGATAAACCCGGCCGAGGAGCGGATGCCGGAACCCGACATCAGGCGTGACGCGTCGTATACGGCTTCGGCGCGAGTCCGGCCGCGGCGGCGGTCTCGAGCCAATCGCACCATCCCGAGCGGTCGAATCCGTAATCGACGCCTGCGAGGTCGCACAGTTCGGCGCGCGCGCTCCGCGCCAGATAGAGCCGGACTTCTTCGGTGTAGTCGATGACCGTTCGGTATCCATCGGGATCGCCGCACCGTGCGAGCGAGCGAGCAAGGCAGAGCTCGAGGTACGCGTAGCGCTCTCCGATGTAGTCTTTCGTCAAGCGTGCATCGGCACCACGAGGGATCCGCGAATTGCGGATCGCCGGGTTCCCGGCAACTCGCCGGATCACCGGAATGATGTCGGCACACGCGAGGCGTTCACCCACGTATGCGAACACGTGCACGTAATTGAACCGGTGGTCCGATACGGTACGATCGAGCTCCAACAGATCGGCGATCCGTTCGAGTCTCGGAACCAGGCGGAGCTCCCCGCACTCGGCAAGCGCGCACAGCAGGTTCACCGGGCGCGGCGCCCATCCGTGGTCAGGCATCTCGTGGCGCCGCCTGCCGGCAACCGACGGCAGTCCGTCTTCGATCAGCGAGTCGACTTCCCGGAGCAGAACTTCGGACTCCGATCGGTCTCCGAGCGCACACAACAGCTGAGCGGTTGTCGGGCGCAACCACTCGACATCCTGCCGAGCTGACCGTAGTCGCCCGACTGCGCGCTCGCCCGCCATGAACAGGCGCGCCCACTCATCGGGTTCGGGTGGACATGCCACAGCCCGGTCGACCAGATCAATGAGTGCTTCCTCGGTTTCCGGCGGAATCCGTTCGTCGTCCGGTCCGGCAGGAAGGTCTCCGGGCAGCAACAGTCCCTCATCGAAGAGCCGCGCCTGGAGCTGCTCGACGTTCACACGGTGAAGCGAATCGGCTCGTGTATGTCGCGCAACCGCTATCGCAATGCCCGCGACGGTACCGAGCTGGATCAGGTCGGGCTGCATTCGCGCCATCGCGAACCCGTCGTGCGTGATCGAGTACGCCTTTCCGACGACGAGAACGTTGGCAAGCGTGACGGGCGTAAGCGCCGAGTACGGAATCGACATCACGAAGTTGCGAAGGAAGCTCTCCTCCACGTATCCGCACATCACCGCTCGGCTCGCCGCCATCCCCTTAATATCGACATTCGACTTGCAGCGAAGAACCGTGTCGGGGAATACCCGGCCGGCCATCACGTCATGATAGGTGACGACGGTACCCCCGGTGATGTGTCGACTCTCACGCGAAACCAGGTAGTCCTGGATGAACTCGCCGCGGCCGTAGACCCCGTTCATCCTCCTCCCTGCTATCGCACCGCGCGCGGTGTCGTGAATGCTCCGCTGATCGACCACCGACTGGTACTGCCGGCTCGCCTCGTACTTGCCGTGGATGAACTGGCCGAATGAACACCAGAACGTGATCTCGTCGCGTTCTGCGCCGTACGTGTAGCGAGCGCCCGCCCATGCGGCGATGTCGCCGTCGCTGCTCGAGTCGATGACGGCCGCTCCGCGGGCAAGGCAGAAGCCGTCATCACCAATGCAAACCACGCCGACAACCCGCTCCCCGGCAATCTCAACCCCGCACACCGGCGTCTTGATGTTGATCTCGGCACCGCAAGCGCGGGCGGCTTCGTACAGCGCGAGGGCGGTCGGGATGTTCAGCGCACGCATTCGCTCCTTGAGAGCTCTGTACCACCGCTTGAAGAACGGAGTCCGTCGGCCGTACCAATATGCTGGAACACCACCGACCGTGTTCACTCCGCCAACGTCGGCGCGCTTCTCAAAGCACACCGGCGCCAACCCGTGTTCAGCGGCGCTTCGGGCGGCCTCTGCTCCGGATGTGCCGAGTCCGCAAACGAGTACGTCGGCTTCACGAATCACCGGGAGGGCCGCGAACTCTGCCTCGACCTGATCGCATCGCGGGTCGTCGTGAGCGGCATCGGACAGACCGAGGTGCACCGGTGCAATACTGCCGGTCGGGCCACCGTTTGGCTCCGCGGAATTGATTGTCCGGTGCGCCGTTCGAATGGTGAGCGGCGCGGCCGTTCCGTGAGTATGCGACTCGTACGAGTGTCCAATCGCGTCCAATACTCTGGCGACGACCGTCGGCACATCGGCGATGTAGCGCGTGCGGTCGTCCAGATACGACCCGGCATCGTCACGAGGGTCTCCGGCTACGGAGAGCAGGTATACACCTGCTTCCGAGGTGCACGAAACGAAGGTCGTTCCTACGAAGAGCAGTTCGTCCGCAATTCGGCGAATGGTGAACCGGATCCCCGGATGGTGGGTGGCCCAGTCGGATGAAAGACGGATGAGCATTTCACGGATTGCCCGGTGTCTCCGGGCGGAGATAAGCGAGTCGTCGTCGGCCGGTGGGATCGCGTTGGCTTCACCGGCGTCCGCGATGCGAACCTCAACCAGGTGCCCTGAAAAACGCATCCGAACCGAGTCGTCGATGTCGAGCCACTCCGGTGAGATGTGGTCGGTTTCGGTGTGGAGGAAGATCGACGTCTGCTCGATCGTTCCGGTTGATCTGTTCTTGCCGAGTCCGCCGGCCGCGCGCGCGACGAGCGCACCCGGTGTACAGTCGATAACCGCTTTCGCCGTCGCAACGGCCACCCCGAACTTTCCGCCAAACGCAACGCCGGTGACGCTGGAGTCGCTTCCGCTCGATTCCGATGCGACAATCACCCCACCGGGACAGGCGTCGTAGAAAAGCGCGACCCCCGCATCCAGCAGCGCGTCCTCGGCCGCCTCGGCGACGCGGGCTTGAGGAAATCCTGCCCTGAGACCGTACATCGTTCGCTCGTCCGCACGGAAGCATCCTGCAAGCTCGGCCGGAAGAGCTTCGGTTTCGGCGCACGAGAGCACCGCACCCAGGCACGACGTGAATTCGGTCAGAGGCGACGTTCCCGTGGTGACGAGTGCGACGCGCTTACCCTCGTTCGCGAGCCGAATCGCCGCGGTGACCCCAGCAACGGTCGCCTCAACCACAATGACGTCGTAGTCCCCAAATCGGTTCAATAACATGGCATACCAACTCTCTGTTCCTGTTTCATCCGAAAGATCGGGAAAGCGATCCTTTCAGGCGTGGCGGCAGACTCAATCAATCCATGGACCGACT
>REDM01000287.1 GCA_007693485.1 Spirochaetaceae bacterium
TCGAGGCCGCGGCCGATGGAGATGCGCCAGCCGTTGTCGAAGCGGATCTCGCGGTCGTGGATGAGATCGTCGAATTCGTAGGTGAACTCGATTCCCAGGTCGCGCAAGCTTTGAGCGAGGTCTTCCAGATACGAAACGGTCTCCTGCTGCTGATCATCGCTGTCGTACCCGGTGCGCAGGGAAATCCGGCGCACCGTCTCTTTCTTGACCAGGAGCTCGCAGAATCGGATCAGATTGTTTACCTGATGCTTGCTGCGGATATAGCTGTCCTCAATCTCGACTTGTCGGGCGCCGGTGATGTAGTCGCCAAAGAGCCGCTCATAGCTGTTGCCGGTATCGCCATAGAGGATGCGGACGTGCTGTTCCTGCAGTTGGCGTTCGGCCGGGTTCGCCGGCGTCTCTGCGACAACCGGTTCACCGCCCGATGCTTCGCCCGTGCCCGGTTCCGGTCCGGACGGGGGAACGGCCGCTTCGGGAACTTCGGTCTCCAGACCGGAAACCACGCGGATCTTCTTCTTGGCAAGACGGTTTTCGTGAGGACTGTCGGCGTCGATGTGGCGGCGCGATGGGCTTTGAGTGGCCGGAGCGTCTTTTGACTCGGGACAATAGACCACCTGTTCACGACCGGATCGGTCGATGTAGGACAGGTTGATGTTGGCGTACTCGTCATCGGTCTTGCGCTTGTTCATCTGCTCCTTGACGCGTCGTCGTCCTTCCACTGCATACGCCACATACTCTTCGAGCTCTTCCGGAGTTGGTTCACCCACCGGGTGCAGGATTTTCAGAAAGCCGGCGATGGTCTTCTTGATCCCGACCTCGTCGCGTCCTTCCACGGTGGGTCCGAGTTTGACGTGGGAACTGACCCAGTCGAAGCGGTTGTCGTGCTGAAACTGATGGTGGAAGGCGGCGGCGAGGTAGTCGGTGATAAAACCGTACGATGAGGTCAGGAGGCTTGAGGTGTTCTTGGGCATCTCCCATCCGGGTAGATAGGTGTGAAACCGATCCATGACCGCAAGGTCAAACACGTCGGGCAGCGGGTAGAAAAGATCGAAGTGAGCGCTGTTGACCAGCTGGGCGATCGAGTAGTCGATATTACCGACAAAGGCCAACGATGCATTGGCGATGACTTCGACGCCGCGGGAAAACCGACCGTTGGCCATGAAGTCCTTCATGATCTGAATTGAGTCGGGATCCTTGACCCGGATGCCGGCTACCTCGTCAAACGCGACGATATCCCAGAATCCAACCAGGCCCACCTGCCGTTTGGCGTTGTTGTAGAACAGAATGGGCGTTGTTGCCTGACCGCCGCTGATCAGCGTTGAATAGGGCGAGAACTCGCTGTAGTTGTACGACTTTCCGGTTCCCCGAGGGCCGAGCTCGATGAAATTGTAGTTTGCCTGCACAAAGGGCAGAAGACGCGCGATGAAGTGAAACTGCAGACGCCGTGACATCTTCTCCGGGGCAAGACCAATGGTACGGATGATCGCACTCAGCCACTCGTCGCGGGTAAACTGTTCGCGTTCGCTGATGTACTCTTCGAAGTCGAAGCGCGAGAGCTGTATGGGTTTCAACTGCTCGATGTAGAACGCGTAGTTGTCCTCTTCGATGTCGTTGTGCCCCACAACCGCCTCGGCCCAGATTCCGCCGGTGAGCATTCGGTCGTTGTCGCGGTAGAACTGCTCCGCCACGGCGATCCGCCGGCTGCCGAAGTTTTCCATCTCGGCCCAGTGGCGCTTCTCTTTCTCCACATAGCGTACGTGCACCTTGTCGATGAACTTGTGCTTTCCCTTCTGCTGCACCGTTGACTGCGCCTGGTTGGCTTCGTCGGGACGCACGTAGTTCTGCTCCAGCGTTTCGACCACCGCCTTCTTGCCCGCCTCGACCTCCGCGGGGTCGTCGCTGGCGCAGTACTTTGCGAGCAGGAACTCAAGAACGAAGGACGGAACGTTGGTTCCTTTCTTGAGGGCGTGGAGCAGGTCCTTGCGGACCACCCGGCCGAGGTAGTGCTGATTGAGTTTATCGTCCAGGGCGTCCATGGCTAACTCTCCATTCCAAAGTCCAAAATGGAAACATCAAGTGTGATCGAATCGTATTCCACTTGCGTATTGGGGTTCAATGCCCGAACCGTACATCGGCCACGATGCTCTTCATCCAGCACGATGGGAATGGTGGTCGTGGTTCCCGTGCGGATCCGCAGGTGCCCGGTATCGGTGTCGAGAAACTCGTTGGGGCCCACTCGGCCCACCTCGGTGGTGTTGTCGTCGGCAACCACCACAATCTGGATCTCCACTCGCTGACCCGCCCACGACTCGTCGAAGTCGAGTTCTTTCCCTTCGCCGCCCACGGCTATGGTGACGGCCGGGTTCAGACTGGTAACCCGTGCTTCCTTGCGGTCACGGTAGCGCAGAGACACCGCAACGGCGCGCGCCCGCTGTGCCGGTGCGGCTTGAACCGTAAGGATCGGAATGAGAGCCTCCTGGAGGGAGAGCCCGCCGTGAGTATACGATCCGGGATGCGCAAAGACACCGGGAGACACCGGCACGATCACCGACTCGGCGTTCACCTCATACCCGAGTTGGGAACCGGAGAGCATCAGCACCTGTTCGGCGGGCTCGAAGGAGCCGAACGCGAACCGGTCGTGCCGGACAACTGCGTTTCCCGGAGGCAGGGTGACATGATCGCCGGCGACGCGCTGCGGCAGGTAGAGAAAGCCGTGATCTGCAGTGACCACAACCGCATCAAAGCCAAGGTCGAAGCTCTTTCGCACCCCGGCCGCGAGTTCGTTCATCAGGTTCTCGAGGCTGGATCGCAGCAGTGCATCCGCGTTTTCGCCGGCGCTGTCGATTTCGGTGCTGCGAATCACGGCCAGTGAAACGGTGTCCGGAAGCGGCGAACCCTTCTTGCGCTTGTGCCACTTCGCCAGCGTCTCAGCAACGCACTGGTCACCCTTATAGCGGAGAAACCACGCGTCACGATCGGCCGCGGTCGCCAGCGCCTGATCACCGCGGAACACCTTCCAGCCGCCACCATCGATTCGCACGGCCAGTTTCGCACGATTCTCCGGTCCCAGTGCGGCCATTCCCAGCGGCGTCTTGGTAGGAATCAGGGCAGCACCAACCTCAAGGCTTACCGTGCGCCCCACCTTCAGCTTCTCCGCCAGCGAATCGGCCAGTTCGTACCGAAGGGCATCAACGAGAAAGTAGGCAACCCGCTTTCCCTCCGCCAGAAGGGGCTCCACAACCCGCTCGAAGATTCGGTCCTGTCGGATTGTACCATCAGGGGGCCAGCCGGCGCGGCGCACCTCGCCAATGAGAGCCGACTGAACGCGCCCGATCCAGACGCGATAGGCGTTGGAAAGCGACTCCAGAAGCGCCGTAAGGTCGACGCCGTATGGCTCCTCGTCCGGCAGCCGCCCGTGGCTGAACACAAGCGCACGGTACGCCCGGTCGACGCAGAGGCCGCGCCGGCGGTACCAGCCGACCGGATCCTGTCCGATCTCGTCGGCGGGCGCTGCGGCGAGAGCCTCGATCATGTCGCGTGCCTGCTGGACGACGTACCAGGCAGCACTCAACAGCGCGTCGTGCTCTGCCCAGATGGTCGCACGGCCGGCGCCAACGAGCGCAGCGGCGGCCTCTGGATCGCCGGCGGAGACCGCCTCGACGGCCCGGCGCAACGTCTGTACGTTCTGAAACCGAAACGTGGCTGCCGGCTCCGTCTCAAGGTCCGCGTCGTCCAACGCGGCCAGACCGAGCTCCTCTGCGATTGTCTCCGCACGATCGAGATAGTCGTGCACGAGATCGCGTCTCAACCGGTCGTTGAGCCGGCTGATCGCCTGTGCCCGTGAAGGGGGCGCGTGCGGCACCTGCCGATACGCGGGTGGCAGCGATTCTCCCCGGGCGAGGGCAAACTCGCTGAACAGCAGAATGCGCCACAGCGCGTCCGGGGTGCTCGCGGTGCCCGATGGGATACCAAGAACGCTTGAGACGAGCGCGTCCAGTTCGGCCGCCGCTGCGGGGCTTGCGGATACCCGCGTAAACAAATCCGAGCGCGAATCCAGCAGCGCAATCACGATGTCGCGGGGCGAAGAGAAGCCGGTGATGTCGGCAAGAACGGGAAACGTTCTTCCGCTGCCGAGGGCGTCCAGCACGGAGACCGCCGGCTCACCGTGGGCAAACAGGGATTCCACCTCTTCGGTGAGCTCGGGATAGGCCTGTACGGCCAGCGAGCGATAGTTCTCGTGGGCCGCTCCCGGCCGGGGAAAGACGCCCATCAGCTCAGAAAACGAGCTCAACGGATCAAGAAGCCGCTCCTCGTCCACCGCGGCGGCCCGGTCGCGATAGACCAGCAGTTGAAGCGAACCATCGTGAGGGATCTGCAGCCACGCCCGTGCGATCTGATCGCGGCTTTCGGTGGTGGGCCCGCACGCGTCCAGCACGGTAACGCCGCGAGACGCGAGGGCGTCACAGATCTCGCGATACCGCCGGTGCGGGTCAAAGACCATCAGCCCGCGCTCTTCGCTGAGGCGCTGCACCAGATAATCCTGAAGGTACGAAGAGAAACTCATACTGACTCCTCAGATTCCGTGCGCAATGGCAATCGACCGGTCGCCGGCGGCTTTGGCGCGCACGCGATCCGGCCAGATTGCAAACGCCAGGTGGGACCAGTCGAACGATCCGGCCTCCAGTTTTTCCCAGATATCCCGGCAGTACGAGGACCAGCCGGAGTGACGAAAGAGCTGCCACAGGGGGGCGGCACAAATGGGAACGCCGTCGTCATGATCGGGCGTATACGGCAGGTTAGTGATGCGCTTGATCTCGTCGGCAAACTGACGCAGCTCACCGATGTCGCGCGTCAACAGATCAAAGCGTTTCTGCCGGCTGCGTGAGCGAGAACCGTCTACGGAGAGCTCAGCGAGCTCCCGCTCCACAACCGCGATCTTTGGCTGCAGATACTTATCAATCACGGTGAAGAGGGTGTCGGCACCGAGTCGCGGGTAGTAGATCCAGACGGTATATCCGCCGCTGGCGGTAGACAGCGGCCAGTAGATGGGAGCCTTCCGCCGGCTCTTGCTGTAGGTCTTGAGGTGCGCCTCAAAGAACCCGGAGGGAGAGCCAATAAACTCACGCAACTCCCCGACGCCCAGCTCCTCCACGAGCTCCCGCTCCACCTTCTCGGCATCATCGCCATGCAGAACCTCCAACACCCTCCGGACCCGCGCCACAATATCCGCCGGATGATCCGGATCTTCCACCAGAATCCCATCCCACGGCACCGAAATGGGATACTCCGAGTCATCAATGAATTCCCGCTCCACCCCCACCGGCAACGAATTCACATCCCCCCGAGCCCGCAACCACTCCTCGCTGACAATG
>REDM01000288.1 GCA_007693485.1 Spirochaetaceae bacterium
TCCATCCTTCGTACTGATCAACATTCTGACGGGTGATCAGGGTCGTCGGAATCAGGATAGTGGTGTCGGCGGGCTCGCGGCCGGCTTTGATGTCGAATGCCACTTCTACCGCGCGAACTGCCATCGCATAGGGATCCTGGGAAGGAGTCGATGCGAAGATGCTGTTTGCATCGCGCAGCGCGACTTCGGCATCTGGAGCTCCGTCAACACCAACCACGAACATCTGGCTCTGGCGGCCCGCCTGTCGAATCGCCAGCTCGGCGCCGATGGCGGTTGGGTCGTTGATTCCGAAGACTGCGTCAATGCGCGGGAAGGCGGTAAGGAGGTCGGTCATGACGCGCAGACCACCTTCACGGTTTCCACCGGCGTTCTGGCCGTCGGACAGAATCGTGATGCCGGGGTGCTGGGCGAAAACGCTCTTCGCGCCGTTCACACGGTCAATGACTGCGCTGACCGGGGGTCCATTGATGATGATCACGTTTCCCTGTCCGCCGAGGCGGTCGACGATGTACTGCGCAGCCTGTTCGCCTGCCTGCACGTTGTTGGACGTTACGGTTGCATTTACGCCACCCTCGGCACCAACGTCGGCAGCAATGACGATGATGCCCGCTTCGCGAGCACGGCGAACCGCGGGAGCGATTCCACGCGAATCGGCTGCATTGAGGATGATGATGTCAACGCCCCCTGCGATGAAGTTCTCGATCTGGCCAACTTGGGTGTTGAGATCGTAGCCGCTGGACACAATCGTCACGCGGGCATCGGGACCACCGAGCCGACGTGCGGCATCCTCAACTCCCCGGCCCATGGTGAAAAAGAAGGGGTTTCCCAGGTCTCCAAAGGTCGCGGCAACCGATACCGGCCGATCGGCGGTGCGAGCGGCCTGCTGACCACCTGCGAACACGGTTGCGGCTGCCACCATCAGACAGAGCGCAACTACCATCAGTCGTTTCATCTACATACCTCCAGCCGACGAGTTCCTCGTCGTTTTTGTGTCAGCACCCTCAAGGGTGCCTCGATCTACGCTCCACACCGGCGAGTCCGGCACTCATGCGTAATCGATTTACCGGATCGTACCACGGCCCATTGCAGCTGTCAATTTTTTTTCGACCTGCACACCCTTGTCCACATTGATTACTGTTTTCTACAGAGATATTTCTTGACACGGAGCCGGAGTCGTGGTACCCAAGATCAAGAAGGACACAGATTCGCGTGCGTTGAAGCAAACCAAAGGTAATCGTTTACGCCATGAAGAAAGGTCGACCGAGCATCATAGACGTCGCCCGTCGAGCAGGAGTATCCTCAGCGACTGTATCGCACGTGATAAACGGAAGTCGAAAAGTCTGCCCTGCGACCCGGGCGCGCGTTGAGGAAGCCATCGCCGCGCTCGACTACCGCGTCAACGTGCTCGCTCGCAACCTCCGAGTCGGTCAGAGCAGAGTAATCGCCTTTGTGGTCGCAAGTCTTACCACGGACTTCTTTCTGGCGGTTGCCCGCGGCATCGAGAGCGAACTGAGCGAACAGGACTGGCAACTGGTCCTTGTGAACTCCAACGAGCAGGTCCAAACCGAGCAGCGGCAGATTCGCTTCCTGAGAGACCAGTTGATTGCAGGGTTAATCATCGTCCCCACTACGGACGACCATCGATACCTGGAAGAAATTCTGCCGTCCGAAGTACCGCTGGTGTTCGTGGACCGGCAGCCTTCCATGGTTCGCGGGGATTCGGTCGTATCGACAAACCGGGAGGGAGCGTACGAAGGCATCAGTCACCTCATCCGCAGCGGTCACCGCAAAATTGGCATCATTGTGAGCTTCCTTGGCATCTCCACGACTGATGAACGGTTGACGGGCTACCGTGAAGCGCTGCGCGACCATGGAATACCGAAAAACGAGCGGTACATCACGTACGGAACCGGTACTCCGGAGTCCGGCTACGCGTTCACCGGCCATCTCCTGAACAACACCGACATCACGGCGCTCTTCATCACCAACGACCTCATGACGACAGGAGGGTATCGCTACATCATCGAGCACCGTATTTCGGTGCCGGACCGGCTTGCCGTCATTGCCTTTGACGACGGTGTATGGGCGACGATGGCGTCTCCACGGCTGTCGGTCATTGCACAGCAGACGGAAGAGCTCGGTCGAACCGCAGCCACGCTCATGCTGGAGCGAATCGCTACGGGTGGGCAGGCTCCTCCGTACCGGCACGTGCGAATCCCAACCCGCATGATCCTGCGCGAATCCTGCTGACCCCGGGTCGCCCCTACTCGCCTACCGTCAGCTGTACCTTCACCGCCTCGGGCAGTGCCGTAACCGCGAAGGCCTGATTCACATCGGCAATGGGAAAACGGTGAGTAATGATGGGCCGTACGTCGATCCGTCGGTCCGACATCAGGTTCAGGGCGACGGGAAACTGATGCGCGGTACGGAACGAGCCGAGTACGTTCAGCTCCTTCACCATGATCAGGTTGACCGGCATCGCAACGTCCCGCGTAATTGTTCCGATGTAGACCACCGTTCCGCCACGGCGCGCCGCGTGGACTGCGGCGGTGACCGCAGCGGGAGCTCCGGACGCCTCAAAGACCAGCTCCATCTCACCGGGAACGTCCTGGGAGGTGGGGTCAAACGCGTGAGTCGCGCCGAGCGCAAGCGCCTGAGCCCGCCGCTCCGCTACGGGGTCACCCACGGTGACCGTGCCCACCCCAAAGGCCCTCAGCGTCAGCAGGACCAGCTGACCGATGGTTCCCCCACCAAGAATCAATGCGGATTTCCCCACCACCGAGCCGGCGCGCGCGCATGCGTGCAGGGCGATGGTGAGCGGCTCCAGAGCCGCGGCCTCCTCCCACGACAGGGAATCCGGCAGGGGCAGGCAGTTGCGCTCAGGCATGACCACAAACTCGCGCATTCCGCCGTCCATGTGGGGATCGACGCTTGCCGAGCCCATGAAGCGCATATTGCGGCACAGGTTGTACCGTCCCGTGCGGCAGAAATCGCACTCACCGCACGGCATTGCCGGGTCCACTCCGATCCGGTCCCCTTCCTTTACGGCGGTCACCCCGCTTCCAGCTCCCGCCACCACCCCGGCAAACTCGTGTCCGAGCACGAAGGGGCGCTTGGCGATGAAGGCGCCGCACTTGAAGTGGCGGAAATACTCGATATCGGACCCGCAGATCCCTACGCGGCGAATGGCGATAAGCACCTGGCCCGCCGCCGGCTGCGGCGCGTCGGCGTCACGGGCCTCGACGCGCTGCGCCTGGGTCAGGTAGTAGGCTTTCATTTACCGAACTCCAAATAACAGGTTGGGCAGAAAGAGTGAAATCTGCGGCACATAGGTTACGAGCATGAGTACTCCAATACTGACGAGCAGAAAGGGCACGATCGCCTTGCTGATCTCGAACAGCGAGATTTTTCCGATTGCGGAACAGACAAACAGACAGACACCCATCGGCGGCGTCGTAAGTCCGATCATGAGATTGAGCACCGCGATGATGGCGAAGTGAATCGGGTCGATACCCAGCTCCGTGGTCAGTCGAAGGAGCACGGGGAACAGAATCAACAGGGCGGAGATTGTCTCCATGAAGGTTCCCACGAAGAGCAGCAGGACGTTGATGAGCAGAAGCACCAGGAATCGGTTGGTGGTCAACGAGAGTATACCACTCGCCACCATCTGAGGTACCCCTTCGCTGATCAGAATCCACGCGAACAGGTTTGCCAATCCCACCAGCACCATGATCGAGGCGGTGGTAACCGCGCTGTCGAGCAGGATCCGCGGCAGGTCGCGGAGTTTGAGTCCTTTGTAGATGAAGAGTCCTACCACCAGCGCGTACGCAGCCGCAACGATCGACGCCTCGGTGGGCGTGAACACTCCCCCGACTATTCCGAAGAGAATGATGAAGGTCATTAACAATGCCCAGAACGCGCTGAGAAAGTTCTTTCCAATTGCCCGAAAACCGGTCCACTGGCCTTTCGGGTGGCCGCGCCGGACCGAGATGAAATACGATACGCCCATCAGGCCAAACCCCAGGAGAAGGCCCGGGACGGCGCCCGCAATGAAGAGCCGGCCCACGCTCAACCCGGTCATGGTACCGGCGATGATCATGGGCAGACTCGGCGGTATGATGGGGCCGATGGTAGAAGAGGACGCGGTAACCGCGCACGAGAAACCACTCTCGTACCCCTCGTCTTTCATGGCGGGAATCAGCACCGCCCCAAGGCTCGCGGAGTCGGCCACCGCGGTACCGGAGATTCCGGCGAAGATCATCGAGCCAACGATATTGGCCAGACCCAGCCCTCCCCGAATGTGACCCACCACCGAGTTCGCGAAGCCAACGATCTTGCGCGTGATGCCGCCACCGTTCATCAGGTTACCGGCGAGGATGAATCCGGGCACACTCAGCAGAACAAAGACGTCCATACCGGAGTAGAGCCGCTGTGGGATAATGATCAGCGGGATATCACTGAACACCAGGTACGACAGCGCGGAGACCCCCAGCGAGACGGCAATGGGAAAACCGAGGGCCATCGTCAGCACAAAAACCGCAAAAAGAATCCAGATCATACGGGGGCTTCCTTATCCAGGGGGCTGTCAGTCCGGTTGCCAGTTGGACGAGTGAATGATCTCTTCGATCTCATGAACTGCGTTCTGATCGACGACCACAGCCTCGCCGATTGTGCGATCACCGCCGGCCTGGACCACCTCGCGATTTCGAACGGTTTGAATCATCCGTACGACCACGAAAAAGGCCATCCCAACCGCGATTACTATCGTGATGAAGAACAGATTGTTCATGGGGATGCGCAGCGACGATGACGTCTGCCGTGCCCCGATTGCGACAAACCGCCGCGCGTGCAGAAAGAGCACCGTCAGGAAGGCGAGTGTGACTGCATCGATGAAGAGTTCCAGGACGATCCGCGCGGTTCCCCGAAGAGAGATGGGAAGCAGGTCAACGTTCACGAACGCCTTGTTCTTCATGGCGAGTCCCGAGGCGAATGCCACGGTGTAGAGAAACGAGAAGCGCGCGGCCTCTTCGGTCCAGTGAACGCGAAACGGCAGCGCGTATCGGGCGAGAATCTGCAGGAGCACCACCGCAATCATGACAGTGAAGCTCAGCAGCGCACCGACGGTCAGCACTCTATCTACCAACTTTGTGATCATGGTCACTCCGCAGTGTGTCATGAGGAGACGGCGTACCGTGGCACGCCGTCCCATGAACCAGTTTCTGTTATCGAGTATTCACGATCCGTTCGTACATCGCAAGCTGCTCCGCCGTTAACGTCTGCCGCACGGCGTTGGTGGCGAGACTCTGGAACGCCGCAAAATCAACCTCGACAAAGGTCATGCCGAGATCCTTCAGCTCCTGCTCCAGGCGCG
>REDM01000098.1 GCA_007693485.1 Spirochaetaceae bacterium
GTGCGCGGGACGATTGGACTTTACGCGCGCACAGAAGACCAGGCCGATGCCCGGTGGGTGAGCTGGTTCTGCGTCAATCCAGAGGCGCGAGGTCAGGGGGTGGGCAAGAACCTGCTGGATCATCTCATTTCCGTGGTTCGTGAAAGGGGATACCGTTTCCTGCGGCTTTACACCGGTTCAGATGAAAACCAGGCCCGGGCACAGCTCCTCTACCAGTCACGGGGGCTGCGTGAAGTGCGCCGCACGCGATTACCGTTTTCAGGCTATGACAAGATAATTCGCGAGCTTGGACCGCTTCACTGAACGAAGGCGGTGCGGCATGCAATCTGACGGTTAGGGCACATTTCTGCCGCCCGCCTCGCGTTACCCCTCGAGCAGCGAACCAAGCCCCATCATCTGGAGCAGCCCCGGCGCGGCCATCTGCGAGAACCAGTACGCCATGGCGGTGGCCGATCGGCGCGGCTGCGAGATAATCCACCGCCCCCCAACCTCCACGAGAGCACCTGCGAGATACCCGGCGATCAGATCGGGATCGATCGGCTCACTGCTGATCGCTCGAAGCGCTTCGTGGTAGAGCCGCGAGAGGTCCGCAATCCGTGCGGTGAGCTGTCGACACACCGGGGCGCCGTCCACGTGCCCAAAGATCCGGCGGTAGAGATCCTCGTGGCGCTCGACGTGCTCGAAGAACGAATAGCTTAACGGATGCCCGTTGAGCAGCAAGGAATCCGGATCGAGCGCCGAGCGGCCTTCAATCAGTGTTGGGTATTCGCTTCGAAAAAGGGACGTCAGGTGTTCGACAACGGGCTCCCACGGCTGCCGGAACTGGAGATAGAAGGTAGAGCGGCTGACGCGGGCGCGAGCGCAGACGGCAGCAACGGACATCGCCTCCCACCCCTCGGACACGAGGAGTTG
The DNA here is from genome assembly GCA_007693485.1 of Spirochaetaceae bacterium. Classification (GTDB taxonomy): domain Bacteria; phylum Spirochaetota; class Spirochaetia; order DSM-27196; family PWMO01; genus PWMO01. The sequence goes on from REDM01000098.1 coordinate 913, forward strand.
CGAAGCGGATTGAGCGAGCTGTGCGCGTGTTCGCTCAACGCGGGGATCGGTGTCGGACATCTGTTCACTATCGTACATCTGTCCGAGAACTTTCGCAAGGTTTCCGGTAGATTCGCGCGCATGGAAACACTATCGATCATGTCAGCGTATCTCGTTCGTGTGCTGCCCGGGCTTGCGCTGGTAGGTGCGGTGCTGGTTCTGGCCCGCCCCAACGCCGCAGCGCGGGTTGCGCTCTATCTGCTGGTTTTTGTACTCTTGCGCGACGCGCTGACGCCCTTGGGTCTCTGGAGCTTTGGTGCCTATCGCGGTGTCTTCTGGATCCGGCTCTCTGATGACCCGTGGTTTCTGGTGCTCTTCGGGATCAGCGCGGCCGCGCTGACCGGCGGTCTCTCCTTCGCCGATGCAGAAAACCGCACAGACATCGCGTGGTTTCGTGGCTCAACGGTTCCGGCGGTGTCCGCGGGGCTGGCCGGTTTCGTCGCGGTGGTGCTGCCGTTTATCGCGCTGTACCGTCTGCTGGTGCCGCTGGAAATGCGCGGTGGCGCCGTTGCGGCGCGGCTGCTCCCGGCGATCCTGGTATTCGCCATGCTGGGCAATCTGCTGGAAGAGCTGCTGTTTCGTGGATACGTCCTTGAGGGGTTGAAGCGGCGCCATGCCGAGCGAACGGGTGATCGGGCAGCACGCCGGGGAACCGCCGGGCGTGTGGGCTGGATCACTCCGGGCGTTCAGTCGGGACTGGTATTCGCGCTGTGCCACGTCTTTCTGGCAACCACCGTCAGCTCCGTGGGCGTGCCTCTTTTGCTGTTCACGCTGTGGGAAGGGATCATCGCGGGTCTCGTTGGCGAGCGATACGGGGTTCTGTCGGCGACGATCACGCACGGCGGCGCGATCTTTCTGCTCAGCTCGGGGCTGGTGTAGCTATCCTCATGCACGTACACTACGTGGGGGAGGGCTGGAAATGTCTGGAGAACGGAACCTGGCTATACTTCTGCAGTCACTGAACCCCGAACTCGATCCAGAAGACTACGTGTTTTGCTCGATCCAGAGTGAAGACGACGCAGGTTTACTCCGTGACGCGTGGGCGATGATCCGCGAACGGGAAGGGGTGACGCTCATCCTTCGGCGGGATACCGCGGACCGTCTTCACCTGCCGTACGATGGGCTGTTCCGCAGGATCACTCTGAGCGTTCACTCCAGCCTTGAGGCGGTAGGGCTGACTGCCGCCGTTTCCTCCCGACTCGCGGAACGGAACATCAGCGCCAACGTCGTTGCGGGCTACTACCATGATCACGTTTTTGTTCCGAGTGGCGATGCGAAGCAGGCGCTGGAGGCAATAGAGAAACTGAACGGAGCGTCGCAAGACTGACGGCCGCGTCTGCTTTGTGCGGTCACGCTCCAAGCCACCATCACCCAAATAGCCGGATGACCGTCATCATGGTGGCGAGCACCGTGAACCCAAGCGCCATCATCACCTGATTGCCGTTGAACCGGGCATTCAAGTCTTCGAATCGCTTATCGCTGTGATGCTGCATCTCACGAAACCGGTCGTTCAGCTGCTGGATCAGCTCCTGATTTCTTCTATCAATCTGTTGCACCAGTTCCCCGTGGCGGCTGTCCATCTGGAGGTTCAAGTCCTCGAAGCGTTTGTCCGTTGCTTCGAACCGCTTGTCCATCTGGTGGTTCAAGTCCTCGAAGCGTTTGTCCGCTGCTTCGAACCGCTTATTCATCTGGTGATTCATGTCGTCGAAGCGCTTGTCCATCTGGTGGCTCATGTCCTCGAAGCGCTTATCCATCTGGTGGATGAGCTCCGCGAAGCGCTTGTCCATTTGGCGGTTCATCTCTCCGAAGCGTTCGTCCATCGCCTCGAACCGCTGGTCGAACGCTTCAAGGCGGCCGTTAATGGCGCGAATCTCTTCGTTGATCTCGCGGATCTCTCCCTGGATGACGAGGCTTTCCGCTTTGATGTCACGAATCTCTGAAAGAATCGTAGGAATCATGCGACTGCTCTCTTCTGGCCCGGTGAAGCGATCAGCTACCTGAACCACGTAGCGATGAAGGGCCTCGCGGTTCTTGACCTCCACTGCATCAGAGAGTGTGTTTTCCAGTTCGTCGATCCATTCCACAGCCTGCATTCCTTCCTCCCGTAGTATACCGTATGGGCACCTCTGTTCCAACAGGTAATACGGGGGGAAATGTCACGGTGCTTCAAAAACGGCGAAAATTTGTGTGAGCCGGTGCCGTTGCAGCCGCAGCGAACTCGCCGCGGCCGCATCGCCCGACATCGTCTTCGGCCGCTCCGTCAGAACCGGCGCGAGAATAGTGCAAAGACCGCGATCACCAGAAGCCCCAGAAGCATCAGGGCCGTCTGCTCGATCGAGATGATCCCCACAACGGCGACCACCGCAATGGCGACAGGGATCACGTACTTCACGGCGTGGTACCAGAGCGTGAAGCCGCCGAACGTATGGGCGCCGTCGTTGGTGAGTTCCGCCCGCAGATCGTCCTTCCTGATCACCCAACCAACGAATACTGCAAGCAGCAGACCGCCGATCGCAAGGAAGATCTTGTCGGTGAGGATGTCGAAGAGATCGAAGGCACCTACGCCGAGTAAGGGAATCGGGGTGCCGGACATCACTCCCAGAGAGAGCGATGCGAGCGCGCCCATGATCGCCATGACCACGCCGCTTCCGATTACCGCCCGAATACGGGGGATCTGCTTCTGGTCGATCAGGTAGGCAACCACCACCTCAAAGAGCGAGACCGACGAGGTCAGGGCCGCCACCGTCAGGGCGACGAAAAAGATGATCGAGAGAACGACGCCGATACCGCCCATCTGCGCAAAGATGGAGGGAACCACCACGAACACCAGTCCGGGACCAGCCGCGGGCTCCAGGCCGAAGGCGAACAGGGCGGGGAAGATGGCCAGCCCGGCGAGCAGCGCCACTCCGGTATCCAGGCTCACAATGATGAGACCGTTGGACGGAATCTTTTCGGATTTCTTCAGATAGCTGCCGTAGGTGATCATGCACCCCATTCCCAGGCTGAGTGAGAAGAACGACTGTCCCAGCGCCGCGAGGAAGGTCGTTCCGGTGACCGCCGAGAAGTCGGGCCGGAACAGGAAGGCAAGTCCCGCGCCTGCGCCGGGAAGCGTGATGCTGCGAATCCCCAGCAGCACCAGCATCACGAAGAGTGACGGCATCAGGATCTTTCCCGCCTTTTCGATTCCGCCGGCGATTCCTTTCGCCACGATCACCACGTTGAGCACCAGAAACGCGAGCATCCAGGCTACGGGCTGCACCGGGCTCGTGATGAACCCGCCAAACGCTGCGCCGATGGCACCGGGATCCGCAAGCAAGCCGGTCGTAGACTTCCACACGTACGCGAGCGCCCAGCCGCCGACTACCGGATAGAAACCCATGATCAGAAAGCCGGACAGTACCCCCAGCGCGCCGGCAAAGGTCCAGCGCTCGCTGGAGTGTTTGTACGCGCCGACTGCTGCCAGTTTCGCGCGGCGCCCCACCGCCAACTCTGCGATCATGATGCAGAGCCCGATGGTGAAGGTGAACGCCAGATAGATGATGATGAACGCGCTGCCGCCGTTGGAGCCCGCCATGTAGGGAAACCGCCAGATGTTTCCCAATCCAACCGCCGATCCTGCCGCAGCCAGAAGAAACCCGATTCGGCTTCCCCAGTTTTCCCGTGTTGCCTCCATGTCTACCCTCCATTTGGTGAAAAGCAATAGCCGGGGAGTATAGACCGACTTTCCCAGGGGATCAAGGAAGCGTCCGTTCCGGGCTCCCGACATTCCCCGTGGGCTTGTCTGAAACGGTACCGCTCCGTACTATCGTGATGCCTGCGCCGCATAGGACGGGGCGAACACTTCAGGGTGAGGAGACGATCGCATGAACCTGTCGGCGGATTTAATCATCATCGGGGCCGGAGTGGTGGGAGCCATGACCGCGTGGCGGGCGAGACGTTCCGGCCTCAGGATCGTGGTGCTCGAGGCGGCAAACGATGTATCCATGGGTTCAACCAAGGCCAACAGCGGGATCATCCACGGCGGATACGCAGAAAAATCCGGCTTGAGAGGCCAACTCTGTTATCCGGGGCGGTTGATGTATCCAGAACTGGACCGGGCGCTCAACTTCGGGTTTCGTACCACCGGAAGCATGATTCTCGCCTTCACGCCTGACGAAGCTCACGGACTCGAGGCAATCCTCGCCCAGGGCCAGGAGAACGGGGTCGACGATCTGGAACTGCTCACCGGAGAGCAGGTGAGGGCAATGGAGCCCGAAGTGAACCCGGCCGTCGTCGCCGCGCTCTGGTGCAGAGGCGCCGGCATCGCAAGCCCGTACGAGCTGACCATCGCCCTCATGGAGCAGGCGGTGGAGACGGGAGTTCGGTTTGTCCCGTCTACCCGGGTGGTGGCGATTGATCCGGACAGCGGAGCCGACGGTGGGATCCAGGTCATCTGCGAGCAGGGCGCTTCGGGTCGGACGGTAACGTTCACCGCCGGGCATCTGGTGAACGCAGCGGGGGCGGGAAGCGGCGCGATTTCGGCGATGCTCGGTGACGGTGATGTGAACCTGAGTTTCCGCAAGGGCGAGTATCTGCTGTTTCGAAAGGGCAGCGGCGAGCGGATCACATCGGTGCTGTTCCAGATGCCGACTGCGCTTGGCAAGGGGATTCTGGTGACCTCAACGGTTCACGGAAACCTGATGATCGGACCCGACGCCCAGAATGACACCGATCCCGAGGACACCGCAACCGACGTCTCGTCGCTTGCGTCGATCTTCCACGAAGCAAGGCACAGTGTCCCCAACATCGACCCCGCCCACCTGATCCGCACCTTCTCCGGCGTGCGCGCCATGGACGCTTCGGGTGATTTCGTCATCAAGCCGAGCTCGCGATACCCCCGTATCATCCACGCAGCCGGCATCCAGAGTCCCGGCCTGACCGCTGCGCCCGCAATCGCGGAGCTGGTTCTGAAGCAGCTGAAGGATGCCGGACTATCCGTGACCTGCTCCTGGGTGGACGCGCCGCGCCGTCCCATCTACGGGACCCGCGCCGTCCCAACGCCGGAACTGAAGGAGCGCATTGCCCTTCCCAAGGGGCATCCCGAGCGCATCGTCTGCCGCTGCGAACAGGTCAGCGAATCCGAGATTCTTGACTCCCTGCAGCGTGGCCTTCCGGTCACGAGCCCCGACGCCGTCAAACGCCGAACCCGCGCCGGTATGGGCTGGTGCCAGGGGCAATTCTGCCGCCCGCGGGTGGTGGAGTACCTGCGCGACCACGTGCTCAATGACCCCTGCGGAATCCTGGAGACCGAAGACGTCGCGCACTCGGGCATTTCGCGGGTTCGCGGAGACGAGTTCAAGAAGGCCATCAAGGGGCTGGAGTAGGGCGCGGGCGAGTCCCTGCAGGTCTCGTAGCTCCGTCCACCCCGAACCACTGACCAAAAACTAACACAACAGGCTCCCCGTCCTCATCCTTATCTAACGCACGCGGACGTATCCTTCTGCCATGAATGGGCCTACCGCAAGCAGAGAACGCGCGCTGGAACGAGTCTATGCATCGTCAACAGAGCTTTCCATCGATGACGAGTCGCGCATTGTAATCTTCAGCGACCTTCACATGGGCGACGGCGGCTGGACCGATGACTTCCTCCACAACGGGGAGATGTTTTGCGAGGTGCTCGCGCGACGCTACGATAACGACGACTCCACGCTGATCTTGAATGGCGATGTAGAGGAGCTGCAGCGGTTTTCGCGCCGATCGATCGCCGAGCGATGGGGCGCTCTCTATTCGCTCTTCCGCGCCTTTCATCAGGACGGGCGGCTGGTTCGGATCGTCGGAAATCACGACCTTGCTAACCTCGGTGACATGGACCAGTTCGGCGCCGAGGAACCACGTGAGGGGGTGATTCTCACCTACAAGGGAAACCGGCTTTTCGTGCTGCACGGACACCAGCCGCTGTGGAAGTATGAGCGGTTCAATCGGTGGATTGGGTACGTCCTCAAGTACCTGCTGAACCCGTTGAAGATCAAGAACCGAACCGTCGCCCACAATAGCCGCAAACGCTTCGTAACCGAAAAGCGAGTATACGAGTTCGCGCGAAGCCGCGGGCTGCTTGCCATCATCGGGCACACCCATCGACCGCTGTTTGAATCCCTCTCCAAGGTGGACGTCCTGCGGTTCGAGATCGAACGGCGTTGCCAGGAGTATCCGACCGCACGGAAAGCACGCCGCCTTCAGATACGAACGGAGATCGAGCGCCTGCAGCAGGAATTGCTTCACACCAACCGGAAGGGAAACACCGAAGCTGCGCGCAGAAGTCTCTACAACGCCGACTTCGTCGTTCCCTGTCTCTTCAACTCCGGCTGCGTGCTCGGAAAACGGGGCATGACCGCCCTCGAGATTCGAGGCGGCCGCATCTACCTGGTGCACTGGTTTAATGCACTGAGAAACCGACACGCTCTGCGCCGCCATCCATCGGCACAGAACCTGACAGGGACATCCTTCTACCGGGTGGTCCTGAAAGAGGACAGCCTCGACTACGTATTCAGCCGTATCGGGCTGCTCAGAGGCTTCCCCATGGAGCCGACGGCAGACACACGGACGCACGCGGTTGCGTCAGGGAGTGAAGTAGCATGAAGATCGCACTGGCAATCAACGGCGAAGGCTTTGGTCACGCGGCGCGTTCGGCCTGTCTGGCGCGGGAACTGAGCCGGGATCACCAGGTTGTCGTCTGGGCACCGCGAACGGTTCTCGCGTTTCTGCGGTCGGAGCTTCCCGATCTGGAGTTCCATCACATCCCGGTGCTTCAGTTGGCCAAGCAGAATCACCGCATTGTGTATGGCAGGACGCTGCTGATGAACGCCCGGCTGATTGCGGCCATTCCCTGTATCGTTCATCGAATCCGGCGGCAGTTTCAGCGGGAAGGTATCGAGGCGCTTATCTCGGACTACGAGCCGTTTGCCTCCCGTGCCGCAGTGAAGTGCGGTCTTCCCGTCGTGTCGTTCTGCCATCAGGCGGTGCTCGATCGGGTGCCCGACTATTCCGTTCCCGGTTTGGTGGCCAGGCTGATGAACCGCTTCATGATTCCGCCAGGTGTAAACCACGTTCTGTCCAGCAGCTTCTTCGACGGAGATATTGGTCCGCTCATCCGTCCCGAGTTACGCACACCCTCCGATACGATCGGAAGTCACATTCTGGTCTACGGCTCGGCGTCAATTCGAAACTGTCTGGAGGCGGCGCTCACACAGTTTCCCAACCACGACTTCCGTCTCTACCCGCGGACCAACGGGAACTACGTGGAGGATTTTCGCTCCGCGCGCGCGGTCATTGGCCCGTCAGGTCACCAGATGCTGAGCGAGGCGCTCTGCCTGCGGAAACCGGTACTCACCTTTCCGCAGCCGGGTCAGAACGAGCAGATCCTCAACGCCCGCATGGCCGAGGAAACGGGTTTGGCCCGAGTCGGCAACCTCGACCGCGCAATCGAAGAGATCCGCAGCTTTCTGGAGCACGCCGATGCCATGAAACTCGACCCGTCGGGCAGTCGCCATTCGTTCATCCTGCGGGACGAGTCCGAGAGGGCGGCTCGACGTATCGCTGCGTTGCTCTCTCGGGAGCCGGTTGCGAGTGCCGTGCGAAAGCGAACAGCGGACCTCATTCCGGCGTGAGATAGAGCTTGTCTTTCGGGCAGTCGACGCCGCGGGTACGGAAACGAGTCTCGAGTGTTCCAAAGCCTGTGCTTTTTTCCCTACCGTCCCCGTGGCCTGCTCTCAGACGCCCACCGGCTGAACATGATCAGCTCCTCTGGCTGTGACGGCGGCGATCCGGCGTTGTCGAGCGCAAGCATCGCCTTGAGTTCGGCGGGAGCTCCGGGCAGCTTCAGTCGGGACGCCAGCCACACCAGCAGGCGGGTCAACGAGCGAGGCAAGAGCATCACGCGGGTTTCTCTTGGCTCCAGGTAGGCGGCTGCCAGCTGGTGAAAGGCAAGCAGTTCCGGGCCGGTGAGTTCCAGCCGCCCGGGCATCTGTGCAGCCGTAAGGGCGTCGGCGAGCCTCCGCGCTGCGTCGGTTACGTGTATGGGCCTGATCTGCGCCGCGATCTGCGGAAGCGGAACCAGCGGCAGCCGCGACACACGTTTCAGCGTACGGATGATCTCGCTGCCGTCGCCAAAGAGCACCGAGGGCTCCACCACCATCGGCTCTATCCTGGCGGGGCCATTTGGCATAACCTGCGCAGCGGCCTCGCGCAGCAGTTCCGTTGCGCGCGTTTTGGTCTCACCGTAGGCTGCACCGCAGCCGGACTGCACCCCAAGTGCGCTCACCTGGACGAAGCGGGATACGCCCCGCGACTCCGCCGCCGCGAGCGCCGCGCGAAACCCCGTCAGATGCACCTCGCGGTAACGCCGACGGCCCCCAACCGGGCGCTTGAGCGGGCTGAGTCCCGCGAGATAGACAACGGTATCGCCGGGTTCGAGGATGCTTCCGAGAAGCTCCGGCGCTCGGACGACGTCCAGGCGTACGTTCGGCTGCCGCCGTGTGCTCCGCGACCCGCGCGCGACGGTGACCACCGTGAGCCCGCGAGCGCGCAGTTCCCGCGCAAGGGCGGCTCCAAAGAAGCCGGTTCCGCCGATCAGGATGTATCGTTTCTTCACCGCTCTTGCTCCCTGTTTCGGTTGTTGTACCGCCCCTGGCGGGCCGTACTCCACTGGAATATACCGTTTTCATCGTCGCATCGGCGCGTGCGTTCCTCGTTGAGAGTCGGGGATAGTCCTGATATCATGTTGCCATGGCGCCACAAAGCAGTCGAAGGCTTCTTCATCCCCGCCGGAACAAGACGGGGCTACCGCCGGGAACCCCGGTCCACATCGGTGACCGCACCGGAAACGGAGTTCGCCTCTCGAGCTTTGTCTATAACCCGGAGCAATTCACGGAGCACGAACTTGAGACGGTGGAGCAGGCGTGCGTACCGCCGGAAGCCGGTCACGTCACCTGGCTTAACGTTGATGGAGTACACGACGTCGCTGCGGTGGGACAGATCTGTCGAGCGTTTGACATCCACCCGCTGGTGCAGGAAGACATCGTCAACACCGATCAGCGCCCAAAGGCGGAAGAGTACGACGGTTATCTGTTTTTAACGGTCAAGATGATGCGCCACGCGGGCGATACCATTCAGGCGGAGCAGGTGAGCCTTTTGTTGACTGACCGGATGGTGATCTCCTTCCAGGAGCAGCCGGGCGATGTATTTGACGCCATCCGCGATCGCATTCGAACCGGAAAGGGTTTCGTGCGGCGCAAAGGCGCCGACTACCTGGCCTACTGCCTGCTCGACTCAATTGTTGACCACTACTACCTGCTGCTGGAAAAGCTCGAGGAGCGAATCGAGCCGCTGGAAGAGTCGGTGTTGCAGGATGCACAGCCCGACCAGATGCGTGTGATTCAGGCGCTCAAGCGCGAGATGATCTTTCTGCGCCGGTCGCTCTGGCCCACCCGCGAAATGATCTCCCGGCTGTCTCGCCAGAGTGTTGTGCGAATCTCAGACGAGACGCGGGTCTTCCTGCGCGACCTCTACGACCATGTGATCCACATCATCGAGATCCTGGAAAGCCTGCAGGAATTGCTGTCGGGAACGATGGAGATCTACCTCTCGAGCATCAGTAACCGCATGAACGGCATCATGAAGGTGCTCACCATCATCTCCACCATCTTCATCCCGCTCACCTTCGTTGCCGGGGTCTACGGGATGAACTTCGTCTTCATGCCCGAACTCGCGCTGCCGTGGGCGTACCCGGTCACGCTGGGAGTGATGGCCGTGATCGCACTGGGCATGATCCGGTTTTTCCGCAGGAAGGGGTGGCTGTAGGGGCGAACTTCTGCGGGAGCCGGCCCGAAAAAAGCCCCCGCGTTGCGGGGGCCTGATACAATCGCAGAATTGACTCAGAAGGTCCATTGCTGGCTGCGCGCCAGGTAGGTGCGAACCAGGTCGTACTCCGAGTCGGAGACCGGAGCGTAGCCTTCGTGGTTGTAGATGCGCTGCATGATCTCTCGGCCGGCGGGATCTTCCATCATCTTCATGAAGGCGTCGGCGATTCGCTGCTTCAGCTGGGGATCGAGCCGGGGGATGACCGAGATGGTGTCGTTCGGGATGTCCGTGGTATCGGTTACCAGAACCACCTTGCTCATCAGATCGGCGTGAAAGGCTTCCTTGTCAAACAGGCTGCGCGCGTCCTTGAAGGTAAACGCCGCATCGACCTCACCGTTGTAGACGGCAAGAATGGCGTTGTCGTGTCCGCCCACATTTACCCAGTTCACGTCGGTTTCCGGGTTGAGTCCGTTGTCGGCGAGAAGGTTTGCCGGCCAGACGAAACCGCTGGTGGAGGTGAACGATGCGATGGCGATGCGCTTGCCGCGCAGGTCAGCCACGCTGCGGATACCGGAGTTTACGCCGGCAACCAGTTGCGCCTTGTACCCGGATACCAGCGGAAGATGACGCTGCTGTACCCCGAAGTCGTCCACGTCAAACCGCAAGCTCGCGAGGATCGCCTCGGCGAATCCTTCATCCGCGGCAAGCACGTAGGCGGTGGTGGCCAGAAGCCCCACGTGGATCTGCTCGGACGCCATGCCTTCGATCAGGGCGTTGTAGTCGGTTGCGACGGTGACAACCACCGGCATGCCCAGCTGGGCGGAGAGCAGCTGCTGCATCGGCAGTCGCTGCGCGTCCAGGTATGCGGCATCCCTCGATGGGATCAGCTGCACCTGCAGCGTCTCGGGATTGACGTAGCGTGGGGCGGTACCTTCGGTGCGGCCGGCTGCGGTGAGCAGGGCGCTGACGGTGACCAGGCAAACCAGGGCGAACATGATTCGTTTCTTCATTGTTCACTCCTCCTTATTGTGGTTGGGCAGATTATACTCCCGGTCCTGTCGTGTGTATATGTACTATCGATGAGAAACCCGTTAAAATGCGCGGTGTTCGAACTTCGGCCGCAGTCACTCCGGAGGAATCGCCCATGATCCAGTTTGTCAATGTCAGCAAGACCTACCCCAATGGGGTCAAGGCGCTGACCGATATCTCGATCACCATCGAGCCCGGTGAGTTTGTCGCCGTCATCGGACTCTCCGGGGCCGGCAAGTCAACCTTCCTGCGGCTGATCAACCAGCTCATCGATAACACCAGCGGCGATGTTGTGGTTGACGGTGTCACGGTCAACAAGGTGCACGGCAAGGTGCTGCGCAGGGTTCGCCGCGAGATCGGAATGATTTTTCAGGGCTTCAACATCGTGAAGCGACTGTCGGTGCTCAATAACGTGCTCTCCGGCCGCGTTGCCTACCACCCAACCTGGCGCACCGTCTTCGGGCTCTTCCCGGAGGAAGACAAACAGATCGCCTACCGGGCGCTGCAACGGGTCGACATCCTGGAAAAGGTCCATACCAGGGCGAGCGAACTTTCCGGTGGCCAGCAGCAGCGCGTGGCCATTGCGCGTGCGCTCGCGCAGGAGCCCAAGGTGATGCTCGCCGATGAGCCGGTGGCGTCGCTCGATCCCATCACCACCATCCAGGTAATGGACTACCTCAAGCAGATCAACACCGAAGACGGCATCACTACGGTTGCCAACCTTCACCATGTTGATCTCGCCTGGAAGTACGCCACACGCGTTGTGGGAATTCGTGCCGGCCGGATTGTCTATGACGTGCCGATGAAGGGAATGAACAAGGCGCAGTTCTTCAACGACATGGAGAAGGTGTATGGCCGCCCGATCCACCACGACGAGGTGCTCGGAGAGCGAGTATGAGCGCGATTGCTCCGCAGGCGGCAACCGGAGCGCACGAGCCGATCGTTGTTCCGCGCCCCAACCACCTCCGGCGTAACCTGATCATTCTGGGCGTGACCGCGCTCATCGTCGGAAGCGCCTGGTTTGCCGGGTTCAACGTCTTTCGGATTCTGGCTAACTTTCAACGCGGTGGACGGTTGCTTCGGCGCATGTTCCTTGAGCCAGACTGGTCATTCACTCCGCGCATCTACAGTCCCATGATCGAGACCATCCGCATGGCGATCGTGGGCACTTTCTGGGGAGCCGTGCTGGCATTGCCGACCGCGGTTCTCGCCGCGGAGAATTTTCTGCAAAAACCGTGGATTAGCAAGCCGCTTCGCTTCATTCTCAATATCTTCCGAACGATCCCAGCAATGGTGCTTGCGTCACTCTTCGTGGCCATTTTCGGGATTGGCGCATTCAGCGGGGTCATGGCGCTTTCGGTCTTCACCTTCGGACTCATCTCCAAACTGACCTTCGAGTCGATCGAGTCGATCGACTACGGCCAGGTAGAGGCGCTGATGTCGCTCGGCGCCAACAAGATGAATATCCTGCGCTACGCCGTGCTGCCGCAGATCCTTCCACAATACATGTCCTATACGCTCTACGGATTCGAGGTGAACGTTCGTGCCGCCGCGGTGCTCGGCTACGTGGGTGCGGGTGGTATCGGACAGACCTTTGAGCAGGCGCTCGCGTTCCGTCGGTTTGACCGAGTGGGCGTTATCATCATGATTTCGTTCTTCGTGGTGCTGGCGATCGATCTGGTCAGCAGCTCGATCCGCAAGAGGCTGGTGTAGGATGGACGCGCAAATTGAACGGATTGTCGTTGCCAAGCCAATCGATCCGTGGAAGATCCTCTATCGGGTCGTGAACTACGGGGGAGTCCTTCTTCTGCTGATCTGGGGCTTTCTGGGCATCGAGTACAAAGGCATCATGCAGACCGCGCCGGGGACCATGCAGGCGATGGGCCGGGCCTTTCTTCACCCCGACACCGTCTACCTGCGCACCTGGACGGTCGATGGGCTACCCTACGCGGTGCTGGAAACCATTGCGATTGCTATCGCGGGCACTTTTGCATCGGCGTTTCTGTCGATTCCCTTCGCACTGCTCGCGGCTCAGAACATCGTTGGCGAGAAGGTATCCAAGGTCGGCAAGTTTCTGGTTACGATGATCCGCACCTTCCCGGAGTTGATCCTGGCGCTGATCTTTATCAGCATCGTGGGACCGGGTGCTCCGGCGGGAATTCTCGCGCTGGGAATTCACTCAATCGGGATGCTCGGAAAGCTCTTCAGCGAGGCAATCGAAAGCATGGACATGGGGGTGAAGGAAGCGCTCGAGTCGTGCGGGGGCAGCCCCTTCGAGATTCTCTTTCGCGCCATTCTGCCGCAGGTGAGTCCGGAGCTGACCAGCTACACCCTCTACCGCTTTGAGATCAACATGCGCGCCGCGGCAACCCTGGGACTGGTGGGTGCCGGCGGAATCGGTGCGCCGCTGATCTTTGCCATCCGTACGCGTGCGTGGCCTCGAGCGATGATCATTGTGATTGTGCTGATTGTGACCGTCACCATCATCGACGCGATCTCGGGGCGCATTCGCAAGAAGCTGGTGTAGGCGGCTGCTGCCGCCCGGTATTTGCGCAGACGTACGCGGCGGATCCACCAGCGTATTGACACGTTGTTGTACGTCATTTATATTCTCCATCACAATATTCCGATACGGAGAGGTACAATGGAGATCAGAAAGAATCGCGCTGTCATTGTGCCGCCTCAGGTGGCATCTTCCTGTGCCGTGTATCGGGACGTTCCTGCACTGTAGTTCCTTCGTCTGCCGGCTATGCCGGTTCTTCGTTCAGGTAACTTCCCCTCCGATACGTCATCCGGGTTTTTGTTGGCCCGGCTACGGCTTCACCCGTCTTTTGCGTTCGCTCGATGGACGCGATTCATAGGATTTTTCCGGCATGCGTGCTACCCGTGTTCTCAATGATGCCCTGAAGGGCAGTCGTCTCATGTACGGCTCTGCGGTTCTCTTCGTGGGGTTGGAGGCCGTGGTGGGCTATCTGCCGCCACTTCTCGTCCGGTTTGCCGTCGACCACGTGATTGGCAACGAGCCAATCGATGCGCCGGCGGCTGTTGTTCGCCTGGTCGCCGCCCTCGGCGGCACGGCAACCTTGCGTGACCGTCTGCCGTTTGTTGCTGCGGCAATTGTCGCAGTCGCGTTGGTGGCGGGTGCGTTCAGCTTTCTGCACGGACGGCTCGCCGCCGGTGCGAGCGAATCGCTGGCCCTGCGTCTGCGTGAGCGGCTCTACGATCACATCCAGAACCTCAGCTACGACTACCACGCCCACAGCTCCGCGGGCGATCTGATTCAGCGCTGCACCTCGGATGTGGAAACGGTTCGTCGGTTCATGGCGATCCAGTTCGTGGAGGTGGGCCGCGCCGCATTCATGATCGCGATCGCAGTGCCCATTCTGTTTGCCATCGATCCTCGATTTGCTACCGTAAGTCTTGCGATCGTGCCACTGGTATTTGCCTTCTCGCTGCTGTTCTTTCGGCGGATCGAGCGAACGTTTCGAACCGTTGATGAGTCCGAAGCCCGGCTCTCAACGGCGCTGCAGGAGAGCCTTACCGGTGTGCGGGTGGTGCGCGCATTCGGCCGCCAACGGTTTGAGGCAGATCGGTTTGACCAGCACAACACGGAGTATCGCACGCTGGTCTACCGATTAATCCGCCAGATGGCGACCTACTGGAGTCTGAGCGGAATGCTCTGCGTGGGGCAGATTGGCGTGATTGTGGTGTACGGAGCGCTGCTCGCCATCGCGGGGCAGATCACCATCGGTACGGTGCTGCTCTTTGTGACCGTGGTGACCATGCTGCTCTTTCCGATTCGTCAGATGGGTCGCGTTCTGGCCGATATGGGTCGGATGTCGGTGGCGCTGTCGCGCCTGGCAGAGATCCTCGCGGTTCCTCGCGAGGCCGATGCACCGGATTCGCTGGAGCCGCCCATTCGCGGACGCATCGAGTTTGACCGGGTCTGCTTCTCGCACGGTGATCGCGTCATTCTGCAGGACGTGACCTTCACGGTTGAACCAGGGATGACGGTCGCCATCCTGGGGCCAACCGGATCGGGCAAGTCAACGCTGATGCACCTGCTGTCGCGGATGCATGAATATCACAGCGGCTCGATTCGCGTGGACGGGGTAGAGCTCAACCGTATTCGCAAGCGCTGGATCCGTCGCCACGTGGGGCTGGTGCTGCAGGAGCCGTTTCTTTTCGCCCGAACGGTGGGTGAGAACATCGCGCTCGCGCGGGAGAACGCATTGCCAAACGACGTGCACCGTGCGGCGAAGACCGCGTCCATCCACGACGTGATCGAGAGCTTCGACCGCGGCTACGAAACCCTGGTTGGCGAACGCGGGGTGACGCTCTCCGGTGGGCAGAAACAGCGCGTTGCCATCGCCCGGGCGTTGCTGCAGATGCCGCCGATTCTGGTGTTTGACGACAGCCTGAGTGCGGTTGACACCGAGACCGATGCGCGCATTCGTCGCGCCCTGTCGGTGGCGCGTGGGGACGCTACCACCTTCATCATCAGTCACCGACTGACGACGCTGTCCCAGGCGGATCTGATCCTGGTTCTGAATGAAGGTCGGATTGCGCAGACGGGAGGTCACGACGAGCTACTCGCCCAGGAGGGAATGTACCGGAGGCTCTGGACCATGCAGCGCGAGCGACACGACGACCTGGAGCAGGAGTTGCTCCACGCAGGAGACGAACCACATGAACGCCTTTGAAGAAAAAACCTATAGCCGTCGAATTGACTACGGCATCTGGCGGAAGCTCCTCGGCTACGCCCGACCGTACCGCACCCACCTGTCGGCGATTATCGCGATCATGATCGTGATTGCCGTGATTGATGCAGCCTTCCCGGCCCTGACTCGCTACGCGGTGGATACCTTCATCGTACCCCGAAGCGCCGAAGGCCTTGGAACATTTGCCGCCGTCTACGCTGGCATGGTCGTGGTGCAGGCCAGCCTGATCTGGCTCTTCATTGCAATCGCCGGAGCGGTGGAGGTTGGGCTCTGCTACGATCTTCGCCGGCGCGGCTTCCGTCGGCTTCAGGAACTGTCGTTGCACTACTACGACTCCACCCCTGCCGGTTGGATCATGACCCGGATGACCAGCGACACCGAACGGCTGGGAGAGACCATCTCGTGGGGGTTGGTAGACCTGATGTGGGGAACTACTACCATGCTCGCCATCGCGGTTTTCATGCTGGTGATGAACTGGCGGCTGGCCCTGGTGGTACTGCTTGTGGTGCCGCCGCTGGTAATCTTCAGTTACCTCTTTCAGCAGCGGATTCTGAAGAACCAACGGATCGTGCGCCGCACCAATTCGCGCATCACCGCCGCCATTAACGAGGCGATCCTCGGCGCCCAGACCACCAAAGCGCTGGTGCGCGAGAACGCCAACCTCGCTGAGTTCCAGGGGATCACCGGCGCGATGCGGCGCCACTCGATTCGCACGGCGGTGGTTCAGAGCCTCTACGTTCCCGTGGTGCTCGCGATCGGAAGCGTGGGAACCGGCCTGGTGGTGGCGGTTGGGGGAAGCGGAGTGCTCTCCGGCGCGGTGAGCTTTGGGGTGCTGGTGGCCTTTGTCAGCTATACGGTGCAGTTCTTTGATCCGGTGCGCGAGCTCGCGCGGGTGCTCACCGAGTTCCAGAGCGCGCAGGCTGCCGCGGAGCGGGTGATGGATATGATCGAAACGCAGCCCGAGATCGTCGATCCGCCCGAGGTCCGTGCGAAATATGGCGATGTATTCGATCCACACCCGGAAAACTGGACCCGTTCCCGCGGAGGGGTCGAGTTTCGCGACGTGACGTTCACGTATCGCGGTGGCGAGACCGTGCTCTCCGGATTCAATCTGGTGGTGGAACCGGGAACCAGCGTCGCCCTCGTGGGCGAGACCGGCAGCGGCAAGACAACCATCGTGAACCTGCTCTGTCGCTTCTACGAACCAACGTCGGGAACGATTCTGGTAGACGGGGCCGACTACCGCGACCGCGGGCTGTTGCAGCACTACCGGGACCTGGGCTATGTGCTTCAGCATCCGCATCTGTTCAGCGGTACGGTGCGCGAGAACATCCGCTACGGCAGACTCGACGCAACCGATGCCGAGGTAGAGCAAGCTGCCGCCCACGTTGGCGCGGCTTCGCTCATCGCGCGGTTGGATCGCGGCTACGACACCGAAGTGGGTGAGGGGGGCAATCTCCTGAGTGTTGGGGAGAAGCAACTGGTGAGCTTTGCGCGCGCCATTCTCGCCGACCCGGTCTTCTTTGTGCTTGACGAGGCCACCAGCTCGATAGACTCCGAAGCAGAGCGCCTCATTCAGGAAGCAATCGGGACCCTGCTGCGCGGCCGGACCAGTTTTGTGATTGCTCACCGGCTGTCGACCATTCGCCGGGCGGATCGAATCCTGGTGATCGACTCAGGCCGGATTGTGGAAGACGGCACCCACGCCGAGCTCATCGCCAAGCGCGGACGTTACTACCGCCTCTTCACCAACCAGTTTGCCCACGAAGAGGAGGATGAGGCGGTGCGGACGCTCTACTCGTGAGCACTGCCCCGGCCATGAGCGCGGAATCGGACCCGACTCACTCGGCTCCCGTTCTCATTCCAGCGATTGCAGAAACCGCAACGCGAGTGAGGCGAGGCGCTCGGTGTTCTCGGGCGAGCGGATTTCGCCAGTGATCACGTGCTGGCCGGGGTCGGTGGCGTCGTCTACGATGACCAGCTCCTTGGGTGGAGCAGGGGAGAGGCGGCTTCCCCACCGCTCGTAGACGCGGATCGACCAGTCGTACTCGATCACGGTGTCACCCGGTGCGGAGAACTGGATCATCGGCACCGGAAGGCGCTGATGACGGATACGCCGGCCGTACGCCACCAGGCTCATCATCACGGGGATGGCGCGGCTGGGATAGCGGGTGGTCCAGTATCGACCGTGCATCTCATTCTGGGGCCGCCAGCTGCGGTAGGGGCCCATGATCCGCGCGCCAATCTGCTCGCCCCACGGCGCCACGGTGATCCACGCGGCGCGGTTTGCCGGTCCGTAGTTGGGGCTCACTGCTACCAGCGCGTGGACGCGCTCGGGAAACTGCTCCACCAGTACCGTCGCAAGCGTCACACCGGTGCTGGTGGCGACCAGAATCACCCGCTCGCCGATCGCCTCGCCCACGGCGAGCGCCTCGAGGGCATCGGTGTACCAGTCGGCAGACTCCATCCGGCCCATGGCGTCAAGATCGGCGCGACCGTGGCCGGTGAGGCGGGTCCAGAAGCTGTTGGCTCCCAGGGCGTCTGCGACGAGCTGCGGAAAGGGATAGATTTCCCGGCGGCTCGCCGAGAAGCCGTGAATGTAGACCACGGCGTAGTTGGTGCGTCGTGGGTTCTGCGGGTCAGCCCAGCGGATTGCCTTTTCGGCCCCGGGGATGATGTCGTCGAAGGCGGCTTCGCGTTCGGCAATCCACCGTTCGAGCGCTACCGGATCGCGCGTCACCTCCGGTGGCTCGCCTGCGGGGCGGAAGCGCAGCCGCGGCCCCAATAGTGCCGCCGCCAGAATGACCGCACCCAGCCCAAGCAGTACGTGCACCACAACTCTGCCTCCAGCCTTTGTTCCGCCCATGATTACCCCCAGCGAATCTTAACCAGAATCTAACACGAATCTCACGAAAGACTCACCGAGCACATGCAGGGTGCTGGTGTTCATATGCGACGGTGTCGCAGAAAACCTTCAAGGAGGACTCTTATGAGAAACATGAGTCGAATAATCGCAGTAGTCGCGCTGGTACTGGCAGTAGCGACCTTTGGATTCGCCGGCGGACAGACCGAAGGTGCCGCAGCCGGCGGTGCCGCCCCCCGCGCCCGCGTTGAGCTGCTCGGTGCCGGTGCAAGCTTCCCCGCACCGCTGATCACGGCGTGGGCCGACGAGTATCGCGACCTCACCCGCGGTGCGGTTACGATTAACTATCAGTCGATTGGTTCCGGCGGTGGCGTGCGTCAATTCATGGAGCAGACCATCATGTTCGGTGCGACGGAAGCGCATCTGAACGATGCCAACATGGATCTGGCTCGTCAGAATACCGGCGGCCTTGCGTTCAACTTGCCGATCACCCTCGGTGACGTGGTTCCCACCTACAACCTGCCCGGCATCACTCAGCAGCTGGTGTTTAACCCCGAGACCCTCGCAGGCGCATTCCTCGGTCAGATCACCCGCTGGAACGACCCGCGCATCGCGGCACTCAACCCCGGGGTCAACCTGCCGAATCTTCCCATTTCGATTGCCCATCGCTCGGACGGATCGGGAACCACCAACATCTGGACCAACTACCTCACCAAGGTGAGCCCCACCTGGGCCGACCAGATCGGGTTTGGCAGCTCGGTGAACTGGCCGGTTGGCAGCGGTGGAAACGGAAATGAAGGCGTTGCCGGAATTGTGCAGAGCACGCCGGGTGCCCTGGGTTACAACAGCCTGGTCTATGCGGTCCTCAACGACATCGCCTATGGTGCGGTCATCAACAGCTCCGGCAACACCATCCGGCCGTCGCTTGAGGCTACCAGCCTTGCCGGAAACGTGGCCATCCCCACCGATGGACGCATCATGGTGACCAACACCGACGCTCCCGATGGATATCCCGTCGCAGGGTTCGCGTGGGCGCTCGTTTACGAAAACCTTGATCGCAATCAGGCGATATCCACCCGCGATCAGGCGGTTGAGTTGACCCGCTTCCTCTACTGGGTTGTCACCGACGGTCAGGACATCAACGAGAGTCTGAGTTTTTCGCGCCTTCCCGAACGAGCCCAGCAGGTGGCGGTTGAGATGATCAGCCAGCTCAAGTTCCAGGGTGAGGCCGTTGGTCAGGCGGTGATTGCTGACGTGCGGGCGAACGGGTTCTGAACCGATCGTGCCACTGCGGATGCTGCCGATTCCTTCGGCAGCACCGCGATTGGAACCGAAGGAATTGCCTTCGGTTCCAATCGCGAAACGTTCATTGCCGAATGATCCTAACAAAAACCTAACACAGCTTCGCGATGATCGGCGCAGGCTCGAGTGACGACTTGCGAAGGAGGGTGCATGGCAGATATAGCGATCGCGACAAACCGGGTGCAGACGCGGGTTGCCGCGCGATACCGGGGGCCGGGTGACCGGGTGTTCAAAGCGGTGGTGGTAACGCTGAGCAGCGCGATCATTCTGCTTGCGATTGCGATGGCCGTAGTGATTTACGCCGAGGCGAGCCCCACCTTCCGCGCCTTCGGATACCTCAGCTTCCTCCGCGAGACCACGTGGGACCCGGTTGCTGCGGTGCACGGTGCGCTTCCCTTCATCTTTGGAACGCTGATCACCAGTTTCGCCGCCCTCGCCCTGGCGATCATCCCGGCCCTCGGCGTCGCGATTTTTGTCTCGGAGTACTCACCGCGGTGGCTGGCAAACTTCATCAACTACACGGTTGATCTTCTTGCCGCCATTCCCAGCGTGGTGATCGGTCTCTGGGCCATCTTCAATTTTGCGCCGTGGATGCGCGACACGTTTTATATGCCCATCTTCCTCTGGGCGGAGCAGTATGCACCGGGTATCATTCCGATCATCGGGGAACCATCCACGTTCAACATCACCACCGCCACACTCATCCTCGCCCTCATGATCGTGCCCTATACGGTCGCGCTTTCTCGCGACGCGATCGCGCAGGTTCCTCGAGAACAGCGCGAGGCTGCGTGGGCGCTTGGCGCAACCCGGTGGGAGGTCATGCGCAAGGCGGTTCTGCCCTACGCGCGTACCGGCGTGGTCGCGGGAATTCTGCTTTCGCTCGCGCGCGCACTCGGCGAGACCATGGCACTCGCCATGTTGATCGGCAACCGAAACCGTCTGCCGTTTACCCTCTTTGGTCCGGCGGCCACCATGCCGTCGCTGATTATCAACGAGTTCCGCGAAGCCGTCGAACCGCTGCACTATTCGAGCATCATGGCGGTTGGGTTTTACCTCTTCGTGGTTACCATTGGAATCAACCTGCTGGCCAGTTTCATCCAGACAAAGCTGAGCATGGCAAAGGGGGCGGTATGACGCTTCGAGCACGATACCTGCGCGATAGAGTCATTGTGGCGGGCACGGTCCTGATGACCCTGCTGGTTGTGGTCCCGCTGTTGATCATCATTCTGTACGTAATCATGAATGGGTTCTCGGCGTTCAACCTGGACTTTTTCACTCAGGAGCTCGGCAGCCCCGCACGGGCGATTCAGGGCCGTCCGGCGGGCCTCGCCGCATCGATCATCGGTACTGTTGTCATTGACCTCGTTGCGCTGGTGATGGCGATACCGTTTGGCATTGCGACCGGGATACTGATGTCGGAGTATCGCGAACACCCCTTCGCTCCCATTGCGCGCCTGATGACCAGCACGCTCAACGGCATGCCGGCTGTGCTGATGGGGCTGCTTGCTTACGCGCTGGTGGTCAAGAACACCGGCGGGTTCTCCGCTCTCGCTGGGTCGGTGGCGCTCGCCTTCGTGATGCTTCCCATCATCGCCCGGACAACGGAGAGTGTGCTCACGGTGACGCCGTGGAGTCTGCGGGAGGCGGGGTTGAGCTTGGGCATTCCCCGGTGGAAGGTAACCACGTCGCTGGTGCTGCCGGCGGCTCGAGCCGGCGTGATCACGGGAATTCTCATTGCGTTCGCCCGGGCGGCGGGAGAGGCGGCGCCGCTCCTGCTCACCTCGTTTGGAAATAACTTCATCAGCTTTGACCTCACGCAGCCGATGGACAGCCTGCCGCAACGCCTCTACAGCCTGGCGATCAGTCCGTATCGGCAGTGGCACGCGATGGGGTGGGGCGGAGCGATCATCCTTCTGATGTTTGTGATGATCACGTTCTACGTTGGGCGTGTTGTGCTGCGTCGCATGGAGCAGAAACTCAAGTGAGGTCACGTTCGCAGCGAAAAACTGTCGCAGCCACTCATAAGGAGCAATGACATGAGTTCAATGAACGTTAGACCGCAACCGCCCTCCGCGAAAAAAGGCGATGCAGGAGTTGCATCATCCGCACCCAAGTTGGTCGACGGCGAAGTGGTGCGCATGGAAACCGACGACCTTTCGGTCCGCTACGGAGAGTCCACGTTTGGAATCCGTAATGTCACGATGCCCATTTTTAACCAGCGCGTGACTGCACTGATCGGACCGTCGGGCTGCGGGAAGTCGACCTTTCTTCGCGCGCTGAACCGGATGCACGATCTGAGTTCTGATACCACGGTCACCGGATCCGCCTACCTCGACGGGGAGAACATCTACGCGCCACAGATGGATGCGGTGCTGATCC
>REDM01000289.1 GCA_007693485.1 Spirochaetaceae bacterium
AACGCCATCACCCAGGAGTGCGCCATGGTGCCGCTGACCGGAATGTCGAAGGTCTTTCCCGCCAGCGTGTTGGAGGTTGCCGTGGCTCCGCCGATGAAGGCGGCGCGGCTTGCGGACATGGCCCCGTCGACGCCCTGCGCCCGCCGCAGCCCAAACTCGAGCACCTTGCCTTCATTGGAGGCAAGGTAGATGCGAGCCGTCTTGGTCGCGATCAGCGACTGAAAGTTGAGAATATTCAGAAGAACGCTCTCGATCAGCTGCGCCTCGATCAGACTGCTGTGAACACGAACCAGCGGCTCCTGGGGAAACACCACGGTCCCCTCGTCAACGGCGTAGACCTCGCCCTGAAATCGAAAGTTTTCCAGAAACGAGAGGAAGGCGGCGTCGAACATACCCAGGCTCGCCAGGTACTCGAGATCGTCGGGAGCGAATCGAAAGCGCTCGAGCAGGTCGAGCAGATCCTGCAAGCCGGCAAAGACCGAGAATCCACCCTGAAAGGGCTGGCGCCGGAAGAACATGTCGAAGACCACCTGGGGATTGAGATCGTTGTGGTGGTAGCCCTGGATCATGGTGAGTTCGTAGAGGTCGGTCAGCAGTGCCGACGACGGCAACCGGCTCATGGGGCAAGCTCGCTACTGGCGATGATCGAGCAGCCGTCGGTGCGCATCCGGTCAATCGCGGATGCCACCGCCCCGGAGGGCCGATCGACGCCGCGGCAGGCGTCTTCGACGAGGGTGCATCGGTACCCAAGACGCAGCGCGTCAAGCACGCTGAAGAGCACACAGACGTCGGTCGCGATGCCGCAGAAGAAGAGCTCCTCGTAGCCAAGGCCACGAAGCAGGGCATCGAGGCCGGTCGCGGTACGGTGGTCGTTCTCGAAGAACGCTGAGTAGCTGTCGAGGGTGGGACGAAACCCCTTGTGCAGAACCACCCGAATTGGCCGCTGGTCGAGATCGGGGTGAAAATCCGCACCCGGCGTTCCCTGGACACAGTGATCGGGCCAGAGCACCTGCTCGATCTCTCCCACCCGTCCCGTCTCAAACGGCTTCGCTCCCGGGTGCAATGATGCGAACGATCCGTGTTCAGCCGGATGCCAGTCCCGCGTTGCAACCACATACCCAAACCGCGGCGCGATCTGGTTGATGACCGGAACCACCGCGTCTCCGTCGGCAACCGCGAGGTTTCCGCCCGGGCAGAAGTCCCTCTGCGCATCGATAACAAGGAGCGCCGCGCGCGACGCCGTGTTCTGAGTTACCATCACCACTCCTCACCACTCTTCGCCGCTTCGCGCCGGCACGACCGCACGATCGCGCCGGCGAGTCACCGCCTGTGGTTCAGTGTAGCCAAAACGGGGACACGGGACAACGCAGTCATGAAATTTCCTGTAGAAACCCGGAGCGCCTCAACTCGTCGCGGTGACTCTCCAGAAACAGATTGGGCCAGAAACGGATCGGGCGGCCCGCAGGCCGCCCGGATAATCAGTATCAATGCGGAGATCTCCGCTTCGACTACTTCTCTTTTGACTCCGGTGAGTTCATGTACGCGTTCTTTTCCTTCACGAGAACACCGGCCAGAACCAGCAGTGCGATAAGGTTGGGCGCCGCCATCAGACCGTTGAGCGTATCGGCAACGTCCCAGATGAGCACGAGGCCACCAACAGCACCAACAAACAAGAAAGCCAGGAAGATCAACCGATACGGCAGAACCACCTTCTTGCCGAAGATGTACTCCCAGCTCTTCTCACCGTAGAACGACCAGGTCAGCATGGTGGTGTAGGAGAACAGTGCGAGCCCAAACAGCACGATCACGCCACCGGGGCCGGGTAGCCCGGTGTCGAATGCGTTTGACGCGAGCGCCGCTCCGGTCGCCCCACTCGGGAGCGCGTCGGTCACCAGGATCACCAGTGCGGTCATGGTACAGACCACAATGGTGTCGATGAAGACTTCCCAGATTCCCCACATGCCCTGCCGTACCGGCGAGTTCTTCGCCTGGGCGTGAACGATGGAAGCGGCTCCAAGGCCCGCCTCGTTGGAGAAGATACCGCGCGCGATACCGTAACGGATCGATGCCGCAACCGCCGCGCCTGCGAATCCACCGGTGGCCGCCGTCGGGTTGAACGCGTGGTAGAAGATCTGGCCAAATGCTCCGGGAACCGCGGAAACGCGGGTCAGGATCACTACCAGTGCACCGATGATGTAGACAATCGCCATAAAGGGCACCAGCTTTGCCGCCGTGGCACCGATTCGCTTGATCCCGCCCAGGATGACGAGTCCCACCAGAATGATGGCACCGATTCCCGTGGCAAGCGGCGGGATGCCGAAACCGGTCTCAAGTGCCGCAGCCATGGTATTGGCCTGCACCATGTTTCCGATACCGAGCGCCGCAATTCCGGCCAGAAACGCGTAGACCACCGCTAACCATTTCCAGCCCGACCCGAGGCCCTTCTCGATGTAGTACATGACGCCGCCCTGGACGTTGCCCTCCGCGTCAATTTCGCGGTACTTGACGCCAAGCGCAGCTTCGCCGAACTTGGTAGCCATTCCCACGAGGGCGGAAATCCACATCCAGAATACCGCTCCCGGACCACCGAGGGCGATTGCGGTTGCCACACCGGCGATGTTTCCCACGCCGATCGTCGCCGCCATGGCCGAGCTGACCGCCTGGAACGAGCTGATCGCTCCGCCTTCTTCTTCCTTGGTCTTGCGGAAAAAGCGGCCAAAGCTCTGTCGCCAGCTCAGCCCCAGCTTCACAAACTGGAAAAAACCCAGTCGGATCGTGAGGTAGAGTCCCGTGCCAATCAACAACACCATGAACGGGGGGCCCCACACGATGCCGTTTAACCAACTGTTAAACGCAACAATTGCCTCCATCCTTCTCTCCTTCTCTGAGCAACTTGGGGTTGTATCGAAACGGGAACCTGGCGGTAGCAACCTCGGACTGGCGGCCACACTATCTGCCCGTTCCGAATGCCTCCTCCCACTATAGTGGCAGATTGCGGAAACACGCAACCTTTTTCGTTGCAGTATCACGGAGCACTGTTTTCGCACCACTTCGGTTGCATAACCGCGACGTTCTGTGAACAATCCAGCAGATACTAGAAGTCAGGAGACAGAGTTTATGGAACAGACGTTTGCCATGCTTAAGCCCGGGGTTCTGCAGCGCAGGATCGTCGGTGAAGTCCTCTCCCGCATTGAGCGGAAAGGGTTGAAGATCATCGCGCTCAAAATGATGCGCATCCCTCAGCAGCAGTGCGAAACGCATTACACCGAACACCGCGACAAGCCGTTCTTTTCCTCGCTTGTATCGTACATGACCTCCGGGCCGGTGGTTGCCATGGTCATTGAGGGAGAAAACGCCATTGCCTACGTTCGACAGCTCTGCGGAGCAACCAATCCCGCCAACGCTGCACCGGGAACCATCCGCGGTGACTTCGGGCTGGTGACTCAGAATAACATCATCCACGCATCCGACAGCCCGGAGAGCGCTGCGCGCGAGATCGCCCTCTTCTTCGATCCCAGTGAGGTGCTCAAGTATGAAGACGGGAACCAGAGCTGGCTCGGGTAGCCCCACGGCTCCATCCGTTATCCCGCGGTGGAGTCTGGAGTCAATCTATCCGGGCTTCGACAGCCCGGAGTTTGACGCCGACAAGCGCGCACTGATTGCCGCGATCACCCGGTTCCGGGCGGTCGCGGACGATCGACGCGCGTGGAAATCAAAACCGGAATCCCAACTCAAGCGCTGCCTCAAGCTGATCAACCGAATCTCCGACCTCCACGAAACCCTCGATGCGTACACCTACGCGCGGTACTCGGTAGACACCACGGATCCCGTCGCCACCCGTGAACTGAATGCGCTGCAGGAGATTGCGGTCCCCATGCACACCGTGCAGGTGGTCTTCCGCGACGCCCTCGGTCGCATTGCCAAACAGATTCCCAAGCTTGCGCGATCGAGCAAGGCAATCGCGCGCTACCGGTTCTTTCTGCACGAGGAACTGCTGCGACGCCGCCACCAGATGAGCGCCGCCGAAGAGGGCCTCGCGGCCGATCTCGCCAGAAGCGGTGCGGACGCGTGGTCCCGGCTTCAGGAGACCGTATCCGCGACGCTGTACGTACCGTGGAAGAAAGGCGAAACCAAGACCGTGGTTGAGCTGCGCGGACTTGCCCACGATTCCGACCGTCGCGTACGAAGCAAGGCGTTTACTGCCGAGATCGAGGCGTGGAAGTCCGTGGAGACGCCGCTGGCCTTCGCGATCAACGGCGTCAAGGGACACGCCCTCACCGTCAGTCGGCGGCGCGGGTACGCCTCTCCCCTCGATCGATCGGTAGAGCAGTCGCGCATCACGCAGAAAGCGCTCGATGCGCTCATCACCGCAATGAGAGAAGCCCTTCCCGGGTTCCGGGACTACCTGCGCGCGAAAGCGCGACTCCTCGGGTTGCCGGCTCTTTCGTTCTACGATCTCTTCGCCCCGGTGGGAACACTGGCGAGGAAGTGGTCGTACCACGAGGCTCGGGAACTGATTGTCAGGGAGTTTGGTCGGTTCTCGCCGGACCTCGCGTCGTTTGCGGAGCACGCCTTCTCCGCCGCGTGGATTGACGCCGAGCCCCGCGCGGGGAAGGTGGGCGGCGCCTACTGCATCTCGATGCCGCTCGCCGGCGAGAGCCGGATTCTCGCCAACTTCGACGGATCATTTTCCGGCGTGTCGACCCTCGCCCACGAGCTCGGCCACGCGTGGCACCACCACCTGCTGCGCGACGCGCCCGCCCTGCACCGCGAATACCCGATGACCCTCGCCGAAACGGCGAGTATCTTCTGCGAGACCATCGTCTTCGACGAGACGCTGCGGTCGGTGGCTCCTGCGGAGCGCATCACCATTCTGGAGCTCTTCCTGCAGGACAGTACCCAGGTTGTGGTGGACATCCTGTCGCGGTTTGACTTCGAGCGCGAGCTGTTTGCCCGCCGCGGGCATTCCGAGCTCAGCGCGAGCGAGCTCTGCGAGCTGATGACCGCAGCGCAGCGCGCAACCTACGGCGATGCCCTCGACCAGCTGCATCCCTATATGTGGGCCGTCAAGGGTCACTACTATCGGCACGATCTGGCCTTCTACAACTACCCCTACGCCTTCGGCCTGCTCTTTGGGCTCGGTCTCGCCGCGCAACGGCAGGAGAACCCGGACGGCTTTGCCGAGCGCTATCAGCACCTGCTGCGCACCACCGGAACCGCCTCGGCGGTGGAGGTCACCCGCGAGGCGGGCTTCGACATCGAGTCGGGCGACTTCTGGCGCGGCGCCCTCGCGGTGGTCACCGAGCGCGTCAACGAGTTCACCGCCCTGGCCGACGC
>REDM01000113.1 GCA_007693485.1 Spirochaetaceae bacterium
CTTCAGCCTGGTTCCCATGGGTCTGTTTGTGGTGGCCCAGGGGTTTCTGGGTGCGCTAAACCGAACCCGACCGGTGATGTACGCGGGCATTCTGAGTAACGCGTTGAACGTCGCGCTGAACTGGGTGTTCATCTTCGGGAACCTGGGGTTTCCGGCGATGGGGATCCGCGGGGCCGCCCTGGGCACGCTCTGTGCCTCGGTGGTATCGGCCGCCTATCTGCTGGGAGTGCTGGTGTACCGGGGTTACCGGCAGGACTACCGGCTGTTCACCTTTCGGGAGCTGTCGCGGGGCCTTCAACGCGACATCGTGCGGGTTGCGCTTCCCACGGCGGTTCAGAACATCATCGCCCTGTCGATCTTTCTGACCTACCAGACCTTTATCGAGAGCTACGCACCGATCTATCTGGCGGCGACCCACAGCATTTTTGCCTACTTCCGGCTCAACAAGACCATCATTGGCGGGTTTGCCCGCAGCGCATCGATTCTGGCCGGGAACGCCCTGGGCCGCGGTGACCGCGAAGGCGCGCAGGCGGCGATTACCGCCTCGGGGATGGTTGGGGTCCTGGTAGCACTGGTGGTGGCGGTGGGAACGGTGACCTTCCGCGGCTCCATCGCGGCGCTGTTCACCAACGATCCGGCGACGCAGGTCATTCTCAGCCGGGGACTACTGTTCTTCACCGGCTTCTTTTTTGTTGAAGCGCTGGGGTACGCCTTTGAGATGGTCTTTGTGGCGAACGGATACGGGAAGTACGTGCTGTTCAGCGAGTTCTCCACCAATGTGCTCTTTATCATTGGGGCCACCCTGGTGGCGCGGGCGCTGTTCCCCGAGACCGTGGAGTGGGCGTGGCTCAGTTTTGGGCTCTACCAGATCGTGCACGCCGGGTTCATGATCACCGGCTGGATCCGCCGTCGATGGCTCGACCTGCGGCTGGACGACGGGCGGTAGGGCCGGGGCCGGGCCGGGAGCGGCCGGGGGCGGCTTGCGGGCCAGGAAAGGGGCGCGTGTGTATTGGTTATCTGTCTATGTCCAGTAGACAGTTAACCAATGCAATTCGGGTTCTCGGTCTCCGGTGGCAATCCCGCCTGGTCCCGCTCGATCCGTTTCTGCCGGAGGCGAAGTCCGCGTGGACCGCTGTGCAGACTTGGCATGAAAGTGCCACTAAAGTACCACTATGACATGAAGACCGAACTCGTTACGAATCTCAAGCGACATGCGACCCGAATTCTGTCGGACCTGCGCGATTCCGGAGAATCGGTACTGATCACTGAGCACGGGAAGCCCTCGGCCTATCTGGTGGACGTCGAGTCCTTCGAGTTCATGCAGAACAGGCTGCGAGGTCTGGACGGAATCGTTCGAGGGGAGCGCAACGTGCTGGCCGTGTTCATTTTGCATGTGATGCGCTCAGAACGACTTCTGCGGTCCTTCATCCTTGAGCAACGGGATCTCGATTCATAACGTCTCGCAGGACCGCGACCCGTTCCGCGACCAGTGATTCCAACGCTTTCCGGTTCTCCGTGGAGAGGTGGGACCGTTCGATTGTCTCCGGGAATCGGTTCGCTCGCTCCACGATCCGCGCGGTGAGGCGCTCGATCACCGTGTCGATCAGCCCGATCGTGCGACCGCAGGCCAGGAAGTCCCGATATCGCAGGCGCGAGCGTTTGCCGTTGATCGTGAGCGCCGTCTCATCGCGATCCTCCGGTATCAGCAGGTTGGTCGGGAGCAGGTCGTACGCCGGGGCGAGCACCCAGCCGCCGGCGCCACGGATCAGGCTGAAGTTCTTCAGGTGCATGTCGGCGTTCCCCGTGACGAAGCAGAACAGCAGGAGGAAGAAGTAATCCGCCAGATCCAGACCGGGGCGGTCGCTGTAGCGACCGATGGTCTTGCCGCACTGTTCGCAGGAGCTGCGGTACTTGTCATCGGTCAGGCGCTCCGAGAGCTGGCAGAGATCCTCCATGGGAACGCGGGTGCTCCCGTTGCGATCGACCCGGCGCGTGATGTACGCGGGTTCGCCGGAGGCAAGGTGCACCAACCCGTGAGGCACGGTGCGGATCCCCGCGACGTCCGCGAGGGACATAACCGTGTGCTCGAACTCCGGAAGCTCCCGGTACTCCGGCGCGGCCGGTTTGAGAATGTATCCCGCGGGATAGCCCACGAGCATCAGCCGGTAGGGTCTCGCCTGTCCGTCAAGGTGAAGCGACATCTTCCGCTGCACCCCGGGGACGGTGAGCCCCGCCTGGACGTTACGCCGGGCAAACGCTTCCAGGTCATCTGCGGTGATCGAGATCTCGGGTACCGCAGCGCCGCCGAAGAACCGACGCGCGCATCGCCGATGCCACCCCGAGACGGTGTCTGCGTCGCGATCCAGTGGGTTTCCGCAGTAGAGGCAGTTCATTCGGGCGCCCCGGTGGGCTCGACAGGTTTGATCGGTTCGATCGGTTGGACGCTCACCGCCCCGATGCTGTCCCGGCAGACCGCGAGAAGCAGTCCCATCCGATCCCGCGGGTCGAGCTTCCAGTTGCGGACGCTGAGGTCAAGCAGCCACCCCTCGGGAATCAGCCCGTCGAAGAAGGGAAACAGCGTAGGAGACGAATACACTCGCTCGGTCAGCGGGAGGGTGAGACTTACCGGCTCCGCTTCGGCGTTGGAAAGCCATTCCGGCAGGTATTGAAACTCATAACCCCGGTCCGTCTCGCGGATTGTACCTGCCGGGGTTTCCTGGTAGTACACGATTCCGTCTCGCATCACGGTCCGGTCCGGTTGTTGTCGGTTTGGTCACAGTCGGCTTGGTTTCTCCCAATCCGCCCGGGAACGGCGTGATACCCGAACATGCCCAGCGCTTGGTTCACCTTGTCAAGGCGGAGCGTTTCCTTGCCCTGTTCCATCTCCCGGACAAAACGCAACCCGAGGCCCGACCGGAGGGCAAACTCCTCCTGGGTGAGACCAGCGAGTTTTCTCTGTTTCCGAAGGAGGGCACCCAAGGGGTTTGCAGCACTCATGCTCCGATTTTACACCTTATCGGGTATACTTTCAACCAGCGTGTGATCAATTATACCCGTACGGGTGTGATGTATGGTGATGAGTCGTGAAGTATACCCGAACGGGGTTACGGATCCACGGCTGGGCTGGGCTGGGCTGGGCCGGGCCGGGGGCGGCTTGCGGGCCAGGAAAGGGGCGCGTATATATTGGTTATCTGTCTATGTCCAGTAGACAGTTAACCAATGCAATTCGGGTTCTCGGTCTCCGGCGGTGGGTGTGGCGGTGGGGGATGGTGAGCCGGCACTCGGATACGATTGTCGGTGGGGCGCCGTTTCACTCGCGGGCGTGGGGGCTGGGCCCGGAAACGGGGGCGTGATAGTGTGGCGCCATGTCGACAGCGGTGGGAACTCTTCTGGTGATTGTCTCTTCGGTGGCGTTTGGGGCGATGGCGCTCTTTGCCCGGGTTGCGTATGCGGCCGGGACGTCGCCGAGTACCCTGCTCTTTCTGCGGTTTGGCATTGCGGCGCTCTGCATGGCGCTGATTGTGGTGGTGCGTCGGGAGCCGTTGCCGCCGTGGCGGGTGATGGGCGGGCTGGCGCTGATGGGCGGCGTGGGGTACGTGGGGCAGTCGTTCTCGTTCTTTACCGCACTCACGATGGCGAACGCGGGGCTGGTGGCGCTGCTACTCTATCTCTACCCCGCGATCGTTGCCCTGCTGTCGGCGGCGCTGTTGCGCGAGCGGCTCGACCGGCCGCGGGTGGTTGCGGTGGCGATGGCGTTTGTGGGAACGGCGCTCACCGTGGGGCCGCGGCCGGCGGGAAGCCTTCCCGGAATTGCCCTGGGCATTGCGGCCGCCTTCATCTATTCCGTGTACATCATGGCGGGGACCCACCTGCTGCGGCGCGCCTCCCCCATCTCCGGGGCGCTGGTGATCATGGCGAGCGCGGCGGTGGTCTTTGGACTGATTGCCGCCGCGCAGGGACCAGCCTTCCCCCAGAGCACAGCCGGCTGGTGGGCAGCGCTGGGGGTTGCGGTGATCTCCACCGTGATTGCCGTGACGCTCTTCCTGGTGGGGATCACCGTGATCGGCCCGACGAGGGCGTCGGTCCTGTCGACCTTTGAGCCGGTTACCACCGTGATCCTGGCGGCGCTGATTCTGGGCGAACCCTTGGGCCTGCTCTCGGTGATCGGTGGCGCGTTCATCGTGACCGCGACCATTATTCTTGCCCGGCTGCCGCCTGCCCTTGCAGCACTCAAGTGAACGCGACACTCACGCTGATTGAGACTCAGCCTCGCGATACGATACCTCGCTCAATGCCCCAGACTGCTTCGCGTGCTCAATCGTCATGCTCACTGGATTCCCGCGGGCATCAATGTCGATATAGATATTCTCACTGAGCTCCTTGGTTTCAACTATCTCCCCGTCACAAAAGTCGATAAGCGCGGTATCGGTATCCGGAAAATACTGGATTTTCATCTTATTTCACTCCTTGAACGACCGATCGAAAAACGCGTTATGTATCGTCTCTCCGTCCGGCAACACTACCACCCGCAGATATTTTTGTTCTTCGGCTACGTACGTCCACATCCGAATGCGTCCGTCCTTCTGTATCGTTTTCTGAACAGGTCGCTGCACCGCATCCTCAATCCACTCGTCCTTAATTCGGGCTCGATCGGCTCGCAATCGGGTGAGAACAAAGTACTGCGTGTATCGCAAGAAATCCCCTCGCTCATTCTATCCGGTATCGTGGAAATTTGCGAATACCATAGAGGTCATCTCCGAGGACGGGATTGATCATGCCGGTGCGTGAGCGCGTCACACCTGATCCGTCCCTTGACACGAAAACGGAATTATCCGTCAATGAATGATCCCCGGGTAGACACCCGGAAACGAGGAATCCATGACAACGTTTGACCAGCTGGGCCTGATCCCGGCCCTTCTCGATGCGATCAGCAAGCGCGGCTTTGTGACACCGACCCCCATACAGGCCGAGATGATACCCTTTCTCCTGAACGAAGAGCGGGATGTGACCGGGCTGGCTCAGACCGGTACCGGCAAGACCGCGGCGTTCGGGCTGCCCATCCTTCAGAACCTCGACCTGCAGAGCCGGTCTACGCAGGCGCTGATCCTGACACCCACCCGGGAACTTGGATTGCAGGTCTCACGCGAAATTGCGGAATACGGAGCGAACCTCCCCGGACTGCGAACAACAACCGTGTACGGTGGGGCTCCGTTTGGTCCCCAGATCCGCGATCTGAAGGCGGGCCCCCACATCATCACGGCCACACCCGGGCGTCTGAAGGACCTTCTGGATAAGGGCATTGCCGACCTGTCCGCCCTCCGGTTTCTGGTGC
>REDM01000290.1 GCA_007693485.1 Spirochaetaceae bacterium
CTTTCTTGACATCCCCATACACCTCCCCTACAATGCGCGCAACCTGTTTCAGCGAGGATAGATGGCAGAGCGCATAACACCGAGAAGCGAGAGCTACTCGGACTGGTACGTAGATATTGTGTTGGGGGCCGAGCTGGCCGATTACAGTCCGGTCAAGGGCACCATGGTGATCAGGCCGCGGGGGTATGCGGTCTGGGAACGCATGCAGTCGATTCTCGACGGAATGTTCAAGGAAACCGGCCACGTCAACGCCTACTTTCCCCTTCTCATCCCCGAGAGCTTCCTGAAAAAGGAAGCTGAGCACGTCGAGGGCTTTGCGCCCGAATGTGCGGTGGTCACCCACGGCGGCGGTGAAGAGCTGGATGAGCCGCTGGTGATCCGACCAACCTCGGAGACCATCATCTGGAGCATGTACAAGAAGTGGATCCAGTCCTACCGAGACCTTCCTCTGCTGATCAACCAGTGGGCCAACGTGGTGCGGTGGGAGAAGCGAACCCGCCTTTTTCTGCGCACCACCGAGTTTCTCTGGCAGGAGGGCCACACCGCCCACGCGAGCGCCGAAGAGGCGCGTGACGAGACGTTGCAGATGCTGGAGGTCTATCGGCGCTTTGCCGAGGAGTACATGGCGTTACCGGTGCTCACGGGAGTGAAAACGCCGGCTGAGAAGTTTGCCGGGGCGGTGGACACCTACGCCATCGAGGCGATGATGCAGGACAAGAAGGCGCTGCAGGCGGGGACCTCGCACTTTCTGGGTCAGAATTTTGCCAAGGCGTTCGACGTAACCTTTCAGACCTCCGAAGGCGGGCTGGACCACGTCTGGGCCACCTCCTGGGGCGTCTCCACCCGGCTGGTGGGGGCGCTGATCATGGCCCACTCCGACGACAAGGGGCTGGTACTTCCGCCGCGGCTTGCACCCACCGAGGTCGCAATCGTTCCGATCTTCAAGAACCAGAACAAGACCGAGGTGCTCGCCTACGCTTCGAAGTTGCACCAGCAACTGAAACCCATGCACCGCGTGGTGCTGGATGACGACGACAACAACTCACCCGGCTGGAAGTTCTCGCAGTGGGAGCTCTACGGCGTGCCGATTCGCATCGAGTGTGGACCGAAGGACATGCAGGCCGAGCAGGTGGTGCTGGTACGACGCGACACCGGCGAGAAAATCCCGGTGCCGGTTGCCGAGGCACCCGCCCGCATCGCGCCGCTGCTTGAGGATATTCAGCGCTCGCTCTACGATCGTGCGCTCGCCTTTCGCGAAGAAAACACCCGCGACATCGATGACTACCAGCAGCTGGTATCCTTCATGGAGGGCGACGGGGGTTTTGCCCGCGTTCCGTGGTCCGGATCGCCCGAGGCGGAAGCCAAGGTCAAGGAAGAAACCAAGGCCACCATCCGCGTACTGCCCTTTGGAAACGAAGAAGCCGCCGCCGGGAAACGCTGCGCCATTACCGGCGAACCAGCGCGCCACATGGCGATCTTCGCGAAGAGTTACTGACCCCAGAGGCGCGGAATTTCAACGCCCCGTGTGCTATACTTCGGGGCGAACGCCATGAAGATGCGCCGCGCCACCACCAGACAGTGTCGCAATCTCCGTACTGTGAAGCACGCCCCCGTGAGCAGGCGTTTCTGCGCCCCCCCCCGTGCTCGCGCCGGGGCGACCCTGCTCGCGCTGGCAGTGCTGTTTCTGATTGCCGGCGCGCCGCGCGTTCATGCGGTGGAGCTGGTCGGGTACGATCTGCGGATCGGTCAGACGTGGATTGGCAACGGCTACCGTACCGATGGGTCCGGAGTCGCGGTGCAGGGAAGCGACGTCAGTCCCATCCGTCTGCTCGCGGGCGCGGGTTTTCCGCTGCGCATTCGCGACGCCCTGCTCGTCACCCCGGCGATTGACTTCTACCTCCAGGAATATCTCGCTACCCCCAACGGCAAGGTGGTCCCCACGCAGATCGAGACGGGTACGGCTGCGGGCGATCTTGCCACGACTCTGGGAATCCTGGTGAGTGCCCCGGTGACGCGCGAATGGCGCGTTGGCGAGAGCCTGCGGCTGGGGGCCGGGGGCGGAATTGCGCTGTTGCTCCGGTTGCCGATTGGACCGATTGAAGGCTCGGACACCGGCCCGCTGTGGGACTACTTCTACTCCGGCGTGCGCTTCCTCTACCCGGAGGCTCAGGGCACCCTCACCTACGAGCTCTCCGATCGAATCGAAGTGGGCGGCATGCTGCGCCTTCTGCTTCCCATTCATTCGCTGTGGAGCGAATACGACGTGCCCGCCTGGGACGCAGCGATGATCGCGCTCCAGGCTTCGTTTCGTTACCTCAGATAACCTCGCTACTTCAGATAGCCGGCGCGCCTCAGATGAAGTCGAGGTGGTCGACCCGCTTGCGCATGCGCTCGCTGTAGGCAACCAGAGACGCCACGAACGCCGTTGTGATCACGTCCAGCACCACGCCAATTGAGACCAGAATGGGAATGATCGGCAACACGATGAGGAAGACCTCTTCCATCCCTCTGCCATAGAACCCCGACAGCAGCGAGAGCGCGATCAGAACACCACTTCCGGGAGCCGAGCCGAGCAGAAACGAGAGCCCGAAGGTTGCCGTCATGACCCAGAGGACCTGCCCGAAGGTGATACCAAGCGCGGTGAACGAGCGCAGAATGAGAATAAAGGTTGCCGCGGTGACCAGCGCAGTCCCGCCCTTGGCAAAGACCGCCGCAAACGAGAACACGGCGCTGCCGACGCTGCGAGGGATGCCAAGATTTTCTTTTCCCACGCGAAGCAGCGGGGGAACCGCGAAAAAGGCATCGCGCGAGAAGACGGCGCTCAATACCGGAACGATCAGCGCGAAGAGCCAGATGAAGGGGTTCTCTCGATCGGTCACGAAGTAGAGAATCAGCGGAAAGATCACAAAGATAATCAATCCGACGGTGAAAACCAGCACGAGTACGAGCTGCGAAAAAATATCAAAGTCGATGATCGCGCGGAGTTCAAACACAAAGGCAGCCGATACCGCGATCATGCCGATGCCGAGGATCTCCATCAACCACGAGACCAGCGTATAGAAGGCGCGGGCCGCGGAGTCAAAGAGCTGGATGAGCGGTTCGCTGGTTCGCTGGGAGCGCCCTGCCACCACGCCGAGCAGCAGCCCCACTACTGCAACGGGAAGCAGAAAATTTCCGTCGTCGGCGAAGGCTCCGAAGAGGTTGCGCGGAAACACCCGAAACAGGAGCTGAGAAAGCGTCGGCAGGGCGAGGATGGGGGTTTCCTGGAAGATGGGCGGAACACGGGCGGGCGCGAGGAAGAGCACGGCGAGCGTTCCCAGCACGATCATACCTGCGCTGGAGGCGAGCACCAGCACGGCTGTCTTGGCGTAGACCCGCAGGGCGACGCGCTCCTGCATGAGCTCGTAGGTTCCGATCGCCAATCCAAAGAATACCAGCGGAAAGAGCAGATAGCGCCCCACATTTACCACGAGGGCCGACAGACCAAAGAAGAGCGCGGCAGTGTCGCCGCCGCTCTCGGGCAGCCAGAGTCCAAGCGCCACACCGATGATGCTTCCAACGAGAAAACGGATCCATATTCTCATGGATGTCACCATAGACGATCGGCATCCCGGGCGTCAATTGAGAGCCGTGGGCCGCTGTCTGCGAGCCGCGCTGTGCGGCTCGTCGCCTATCGCCCGAACGAGAACAGACTGGAGCGGCCGGTGAATCGCTGCCACTTTCCGGCGGTCTTGGGGGAATCGGCGGTGAGCTCTTCGACCAGTCGGCTGGAAAAGTCATCGAGGAGGGACTCGTCGGTCTGATACCCGCGGATGGTGATGGGTTCGTTTCGATACCAGGTGAACATCGACCGCCCCAGGGCAAGGAAGCCCGCGGCAAGATCGGCCTCGAGCGGCGGTGTTTCCGCGGAGATCTCGCCGATCATGATCAGCGAGAGCGTGCCGCCACCATCGCGGCGCAGCGCGGCAACTGCCTCGCGAATCAGAAAGAGCCGGCCCTTCACCTGTTCATCCACCGCACGATCGATATCGGGCGCGGAGAGTTCGTGGAGGGCGGCGGAACCAACGGTGCAACGGTGTACGTAGACGATATCGGTAACGGTTGGTCGGGCAGACTCGGCGCTGCGGCCGGCCGTGCCGCCGTCGCGAGCGGCGGACCCACTCCCCTGGGAGCGTCCTTTGGCTGAACGCTCGGCCACCGCGTGCGCGGCCTGGGTAAGCACGGTACGTGCCGCCAGCGTCGAACGACGGTTCCACGCGGGCAGCGCCAGCGCCGGTGGGGGCGCTTCGGGACCGACGACAATGAACCCCGCTCGCGTTGCGAGCTGAGCGAAGGGAGGCAGCGGGTTGTCGGTGTTACCACAGATCAGCAGTGCACGGCTCATGGGCGAAGGAATGGTACCACCGCCGGACTGCTTGGTCAATGAAGCCGGCGCCCAAGCCCCCGGGCGCTGGATGCCACTCACGGGATGCCGATCCGGCGGATCAGCGGGGGCGCCAGACGATGCGGGCGGCCGCTACCGGCAGCCCCGACGCGTCGGTTGCTGCGGAGGCGGCAGACCGGTTCGGGGCGGCCGGCGAGTCGGGAGCGGGGCTTACGACGGTGACTTCGCTGGCGGCGGCGATATCGCGACGGTAGAGGTCTACCGTTTCGCCGAAGGAGGCCTCGGCCAGAAAATTGATGGTCAGCTCGGAAGCAACCGAGCGCTGCTGGAAGTCCAGATCAAAGGTGTCGAGCATCCACTGAAGGTACTGCACGTTGTTGACGTGGCGCTGACGGTCGAAGTCGCTGTAGACCACCTGGTGGGTGCCGACGGGGGAAAGGCCGGATTCAGGGCCAAGCGGGGTGAGCTTCTCGGGCAGATCGGGGAAGACCGTCTCGGCGTCTCGATAGGCGTCGACGTCGATGAAACGCGCCGGCGGCATCGGACGGCGGGTTGCCGCGTCGATGCCGAGCCAGGCGCTTCGGACCGTGGCGACCGGCTCACCGTCGCAGGTGAGGCGGAAATCGCGCATGGCAAAGAGCCGTTCAACACCGGAGGGCCAGGTTTCCACGGAGACCGTCTGCGACCACCGCGGGTAGCGCTCTACCCGCACCAGAAGGCGGGAGAGCACCCAGAGCAGGCCGCGCTCGGCGAGGTCCTCGGGGCCGAAACCGAGCTGGATGGCGTGCTGCCATGCCGCGTCCTGCAGGACGCGGCAGAGTCCGGTCAGCGAGAGCTGGTCCTCGGTGTCCGCCATGAAGGAGAGCACCGGGAACTGCAGGGTCAACGGCCGTCCCCGCTGGGTTTCCCGCCGCCGGATT
>REDM01000180.1 GCA_007693485.1 Spirochaetaceae bacterium
CCTTGACACGAGTGACCCTTTGGGAGACCGTATCAGCCGGAAGGTCAACGCCGTGATCGACGCCTTTGCCCCAACTCTACCCCTCGTTCTCCTGCTCGCGGGGGTCGCCGTATCAATCGCCATCATTGTCCAGGGCGCGAATCTCTTTGTTGAAGAGTCGGTACGGCTCGCCCTGCGCCGCGGCGTGCCGCAGGTTCTGGTAGGAGCCACCATCGTCAGCCTGGGGACCACGCTTCCCGAGGTTGCCGTCTCCAGCGCAGCAGCCCTCTCGGGAACACCCGACGTTGCCATCGGCAACGCGTTGGGCTCGATCATCTGCAACATCGGACTCATCCTCGCGGTTGCTCTGCTGATCCAGCCGCCGACCTTTGACCGCGCCGGAGTCAACCTGTACGGCCGCATCCAGCTGGCGACCATCGTACTGCTGGTGATCTCCGTGCTGCTGGTACGCACACCCGACGGAGGAGCACGGATTCCCCGCGCAGTGGGCGCCGGTTTCCTGCTGCTGCTTGCAGGATACCTCGCGCTTGCGGTCCGGCTGAGCCGGCGCGGCACCGCGCTTCCGGCCATGGCGGACGCCGCCGTGATCGAACCGCCGACCGCGACCGACGCAGCGCCGCTCCGCCGACCGTGGGTTGGCGGGCTGCGCCTCGTCGGGGGAGCCCTGCTCGTCGCCGGCGGTTCGCGCGTACTCGTTCCGATGGTTCAGGAATCGGCGCTGCGCTTTGGAGTGCCGGAGGCAGTGGTCGCCGCCACCATCGTGGCGCTTGGCACCTCGCTGCCCGAGCTCGCAACCGCGATCACGGCTTCACGCAAAGGTCACGGGGAACTCGCGGTGGGAAACGTGATTGGGGCCAACATTCTGAACGTGCTGTTCGTGGTGGGGGCCGCAACCTCCCTGGTCTCCGGAGGCCTCGTGGTGTCCAACTACGGAGCGACCCGCCTGCTTCCTGCGGCACTGGCGCTGACCATGGTGTTTCGGTTTGGGGTGCTGGTCTCCCGGCGGAAGCTGGGACGGATCCTCGGCCTCACGCTGCTTGCGGGTTTTCTGTTTATTACCGTTTCTTCATACGCAGGGAGCTGGTAGAAAGCAGGAAATCGAACAAGCCGGGAAGCAAAACAGAAAAGTACCCATCCGGCACGGTTGGCGGTATATGCAAACCGTATCGAAACCAAGACAGAGCGAGGCGGTTGCCGCCGAGAGGAGGAAAGCGACAACAACCGTCAACCATCCCGTGCCGGTGGGTAAAAGGAACCACACACGGCTCCGGCAACGCCGGAACCAAATGACTGATCGGTAAAGTACTCACGCCGCGAGAAAAAGAAAAGCAATTTTGTCGGGAACTTCAGCGCCGCAGCGAAAACTCCTGCCCACCGCCGTAGGTTTTGCGAAGATTCTCGTCGTGAAACACGTCGCCCACCGGCCCCGTGGCGATGACCCGGATGTTCAGCAGCGTGACCAGATCGAAGTAGTGAGACACGGTCTGAAGATCGTGGTGAACGATGACCAGGGTCCGGCCGAGCCGCCGCATCTCGCGCAGGATCTCAACGATGGCGCGCTCGGTTCTCGCATCGACACCCTGGAAGGGCTCATCCATCAGATAGATCTCCGCTTGCTGAACCAGGGCTCGGGCCAGAAAGGTCCTCTGCTGCTGACCACCGGAGAGCTCACTGATCTGACGATCGACGTAGTCGCTCATCCCCACGCGCTCAATTGCGTGCAGCGCCGCGTTGATCTGGTCCCGGCCGGGACGGCGGAACCAGCCGAGCGAGCCGTAGGTTCCCATCAGAACCACGTCGAGCACGGTGGTTGGAAAGTCCCAATCAACGCTGGTGCGCTGCGGAACATACCCTACCCGCTTTCGCTGAGCCGAAAAGGGCTTCCCAAAAACCAGGATCTCACCGCCGGCGGGCTCCACAATGCCCATGATCGACTTGATGAGGGTGCTCTTCCCCGAGCCGTTGGGACCAACAATCCCCATGATGGTACCGGAAGGCACATCGAGATCGATGTCCCACAATACCGGGGCCTCGTGGTAGGCAACCGTCAGGTCTCGAATTCGGATGGCTGCATCGCCGCTCATTGATTCTCCTCGGAAGTGACCGCGGGTTGGTCGATGGAGGGATCCTCGCACCCTTCCCACGGCATGACGGAGCGACATCGCGATCGCCCGCGCAGGGTCGGCATGAGGACGTTATGGTGCTCGGTAATCACTCCCTCCGCCACCGCCCGCTGGATGACCTCGCCGGCAAACTCGGGTGCCCAGTTGATATGCTGCATGACTCCCTCGGCGGTGCACGCCGGGGCGTTTCGCTCTCCCTCGGCATGATGAATCAGGTGGAGAACCAGCAGGGTGGTGGCAAAGTCGATGCGCCGCCGCCGCCGAGTGTGGAGTCTGGCCACCAGGCCGGTTCGCGGGGCGAACACCAGCGCCAGGAGAAAAAAGAGCCCCATCATCATCGCCATGGTAGCCGAGGTGGCGGAGTCCAGAACGTAGGCAAGCGCAAAGCCCAGAAGCGCGCTGACGGTGGCGAAGACTGCGCTGGTAATCAACATGCCACGCAGCGTGCGACAGAGCAGATAGGCGGTTGCCGCCGGAGCGATCAGCAGCCCCACCACCAGAATGGCCCCCACCGCCTCAAACGCACCCACAATGGTGATGGAAACCAGCGCCATGAACGCATAATGAACAATCGCCGGACGGATCCCGACGGAAGACGCAAGCCCGGGATCAAAGGTGGTTACTTTCAGCTCCTTGAACAGAGCCACCGTAAACAGCACGTTGGCAACAAGAATTGCCGACATCACGTAGAGCGTACGCGGGCCAATGGCCGTATCGCCCACACGCAGCTGCGTCAGAGCCGCGAGGTTGATATCCCCAATCAGGACGCTGTTCTCACTCAGGGGAATGCCCGCGTACCGCCGACTGATGATAATGACCCCAATGCTGAACAGCGCCGGAAAGATCACACCCAGCGGCGCATCCCCGGCGAGCAGGTCGGTGCGATGGATCGCCTCCACAAGCACCACAAGGGCGAGGCCCATGAGTGCGGGCCCGAGCACCAGAATCGGGGCCCGCTGCGTGCCGAAGATCATCATCGCCAGGACCAGTCCCGGAAGGATCGAATGGCTCACTCCCTCGGTGACCAT
The DNA here is from genome assembly GCA_007693485.1 of Spirochaetaceae bacterium. Classification (GTDB taxonomy): domain Bacteria; phylum Spirochaetota; class Spirochaetia; order DSM-27196; family PWMO01; genus PWMO01. The sequence continues at coordinate 3,152 of REDM01000180.1, forward strand.
CGACATCCGACGGAGCACCAGGAAGGTGCCGGGAATGGCGCAGGCAACCGCGGTAACCACCGCAATCAGAATGATGGAGAGGATGAGGTTCACGGCTCACCCTCCCCTGCGGCCCGATCATGCATGCCGGGATCCGGGGGCAACACGCCAAACCGGCGCCGATTTGCCGCTCTGCGCAGCGCACCCGCTACCAGGCCCCTTCGTGGAGCGGCAACCAGAGAGACCAGCACCAATGCAGTCGCGACAAGCGAGATCACCGGGCCCGTCGGGAGGTTTCGCACCACCGCGCTCACCACCGCACCAACCACCCCGGAGAGCATGCCAAACAGCGCCGCCAGTACCATCATCGATCCCAGCCGCCGCGTCCACTGTCGGGCGGCAGCGGCGGGGCACACCAACAACGAAACCATGAGAATTACCCCCACCGTGCGGAGCCCCACAACCACCCCAAGAACGATCGTGGCCAGGAGCAGCTGATCGAGGCGGTGCATCGGGTAGCCAATTGAGGCGGCGAATCCCGGATCAAAGGTGTGCAGCTTGAACTCTTTCCACATCAGAATCACCACGGTGAGACCAATCACCGAGAATCCAACAATCGTCGCCAGATCCGCGGTTGTCATGGTGGCCGCCTGGCCAAACAGAAAGTCGCGCAGACCGCGGTGGCCGGGAAGCGCAAGCGACTGGATGATCCGCAACAGGAACACCCCACCGCCAAAGAGCAATGCGAGCGCAATCCCCATGGCGGTATCGACCTTGATGGATGTGGAATGAACAATGAGGCTCACGAGGGCCATACTCAGCACCCCGCCAATCAGCGCTCCAGGCAGCGCAAACTGAATTGGGGCGACCCGGCCGCCAATCAGAGAACCCAGAAGAAACGCCACGGTGATCCCAAAGAGCGACGAATGCGCCACGATCGCGCCCATCATGCCCTGCTTGCGCAGATATGCGTAGCAGCCCAGTGAACCTGAAACCACCCCCACCAGACCGCTGCCAAGGCTCACGGTGCGAAGGGTGTGGTCGGTAACCAGCATGGCAAGAACGTCGGTAAGGCTCATCAATTCGGTATTTGGACTCGGGAATAGCGTACGCCCGCGGTTCGGCACGTGCCGATCGACCGCGGGCGAATTGAGAGCATAGTATCAGGAACGGTCAGCGATTGCCAAGAATGGTGTTGACGATCGTGTCCACGTTGTGGCGGTACGCACCGATGAACGTATTGGTGGGCGCCCGCTCACCGAGTGCGTCCGAGTAGAGCGCCGCGGTGGAGACTACGACGTTTCCGCCACGTGCCCGGACCGCCTCCTGCAACGCCACGGTTGCGCGCTGATCGGCAGCCGTCTCGAAGAAGATGGCGCGGACGCCGTTCTCAACAATGAAGTGCGCGAGCTCCTGAATGTCTCGAACGCCCGCTTCGTCTTCGGTGCTGATCCCGAGGATCCCTCGGGTCTGCCATCCGTAGGCTCGCGCGAGGTAGCCAAACGCATCGTGGCTGGTAACCAGGAACCGGTTTGCCGCGGCGACCTCGTTCAGCCGCTGTCGAGCATACGCCTGCAGCTCCCGCAGCTCCGCGATGTAGGCCTGTGCGTTCGCACGATAGGTGGCAGCGTTGGCTGGATCGGCCAGTGCGATGCGCTCCGCGATCGCCTCTACCGCAACCACCCAGATGTCCAGATCGTGCCAGATGTGGGGATCGTGCTCGCCGTGGTCGTGATCATGGTCATGATCATGATGATCGGCTTCGTGGTCGTGGTCGTGACCGTGAGAGTCGTGGTCATGATCGTGACTCTCGTGGCTGTGGCCGTGATCGTGGCCATGCCCGTGACCGTGACCCACCTGAACGGCGATCGGCGGGGTGGTGTAGCGAAGCTCACCGCGGTGAGTCCAGGAGAACACCACACTGGTGGAGCCCTCAGCGATGCCCCGGATATGAACGTGATCCCCGTGGTCGACAAACTCGACAATACCCCCGGCCGCATCGGGCGCCAGCGCCACAACAAAGTCGTTCACCGAAGGGTCGGACAGGTCGCGGTCGCGCCCGTCGGCGGAGACGATGACCGCTCCGAGCGAGACGCGGTCACCCACCGGGACGGTGGGGATCCCGCCGTGCCAATGGTCGTGAT
>REDM01000291.1 GCA_007693485.1 Spirochaetaceae bacterium
GTGCCCAAAGAGCTCTTGCGACAATGGAAGGTATCTGACTCTGCCGATCTCTACGGAATCAAGGAGTGGGGAAACGGCTATTTTGACGTGAACGACAAGGGCGAGGCGGTGGTAACCGTGCGCTTTGGCTCATCGACCGTCGCGGTGAGCCTGATGGATATTCTCAACGGGATTCGCGCGCGCGGTCTGGGTCTGCCGGTGCTGCTGCGGGTAGAGAACATCCTTGACGCGCAGATCGAGCGCATCAACGAGAGCTTCCGCAAACAGATCAAAGCGTACGGCTATCGCGGCGGCTTCCAGGGCGTCTTCCCCATCAAGGTGAACCAGCAGCAGGAGATCATCGAAGAGATCGCCCGCTTTGGCACCCGGTACGACCACGGCTTTGAGGCGGGCAGCAAGGCGGAGCTCATCGTAGGCCTGGCCATGCTGGGCAACATGAATACGCCGCTGATCTGCAACGGGTATAAGGACGCAGAGTTCATTGACCTGGGGCTGCAGGCAACGCGCATGGGCTACAAGGTCTTCTTTGTGGTGGAGATGGTGGGCGAACTGCCGCTGCTGATCGAACGCGCGCGCGCCACCGGCATCCGGCCCAATATCGGGCTGCGGCTCAAGCTGGCGGCCAAGGCAGGCGGCCACTGGAGCGAATCCGGCGGCGATTTCAGCCTCTTTGGACTGACCACCACCCAGCTGGTGGAGGTAGTTGACGGGCTGAAGGCCGCCGGCATGATGGACTGCATCCGCCTGGTGCACTACCACCTGGGCTCGCAGATCCCCAACATCCGCGACATCCGTACCGCCGTCAACGAGACGGTGCGCTTCTACGCCGAGCTGGCCGAAGAGGGCGCCCCCATGGGTTACATCGACCTGGGCGGCGGTCTGGCCGTTGACTACGACGGCTCCAAGACCAACTTTGTGCACAGCATGAACTACTCCACCGACGAGTACAGCGCCGACGTGGTGGAGGTGATCATGAACGTGCTCGATGCAAAAGGCATCGAGCATCCCACCATCATCACCGAGAGCGGCCGCGCGACGGTGGCCTACTCCACGGTGCTGCTCTTCAACACGCTTGAGGTTGCGCGGTCCCAGCCGCGGCCGCTGCCGGAGCAGCTGCCCGAAGGGTCGCACGAGCTGCTGACCAACCTGCGCGAGGTGCTCGCGTCCCTGGGCGTAAAGAACGTGCAGGAGTGTTACAACGACGCGGTCTACTACCGCGAAGAGGTGCGCGAGCGCTTCCGCCTGGGCCAGATCGGGCTGCGCGAGCGGGCGCTGGCGGAGAACTACTTCCTGGAGATTCTCACGCGGGTGCTGGCGCTCAAGAGCAAGCTCAAGCGCACCCCGGTAGAGCTCGAAGGGCTCGAGAACGCGATGTTTGACATTTACTATGGCAACTTCAGTGTCTTTCAGTCGCTGCCGGACACCTGGGCAATCGACCAGGTCTTTCCCGTCATTCCCATTCACCGGCTGAATGAAGAGCCCAAGCGCAACGCCATCATCGCGGATATCACCTGCGACTCTGACGGCAAGATCGACCGCTTTGCCGACTTCCACGACGTGCGCCGCACCATCCCGGTACACGCGGTGCCGGCCAACGGCGAGTACTACTTTGGCGTCTTTCTGGTGGGCGCCTACCAGGAGACTCTTGGCGACCTGCACAACCTCTTTGGCGACACCCACGTGGTGAGCGTGCGCATCAACGAGGACGGCAGCTTTGACTTCCTCAACGAGACCGAGGGCGACACCATTGCCGACGTGGTCTCCATCGTCAACTACGAGCCCAAGAACCTTCTGCGCATGTTCCGCGAGAAGGCCGAGCGCGCGGTACGCACCGGAAAGATCAGCGTGCAGGAGCGCCGCCAGGTGGTGGAGATCTACGAACAGAGCCTCAACGGTTACACCTACTACAAGACCTGATTTCGGCCGCGGGGCCGTGACGCGCGGCCGTGCACATCATGGAGGCAATCATGGCAAAGGTATTGATCATCGGCGCGGGTGGCGTCGGACAGGTTGTGACTCACAAGTGCGCGCAGGTGCCCGAAGTCTTCAGCGAGATCGTGCTGGCAAGCCGCACGAAGAGCAAGTGCGACGCCATTGCCGCACAGCTGTCGCGGCCCATCACCACCGCGCAGGTGGACGCGGACAAGGTGCCCGAGATGGTGGCGCTGATCGAGCGAGAGAAGCCGGATCTGGTGCTCAACGTCGCCCTCCCCTACCAGGACCTCGCCATCATGGACGCCTGCCTGGAGACCGGGGTGGACTACCTGGACACCGCCAACTACGAGCCGCCCGACGAGGCGAAGTTCTCATACCACTGGCAGTGGGCCTACCGCGAGAAGTTCGAGAAGGCGGGACTGATGGCGCTCCTGGGCAGCGGCTTTGACCCCGGCGTCACCAACGTCTTCACCGCCCACGCGTTGAAACACCACTTTGACACCATCGAAGAGCTGGACATCATCGACTGCAACGCGGGCGACCACGGCCAGCCCTTTGCCACCAACTTCAACCCGGAGATCAACATCCGCGAGGTGACCGCGAAGGGGCGCTACTGGCAGGAGGGCACCTGGGTGGAAACCGAGCCCCTCTCCGAGAGCCAGACCTTTGATTTTCCCGAAGGCATCGGAGCGAAGAAGATCTACCTGATGTACCACGAGGAGCTGGAGTCGCTGGTGCAGAACGTCCCCGGCCTCAAGCGCGCCCGCTTCTGGATGACCTTCTCGGACAACTACCTGAAGCACCTGGAAGTGTTGCAGAACGTGGGCATGACGCGCATTGACCCGGTACGATTTCAGGGTGTGGATATTGTGCCGCTGCAGTTCCTGAAGGCGCTGCTGCCCGATCCCGGCAGCCTCGGCCCACTGACCAAGGGGCGCACCTGCATTGGCAACGTGATCCGCGGCCACAAGGACGGCGTGGAGAAGCGCTACTACGTGTATAACATCTGCGACCACGAGGCGGCCTACCGCGAGGTACAGTCGCAGGCAATCAGCTACACCACCGGCGTCCCGGCCATGATCGGCGCCATGATGATGCTCACCGGCGCCTGGCGCGGCAAGGGCGTTTTTAACATGGAACAGTTTGACCCCGATCCCTTCATGGCCGCCCTCAACCAGCACGGACTCCCATGGACCGAGATGTTTTTGTAGGCTTTGATCCGGCGTCGGTCCCCTCGCCCTGCTTTGTGATTGACGCGGCCGGGGTACGGCGAAACGTGGCGGTGCTCGACCGCGTGCAGCGCGAGAGCGGCGCCACCGTCCTGATGGCACTCAAAGCCTTCTCCATGCCGGCGCTCTTTGGGCAGATCAACCCGGTGCTGCGCGGCGTCTGCGCCAGCGGCATCTGGGAAGCGCGCCTCGGCCGCGAGGAGTTTGGCGGCGAAGTGCACACCTTTGCCCCCGCCTTCAAGGACGACGAGTTTGACGAAGTGCTCGAGCTCTCAGACCACGTGGTGTTTAACAGCTTCACCCAGTGGAAGCGCTTCCGCGAGCGCGCGCTGGCAGCTGCGGCGGAGCGCGGTGCCGGGAATCCGGCGCGGCCGCTTCGCTTTGGCATCCGCATCAACCCCGAGCACTCCGAGGCCGAAGTGGCCCTCTATGACCCGTGCGCGCCGCGATCCCGCCTGGGGGTTCCGGTGGCTGCCTTCGAGGCCGATGAGCTCGACGGCATCAGCGGTCTGCACTTTCACACGCTCTGCGAGCAAGACGCCGACGCCCTTGAGCGCACGGTCGCCGCGGTGGAGGAGCGCTTTGGCACATGGCTGCCCCGGATGGAGTGGCTCAACCTGGGCGGCGGCCACCACATCAGCCGCCCCGGCTACGATATTGAGCGCCTGGTCCGCGTGGTCCGCGGTCTGCAGGAGCGCTACGGGGTCAAGGTCTACCTGGAACCCGGCGAGGCGGTGGTGATCCGCACCGGCATCCTGGTAGCCACCGTGCTCGACGTGATCCACAACCACATCGATATCGCCATCCTTGACACCTCGGCCACCGCCCACATGCCCGACGTGCTGGAGATGCCCTACCGCCCCACGGTACTGGCCGCTGGCACCGAAGCCGGGGCGCCTGGAGAGCGGGCTCACACCTACCGGCTCGGCGGGCAGACCTGTCTCGCCGGTGACGTGATCGGCGATTACTCGTTTGACCGCCCGCTGCAGGTGGGCGACCGACTCATCTTTGACGATACGGCCCACTACACCGAGGTGAAGACCACCATGTTCAACGGCGTCCGCCACCCCGCCCTGGCGGTCTACGATTCGGCCGACGGTACGCTTGAGGTGGTACGCCGCTTTGGCTATGAAGATTTTCTGCGGAGGCACGCATGAGCAGCCAATTTCTGGGCGAGGAGAACCCCGGGGTCGCACCCGAACACGCCCGCTTCCACGTAATCCCGGCCCCCATCGAGCGCACTGTCTCGTACGGCGGGGGAACCGCCCGCGGCCCCGAAGCCATTCTGGTTGCCAGCGAGCAGATGGAACTCTTCGACGGCGTAGACGTGCCGCTTGAGCGCGGCATCTACACCTGGTTGCCAGTGCCGGCCGATGGCGACACCGAGACGGTCTTTGCCGCGCTGCAGGAAGCGGTCGCCCGGGCGATGCGTGCGCGCGGGGCGGGGGCGGGCCTCGGCGGGACGGTGCCGGTGGTACTGGGCGGCGAACACGCGATCACCCTGCCCTGCGTGCGCGCGGTACTCGAGGTACTCGGCGCGCCCATCGGCATCGTCCAGTTTGACGCGCACGGCGACCTCCGCGACCGCTACCATGACGATCCCTTCAGCCACGCCTCGGTCATGCGGCGCTGTCTCGATCTGGGGGTGCCCATTCACTCCGTGGGGGTGCGCGCCCTCTCCCCCGACGACCTGCAGACCCGCCGTGAACGGCCGGACATGGTCAGTTATCAGGACGCAATTGACGTGGTTCCCACAGCGCACCAAACGGTAGAGCTGCCGCCGGACTTCCCCGAGCGGGTCTACGTCACCTTTGATGTGGACGGGCTGGACCCCTCGGTGATCTCCGCCACCGGCACTCCGGAGCCCGGCGGCCTTGGCTGGTATCAGGCGCTGTCGATGGTGGCTTCGGTGGCGGCACAGCGACGGATCGTTGCCTTTGACGTGGTTGAGCTCGCACCGGTTTCCGGCCACCACGCCGACGACTTCGCCGCCGCGCGCCTGGTCTATCAGATGATGGGAATCGTCGCGCGCTCGCGCGGCTGGTAGCGATTGGTGGGGGCCACGGCCCTTAGCGGTCGGC
>REDM01000292.1 GCA_007693485.1 Spirochaetaceae bacterium
CGCATCAACGTCGGCATCCGCCGCCGCCTCGCCCCGCTGCTCGACAACAACCGCCGCCGCATTGAGCTGCTCAACTGCCTGCTCTTCTCGCTTCCGGGCACACCCATTCTCTACTACGGCGACGAGATCGGCATGGGCGACAACTACTACCTCGGCGACCGCGACGGCGTTCGCACGCCGATGCAGTGGAGTCCCGACCGTAACGCGGGCTTCTCCGAGGCCAACCCGCAGCGGCTCTACCTGCCGGTCATCGTGGACTCCGAGTACCACTACTCAACCGTGAACGTTGAAAACCAGAGCCGAAACCTCTCGTCGCTGTTCTGGTTCATGCGGCGAACCCTCGGTGTGCGCAAGCAGTTCCAGGCCTTCGGCCGCGGCGCGATCGAGTTCCTGCGCTCCGACAACCCGAGCGTGCTCACCTTCGTGCGCACCTTCGAAGAGGAAGCGGTCCTGGTGGTGGCCAACCTGTCCCGGCACGGCCAGGCGGTGACGGTGCAGATGCCGCATTACGCGGGTTTTCGAGTTGTGGATATCTTCAGCGACAACGAGTTCCCATCCGTGACCGAAGCGCCCTACACCCTCACCATGGCGCCGCACAGCTTCTACTGGTTCAGCCTCGAGAAGTCGGCGGAGCCGGTGATCTCGGAGTCTGACGAGGCGATGCACGTGCACTGTTCGGTCGCGTGGTCGCGCGTCATCGGCAGCCCGGTGGAAAAGCAGCTGCTCACGGTGATCAGGAGTTACCTCAGTCGGGCGCGCTGGTTTGGCGGGAAGGCCCGCACCATCCGCCGGCTCGAAATCGCCGACTCGATGGCCCTGCCCACCGGCGACGGTCTCGTCCACATGGTGCGCCTCGCGGTGCACTACGCCAAGGGCGGGCGCGAGCTCTACCTCCTTCCCCTCGGCTTTGCCACGGGCGAAGAGCAGGCCGAGGTGCTGCGCGACCACCCGCAGGGCGTCATCGCCTACCTGCAGACCCGCGACCACGAGGGCATCCTCTTTGACGCGGTCTACCACCACCACTTCCACGACGCCCTGCTCGACGCCGTCGCGCAGAAGCGCAACCGCCGCCTCGGCGACGCCCGGCTCGTCGGCCGCCGCGGCGCCCAGTTCGCCCAACTCGCCGCCGCCCCCGGAGCCCAGGCCCAGAGCGCCGCCTCCGGAGCCCAGCCGGCAAGCACCGGCCCCGCGGACCTCACCTCCCGGGTCCTCAAGGTCGAGCAGAGCAACAGCTCCGTATTATTCGGATCGTCGTTTTTCCTGAAGCTCTACCGCCGTCTCGAAGAGGGCATCAACCCCGACGTCGAGCTCTCCCGCGGCCTCACCGAGCAGGCCGGCTTCGACGGTATCCCCGCCTACGCGGGCGCGCTTGAGTGGCACGGCGCCGACCAGGGCGTGACCACCATCGGCCTCCTGCAGCAGTTTGTGCCCAACGAAACCGACGCCTGGACGTGGACCCTCAACAACGTCGAGCGCTCATTCGGCGACGCGCAGACCCACCAGCAGGACACCATGCCGCGCCTCCCCGCGTCAATCTACACCGTCGACCCCGAAGCCCTCCCCGACGAGGTGCGCGACTTCATCGGTACCGTCTATGTGGAGATGGTAACCAAGCTTGGCCGCCGCACCGCCCAGATGCACCGCGGCCTCGCCGCCCTCACCGAGAGCGCCGACCAGCGGCCCGAACCCTTCTCGCTGCTCTATCAGAAGTCGCTCCACCAGGGCATTCGCGGCGCCGTGCTGAAAACCCTCGATGACCTCGAAGGCGCCCTCGGCAGTCTCGACGAGCAGACCGCCGCCCCGGTCCGCAGCGTCCTCGGAAAGCGCCGCCAGATCCTCGCGCGCCTCAAGCGCATCAGCGATCGCAAGGTCTCCGCGCTCAAGATGCGCACCCACGGCGACTACCACCTCGGCCAGGTGCTCTCCACCGGTAAGGACTTCGTCATCATCGACTTCGAAGGCGAACCGGCCCGCTCAATCACCGAGCGCCGCCTCAAGCAGTCCGCTCTCCGCGACGTGGCCGGCATGATCCGCTCGTTTCACTACGCCGCCCACGGCGCCATCTTCCTGCGCGCCGTCAAACAGGGCGCCGACGCCGACTACCTCACCGGCTGGGCCGACCTCTGGTACCGCTCCGTCAGCGGCATCTTCCTCCACGCCTACCGCGCCGAAGCCGGCACCGGCCGCTTCATCCCCGCCGACGACGAGGACTTCGCCATCCTGCTCGAGACCTTCCTCCTCGAAAAGGCCGTCTACGAGCTCGCCTACGAAATGAACAACCGCCCCGACTGGCTCATCATCCCCGCCCGCGGCCTCGAGTCCCTCCTCGCCGACGGGTAGCCGCGCCCCCCGGAGCCGACCCCGGAGCTTCCGGGCATCCCCCCGGCCGCCTGCCGGCGACCGGGGTCGGGTGCTCTGCTTGTACTCCTCGGGGCCTGTCGGCCCCTGCGGGGTACCGCGTCGCCCCCTGATGCGCGCTGTCGCGTCCGACGCCACCCCAACCCCCCGACGGCCGGCCCGCAGCCGGTTCAGTTTCGCCTTGACAACCCGGTCCCACCACCGTACACTCTCTCACAGGATCAAACGAACGTTTGATTGACACAGCGTTCCGCCCGCTCGGTCCCCGGTCCCCGGTCCCCGGTCCCCGCCACAGCGCACGGAGGTACCCCATGACCACCGAAACCCCCGTTCCCGGCCCATCCGGCCCATCCGGCCCCGCCACTCCCTCTCCCATTCCCGGCCAGCCCGGTTCGGCCACTCCCGCACCCGCAACGCCGTTCTTCCGCCAGCCCGCGCATCTCGCCGCCCTGGTTCTCCTCGCCATCCCCCTCGGCCTGCTCTCCCGGAGCCACACCGGCAGCGTCGCCTGGGCCGCCGCATCGTTCCTCACGGCCGTGCTCCACCAGGGCCTCGTCGCCGCGGTCTGGCGCGCTGAACTCTTCGGCAAGCGCGTCACCCGCCGCTTCGGCACCGCCGGCTTCGTCGTCTATGGCGTTCTGTTCACGCTTTTCGCCGCATCGCGCATCGCGGTCTCCGCCGGCGCCTCACACGCCGCACCGGGCACCCTGCCGCCGCCGCTCGCGCTCTGGCAGGCCGTCACCGTCGCCGTGTTCGTGCTCTTCGTCTGGCTCATGGCCACCGTGTTCCGTTACTTCGGCATGAAGCGCGCCCTCGGCGCCGACCACTTCTTCCCCGAGTACCGAACCATGCCCTTCGTCCGCCGCGGCATCTTCCGCTACACACGAAATGGCATGTACACCTTCGGAACCCTCGGCTTCCTCCTCCCCGGCCTCCTCCTGCAATCACAACTCGGCATCGCGGCCGGCATCTATCACTACCTCGCCGTCTGGATTCACTACTGGGTCACCGAACTCCCCGACCAGACCCTCATCTACGGCACCCCGAAATGAGCCCCGCCCGCCGCAAACCCGCCGCCCCCGGAGCCAAGCCCCCCCGAGCCCCGGCCCCCACCGGGAGCCCCGGCCGCGCCCCCGGAGCACCGGCTCCCACAACCGACCGCGCCCCGCGAGCACAGGCCCCCGACCGCATCCTCGCTGCCGCCGCCGGTCTCTTCGCGCGGCGCGGATTCGCCGCGGTCGGCGTGCGCGAGATCGCCGCTGAGGCCGAGGTCAACCTCTCCATGATCTCCTACTATTTCGGGGGAAAGGTCGGCCTCCTGACCGAGATCGTCACCCGCTTCTTCGACGCCTGGCAGGCCATCGTCGAGTCAAACCTTCGGTCCGCCGAGCCATTCGAACAGAAGCTCCACTCCCTCGTGCGCGATCTCGTGCACGCGCTCACCCGCGACCACGACGTCTGGAAGGTCGGCTTCCTCGAGCTGCCCCACGACCTCCCCGAGATCACCGAGCTCAAGGCAGATCGCGTCCGCCGCCTTCGCGAGCTCTTCGCCTCCGCTCCCGACCTCCACGGCACCATCCCCCCCGAAATCGAGCAGCGCCTGCCCATCCTCGGCCCCGCCTTCGCGAGCATCGTCTTCTCCACCTTCCTCCTCGAGCCCGTCGTCGACCACGCCTTCGCCACCACGCACGACCCCGCCTTCACCGAACACTACATCCACACCATTGCCATCCTTTTTTCCCGCGGCATCACCGGCCTCCTGCCCCCCCCAGGCGCGAACCCCGGAGTAGGGCCGCCGCCACGCGAAATGTCTACTCCACATAGACACTTCCCCTAGGCACACAGCCCCCTTCACCCGCGCAGCCCCTCGACTGCTCCACCGCCGCACCCCAGTCCCACGCCGCCGACCCCCGCCACGCCCCATACCGTTCCGGGCATCCCCCCGGCCGCCTGCCGGCAGCCGGGGTCGGGTGCTCTGCTTGTACTCCTCGGGGCCGTGCGGCCCCTGCGGGGTACCGCGGCGCCCCCTGATGCGCGCTGCCGCGTCTGACGCACCGATCGTACCCGCCACCCGAAGATTCTTGCTCAGAGCGATTCCCCGTAGTATCATTGCGTGTGACCATCGCGATGGACACTCCGGCCAGGCACCATGGTCTCCACCCACGTACTCAATCGTGGTTTCGCCGGCGTGCGCAGCCCGCTGGTCCGGATCTGGATAGCACGCGGAGGCTGATGCGAGCGATGCCGTATCTCTTTATGGGGATGAGATCAAACATGAGGAAAGAAACGTGGGCGCTGGGTTTACACGGCCAGAATCGCGTGTCGACCGGATACTGATAAACAGTAGCCAACAGTTTGAGGGGAGCAAGATGCACGTCGCCGATATCATTGAGAGGATCGTAAGTGGTTTCGAAGGGTTAGTGCCGAAATCAAGTTGGGGTGAGACTTCTCTGTTTTATAACCCAGGCAAGCTGTTACCAAATGGCGTTTATTTTTGCACGACGAAAGAACAAAACGGCGAAAATGACAAGGCGTCTGACTTGAGCCGCGAAGGTATATTCAGGCTTAGTTTTGGCCTTCCGAAAGCAACATACGAAGAGTTATTTGGGAGCAGACCGAAACGACCGATCAAAGGAGGAATCATTGATACTGGCCATGATTTCGCCGCTCTGAATAAACTCATGCCGCACCCCATTTATGGCTGGATGTCTTGGGTTCAGGTTTTAAATCCAAGTAAATCGACTTTTGAGAGCATACTCCCACTTATCGCCGAGGCGCATTCAAATGCAGTAATCAAATTCAAAAAAAAGCTAAAAATTGCTGCACCGGACTCGCCACCGCTCGCGCGGTGAGCTAGG
>REDM01000265.1 GCA_007693485.1 Spirochaetaceae bacterium
GCCGTTCGAGCGCTTTGTTGTGCGGCACGATAGTGATGGCCTCGTCGAAACCGCCCAGTCGTGCGGCGAAATCTCTGCGGAAATCTTCGTGCCGCTGAAGTGAGCGACGCCGCGGAGCGGCAGCGATCTATCGATTGCACCCACGCCAAACGACGCGACAGCGTCTGATGCATTCGCACCACGCCTGGTAACGATACCGATGTGATGGAAACCGCAAAGGACCTCGCCCGCCAAGAGGGAAAGACCGCCGGAGCGGTGATCTCCGAGCTCGCGAGGCGTGGGTTCTACGCGGAGGCCGCCGCGGTTCCCGGCGCGCGGAGCGAGCAGCTGACGGTGGTGTAGCGGGCTCGCCGTGCGGCGCTCTCTTCCGTTGACAACGGTCGATGGGCGCCGTAGTCTTGGGGGAGCGATGACACATGCCTATGCGCGATCCAGCGAGTCGAATCACCTCATTGCCAGCATCACCGACGCCGTGACCGACACGGGCTCGAGGGACACCCGGGTGCTTGCCTTCTACCTTCTGGGGAGTGCGGCGCAGAACCGGCTGCGGCATGACAGCGACGTCGATATTGCGCTCATGCCGATGCCGGGCACCGTAATCTCCTCGATTGAGCGCGCGGGAATCGCACACGCGTTGTCGTACCGTTTGCGGCGCACCGTCGACCTGGGCGAACTATCAACACGCAATCTCGTGTACGCCAACGAAGTGCTGCACACCGGAGCCCTTCTCTACTCGAAGGACCCTGCCGCCACGGCGCTTGTTGCGGCGAACCTGCTTGGTCTCTATCTCGAGTTCAACGAACGGCGTCAGGAGGTGACCCGTGCCTTCAGCCTCTGATGTGCCGGAACGTATCAGGCCCTGGACAAGTCGGTGCTGCACCGAATCGCCACGAAAGAGTACCAATCGCTCATCGATTTTTGCCGTGCCATAGGGGTCCGGGTGGACGTCCCCGAGGATCAGTAGGCGGGCCATTTTCGCGCCGGCGATTCTTCCCCAAACTTTCGCCACCCTTGAATCACCGGGACGTTTCGCGCAGTAATAGAGGGTGGAAACCACACCATGTCGGCCGTATTTGACCATCTGCCGAGCCGCCTCTTTTTTCCTCTTGCATCGGTGCACCGCGAGCACTACGCCGCGTTGCTGCTGATCTATTATCGCCTCTTCCTCGAGTACCACAGCGGCGTCGAGCGAGAGCTGGTGGTGGCGGCCTTCGACGACTACTTTCGCTCCCTGGCAGCGGTGCCCGAACCGGATGAGGGAGGGCCGGACCCGGACGAGCCCATCGGTGCGCCGGAACCCGGGGATACGGTCGGCACCGGGGTCGAAGAGTCTTCCGAGAGTGTGGACACGCCGGCGAGGGTGGATCGCGGTGACACCCGCGTGGCTGCGTCGGGGTTCCTGCGGCGACTTATCGAGTACGGATGGATGAACGAGGAGGAGCAGCAGGATTTCGCGCGCGTCATCAATATCTCCTCCTACGCGACCCCCTTCTTCGAAGCGCTCTACCGGGTCGAGCAGGGGATTTCCGTGGAGTACGAGAGCCACGTCATCGGCATCTACTCATCGCTGGTCGGGGATGCGGCGCGCGACCACGGCGAGCACGCGGTGATCAACGCGCACGGCCACGCGCGCATGCTGGTGGAGTCGCTGAAGGTGCTGCATCAGAATATCCGCCGACACATCCAGGCGCTCTACGACGGCGATCCGGAGGTGCACGAGATTCTGCACATCCATTACGATCTCTACATGAACGAGGTGATCGACCGCGCCTACAACCGGCTCAAGACCTCTGAAAACCTCTCCAAGTACCGACCTAAAATTCTCTCGGCGGTGGCTCGCTACCTCGCCGATGACGGCTGGCTGGGGCGTACCGCGGAGAAGCTCGCGGTGATCAAGCGGCTGTCGGTTTCAGGGGCGCGCGATCTGCTGCGAAGCCTGCTCACCGAGATCCGCGACGAGCTGAAGAACCTCGATCCGCTGCTGACCCAGATCGACGACAAGAACCGCCGCTACTCGCGCATCTCCACCGAGCGCATCAAGGCGCGCCTCTACAGCGACGCCACAATCGCCGGCAAGATCAAGCAGATCCTCGCCGCGTGGGCGGAGGGCATCGGCGGTGCCGCGGGTCCGCGCACCCTCGACCACGGCATCTACCGGCACCGTCGCCTCGACGCGGGAAGCCTCTACACCCGCCGGACGCGGACGCTCGACGAAGACGCCTTCTCCATCGCTCCCCTGGACGACTTCGATCTCGAGCGGGCGGAGACGGAGTTGCTGCTTCGGATCCGCAATCAGCTCAGCCCCGAGCGCGTCGCCGGTTTCCTTGAGCCCTTCTGCCCGCCCGACGGGTCTGCCGTTCCTGCGCACGCAATCGTCTCAAACATGGAGAGCTTTGTCCGCGTCATCTACGCCGCCGCCTACGCGGAGAGCCGCGACGAGCGCTTCCCGTTCCGTGTTCTGTGGTACGATGACGAGGTGAGCTCGGGCCGATTTGCCTTTCGACGCCATGACTTTTCCCGAAGGAGAACCCCGTGACCGAAGCCGCCGTGCGCCTTACCAGGCTTTCCCCCGACGAGCGCGAACAGCTGCGCGAAGCGCTCGCCGTGCTCTTCTCCGGCAGTTTCCTGGTGCGCGCGGTGGAGCAACACGCGAAGCTCTACCGCTTTGTGCTATCCAACTTTGAGGCGATAGAGGACTACCTGTCGGTCGCCGGGTGGGGGCTGCGCAAGGACGAGACCCTCGGCGTGATCAGCTTCACCGGCCCACCGTCGGCGCGGATGCAGCTCGGGATCGACGACTCGAGCCTGCTGCTGGTGCTGCGGCTTCTCTACGAGGAACGCGCCGCCACCGTCACCCTCCACGGCGAACGCACCGCACTCCAGCACGAGGTTCTGGAACGCCTTCGCGCGCTCTCGGGACGCACCGTCACCAAGACGCGTTTTGTTGCCTCGCTTCGCCGCTTCCAGACCCTGAAGCTGATCCGCATTCTTGGCGACGAAGTCGACCCGGAGACGGTGATCGTGCTCTACCCGAGTATCGCCTTCGCCCTCGAGAGCACCGCCATCGACCAGATGGTGGAGCGCCTCGAGAGTTACCGTCCCGACGCTTCGGCCGCCGCCGATCGATACGACGACGAATCCGGGGACGACGACGCGTCCGACGATGACGATATCGGCCCATCTCCCGACTCCGAGGAGGCGTGATGCTGCTCCTGACCCGGGTGCGCCTGATCAACTGGCACTTCTTCACCGACACCACCATCAACGTAGGGCAGGCGACGCTGCTCGCCGGAGACAACGGCAGCGGAAAGTCCACCATCATCGACGCGATCCAGTATGCGCTTGTTGCCTACATCAACCGCATCACCTTCAACGCCGCCGCAACCGACCGTCGCGCCGGGAGGACGCTGGAGAGCTACTGCCGCTGCAAGGTGGGAAGCGAATCACTGGACTACGTGCGCGGCGACTGCATCAGTCACGTGGCGCTGGAGTTCCGCGGCGACGGCCGGAGCTTTTGCGCCGGCGTCGCGGTGCAGGCGTTCCGCGATGGCGAGACCAAGGAGGCACAGTGGGTGCTGGAGACCGGAAGGCTCGAAGACCTCCCCTTCCTGCAGGACGACGCACTCCTGCCGGTGCCGCGCTTCAAGGAGCTGCTTCGCGCCCAGGGCGGCGTGCCGTGCGCCACCAAGAAAGACTACAGCTCGCGGCTCACCCATCTGCTCCACGTCCACCGCCGAAACGCCGACTTCAACCCCTATCTGGAAGCGCTGGTTCGATCGGTCAACTTCACCCCGTTCACTTCGGTGCACGACTTCGTCTGCAACTACATCCTCGAGGAGCGCGCTCTGGATATCTCCGCAATGCGCGAGAACCTGCTCAACTACCGCGAGGCCGAACGCGAGGCGGACGCGGTACAACGGCGGATAGACTGGCTGAAGCGGGTCGTGGAGTCTGCCGACCAGGTGGAGCGGCTGGCGCGCCAGATCATCCATCAGAACTACTACAAGCTGCGACTCGAGCGGGAAGAGACCGAATCGGAAATCGCCGCCACGCGACGTGCACTCGCCGAGGCGCAGAGCTTAAGGGCCCGCACCGCGGCGGCGCGTGATGAGCGCATCGAGCGGCGGACCCGAGTTGACGAGCAGCGTCAGGAGCTGCTCTTCGCCCTCGCGCAGGATGCCGCCCATCGCGACTACGAGCGGCTGCGGCGCAGCCGCGACGAGCTGAATACCCGCCGCGAGCACGAGTCCGGACGCGTCGAGCGCTTCGTGCTGTTGCACCGTCAGGTCGCCGAGGCGCTCGGTCGTGGGGTAAACGCCGACACCCTTGGCGAGGAGCGCACCGCGCTTGACCACGAGCGAGATACGGTCGCGCAGGAGGCTGCCTCACTTCGCGTGCGCGAGCGGGAAATCACCGCGGAGATGAACGACCTGCGCGATGAGGCCCAAGATCTCGAACGCGGTATCCAGCGCTATCCGTCCGACGCGGTGATGCTTCGCGCGGCGTTGGCCGACCGAGGAATCAACGCGACGCATTTTGCAGAGCTTCTCGAGGTGGTCGATCCGGAGTGGCAATTCGCGGCCGAGGGAGTGCTCGGTCCGCGCCGGTTTGACCTCCTGGTCAATGAGGACCAGTTCGCCGCCGCCGTTGAGCTCTATCGGGACCACCCGGCGCGCCCGAGCGGGGTCGGGTTGCCCGAGCTGTCCCGCATGCACGATGCCGAGGTAACGCCCGGGTCCCTTGCCGAAGTACTCGAGGCGGCGACGCCGCAGTCCCGTCGCTACCTGGCGTGGCTTCTCGCCGACGTAGTACGGACCGACGCAGACCACCTGCGCGACCACGCCGACGCGGTTGCCCGAGACGGGCTGCGCTACACTCAGAAGCGATTCGAACGTCTCGATCCCGAGACCTGTTCGCGCTGGTTCATCGGTGCGGGGGCCAAGGCGCGGAGGCTGGAGCAGATCCACGCTCGTCTGGCCGAGCTTGAAACCGACCTCGGTGGAGTTCGAACGGCGGTCGGCAAGGCCGAGGCGAGGGCGCGGGCGCTGCGGGAAGCGTACGACCGCCTGCACGAGATGGAGGCGATCGCCGACGCGTCGGCCCGTCTCGAGTCACTCACTGCGGAGATCGCGGAGACCGAGCGGCTGCTTGCCGCCATCGACACCACCGGGTTCGAGCAGCTCAGCCTGCAGATCGCCGCCCTCGC
>REDM01000295.1 GCA_007693485.1 Spirochaetaceae bacterium
TCACGCATCGACTTGGCTACAAGATCCAGTACAACGTCAGCAACTTTCGCATCGCGGAAGCGTTGATTCCGCACACCTGGTTCACCCCCGCCGGACAGGCGGAGATCGTCTTCGCGAACTCCCGAAGCGTTCCGTACATGGAAGTGGTGTTCCGTGGTGGTGAGTTCTCGCACGTGCGACTCTTTGTCCACAGCAGTCCCGGCCATCCTTCGTGGGTAAGCCTTCAGGACAGCGAAGAAGTGACCCGGAGGTTTCAAGAAACCACCACGTTCAACGTACGGTTCTGAAGCCGCTGCGTTCCGCTTTGTCCGCCCCAGAACCGATCTATCTCCGGCCGCCTGCAGATCTCGTACTGCGGTTTCTTCGCGATTACGAGACCTACTTCCTCTTTTCGCACATTGAGCCGGACGGTGACTGCCTCTGCTCCAGTGCCGCCCTCGGCAGGTTTCTTCAAGGCCAGGGCAAGCAGGTGTTTCATTTCAACGAAGGCCCCTTCATTCGGGTCGAAGTCCAATCCTATCAGGAAGATTTCTTGTCATCGGTGCCGGAGACCATTCCCGCAAACGCCGCCGCCGTTGTTCTCGACTGTTCGACGCCGGATCGCGTCGGAGCCTTTGCCGATACGGTTTCCACCATGCCCTCCCTGGTCATCGACCATCATCGCACGGGGGATTCGTTTGGCGACGTGACCTACATCGAACCGGACGCGCCCTCCACCACCCTGTTGATCCAGTTCATCATCGAGGCCTTTCACGTGCCAATTGAACGCGACGTGGCAGAATTGTTGCTTTTCGGGCTCTGCACCGACACCGGATTCTTTCGCCACATGACCGCCGGGCAGGGGGCGGTGTTTGCCGCGGTTGGACGACTTGTGGACCAGGGCGCGTCGCCAAAGGCCGCGCACGCGCGGATGTTTGGCGGAAGAACCGTGGCGTCGCGCCAATTGCTGGCTCGCCTCATCGCGCGTGCGCGAGAGCTGAACGCCGGCAGATGCATGATTACCTTCGAAAGCCTCGACGATATCGCGGAATTTGGCAAAGAGAGCCGGGACTCCGACCTGCTCTATCAGCTGCTCCTCGGAACGCAGCACTGCTCTGTGATCGCTCTGGTTCGCGCGGAATCACCGTCTCTGACCAGTATCAGCTTTCGGGCGCGGGACAATACCGACGTAGGCTCGATTGCGCGGTCGCTTGGCGGAGGCGGGCACCGGGCGGCTGCCGGCTGTCAGGTCAAGCAACCGCTTGCCACCGCGCTGCGCACCACCGAAGAGATTCTCTCTCAGCTCGAAATCCAGTCGTGAACCGAACATAGCCCGGCGAAATCGTTCCCGGCCATCGGAACTTGTGCTCAACGGTTAACAAATGTAAATTTCTGTGCGGTATCCGGCAAATTGCCGGCTCTTCGCGCCCCAATTCTTGGCACGAATCTTGTGTCCTGGTAACCCCTATCTTTGTTCGTCGGGAGGACGATATGGATGAGTTGACCAGGCGGGTGGTTTCGTACCAGCAGTCGGGGGAGGGGTTGGCGGATCTGGTGCGCGACCTTTCGGCGGCAACGTACCAGTTTCCGCTTCGCAATCGCCGCTGCACCGAGGATGACTGCGGGGAGTTCCTGCTGTTTGTTGCAGCCCGTATCAGCGGAATGGTACATCGCTACGACTTTCGTGGAGTGGCATTTGAGGCGTATCTTCACACCAATCTCAAGTGGCTGCTGCGCACCTATCTCAAGCGCCGCGATCGTCGGCTTCGTGAAGCCCGCCTGGCATATCGCTCCGCACTCTGGCACGATACCAACTCGGAGGTGGTCGACGTCGGTCCCCTGTACGATCAGAGCAGAAGACCGTTGGATTCCGGATGTGAGGATTCCCTTCGCGCACCGTCAGTTCGACATCCCCTGCCGTTCGGTCCCTGGTTCAATCGCGTACAGACCGGCGGACACTCCCGTCGGCGGGTGATGATCATCGCCCTGAAGGCGTGTCTCTATCTTTCTGAGACCGATATTGCCATGGTCGCCGACTTGACCGGGTTCGAACGCGAGTGGCTGCGCGAAAGCTGGCTCCGTCTGCGCGTCCGGCTCAACTGCCGTCGACACGGCTACGATGTGCTGCGCTTGCGGCGAAACCGGCTCTTCGTGCGCCTTCAGTCGTCTCATGACCGGCTTTACGCGTGCTGCGACCACGCCGAACGACTCCGCCTTCTCCATGAAAGCGCCGAGATGCGGGAGCGTCTGACGCGGCTTCGACTGAAAATTTCCCGGATTCCCCGATGCCCCACGAATCAGGAGATCGCGGAGGTGACAGGCATACCAAAGGGAACGATAGACTCCGCCCTCTATTACGCGAAACGAAAGCTGTTTGCGGTGAGGAAACCGGTCGCGAGGCGTTCGTCATGAACCGACGCGCACCGCGGACTCACGCACCCCTCAATGATCAGTTTCCCGAGGAGCGTCTGGTATAGGCTACGGGCTTTCCGGGAGCGGCGGTGCGCTCGGTGGCGGCGGGCGCCGCCTTTGGGCGTACCATGGACGCTTTGGGGCGAACGGACGGCGTCTTGGTCCCGCCCTTACCGGTTGGCTTCCCTGCCTTTGCGCCTCGCGTCTTCGCACCAAACGTGTCTGCGTAGGTCTGAATCGATCGCTGAATGATGGCCAACGCCTTCTCGCGATCAACCACCATTTTCACCGAGGTCTCGGAGTGTTCGAGCTCTTTGTACACCTCAAAGAAGTGCGAGATCTCGTGCATGATGTGTTGAGGGAGGGTGGAGACGTCCCGGTACCCGGAGTAGACCGGATCGTGAAACGGAATTGCGATGATCTTCTCGTCCACCTCGTGGTTGTCGACCATCTTGACCACTCCAATCGGATAACACTCCACGATGGTCAGGGGATCGAGCACCTCGGAGCAGAGTACCAGCACGTCCAGCGGGTCGTTGTCGTCCGCGTAGGTGCGCGGGATAAACCCGTAGTTAGCCGGATAGTGGGTAGAAGTGAACAGAATCCGGTCAAGCCGGATGAGACCGGTCTCTTTATCCAGCTCGTACTTCTTCTTGCTGCCCTTGGGGATCTCGATAACCGCGATGAAGTTCTCAGGGGTAATCCGCTCCAGAGCGATGTCATGCCATGGGTTCATAGTAAGGGAATAGCACGCCGTTACTCCTTCGTCAAGGAAGATCAACCGGAAGATCAACGGGCGGTTGACCTTCACGGAACGCGGCGATAGCTTCTACCAAAACCCGCGCCTCGGTTGATCGACAGCCCACGGTGCCATGCAGAGGAACAAATTTCATGCAGAAGCAGAACGCAACGCCCACCTCAGAAATCCCGACCCGCGACCAGGTGCCCGAGGAACACCGCTGGGACCTTTCGGCCCTCTGCTCGACAGAGGACGCCTGGGAGAGCGATTTCGAGCGCTTTCGGGGGATGATTCCCGGAATCGCCCGCTTTGCCGGAACGCTCGGCACCTCAGTGGATGCACTGAGCGCGGCACTGAACTACGCATCCGAGCTGGAGCAGCTCGCCGAGCGACTGGGCTCCTACGCGAGCCTTCGCATGTCGGAGGACGCGGGCGATAGCAACCGCCAACGGCGCTGGGCGCGGTTTCTTCAGGCTGCCACCGAGGCGGAGGCGCTGGGCAGCTACCAGAACCCGGAGATCCAGGCGATTGACGACGAGACCATGGAGCGTTTCCTGGCCGACGAGCGACTCGCCGAGTACCGGATCATGCTGCGAAAGATCCGTCGCTTCAAGCCGCACGTGCTCTCGGCCGCAGAGGAGCGGCTGCTGGCGATGCAGGAAGAAGCAAACCAGACCGCGCGGCGCACCTTCGGGGCCCTCACCGACGTGGACATGGAGTTTGGTACCATCCCCACTCCCGAGGGCGAGCGCACCATCACGCAATCCACCTTTTCCTCGCTGATGCTTCATCAGGACCGAAACGTCCGCCGTCGTGCCTGGGAGCAGTTCATGGCGGGCTACGATACGCACAAGAACACCCTCGCCTCGCTCTATGCGGGCAGCGTACAGCTGGACGTCTACACCGCAAAGGTGCGCAACTACCCTTCGGCCCGAGCGGCGGCCCTTTTCCCCGACGCAGTACCTGAGTCGGTCTATGACAACCTGGTTGCGGCGGTCCGCGGCTCGCTTCCGACGCTGCATCGGTACTACGACCTGCGCCGGCGCGCTCTGGGGCTCGACGAGTTTCGGCTCTACGACACGCGCGTGCCGCTGGTGGCCGACGTACCGGTTCGACACAGCTACGAAGAGGCCGTCGAACTGGTAACAGACGCGGTTTCTCCGCTGGGCGACGAGTACCGCACCACGCTGCGCAACGGACTCGTTGGTGGGTGGGTTGACCGTTACGAAAACAAGGGTAAGCGCTCGGGCGCCTTCTCTGCGGGCAGCTACGCCGGCGATCCCTACATCCTCATGAACTACAAGGACGACGTGCTGCGCGACGTCTTTACCCTCGCCCACGAGGCGGGGCACTCCATGCACTCCTGGTACTCGGTGCGCAGCAACCCCTTCCCGCACTATCACTACACCATCTTCGAGGCGGAGGTGGCCTCTACCTTCAACGAGCAGCTGCTGTTCGAAAAGATGATGCGGGAGACGGCCGACCCCCGCATGCGCGCCTACCTGGTGAACAAGCAGGTGGACGACATCCTGGCGACCCTCATCCGCCAGACGATGTTCGCGGAGTTTGAGCAGCGAGCCCACGCGATGGTGGAGTCGGGAGAACCGCTCACCGTTGACAGCGTCCGCTCAACCTATCGCTCCCTGCTGGTCGATTACTTCGGCCCCGGAACCACCATCGACGAGGCGGCCGACCTGGAAGGCCTGCGCATCCCTCACTTCTATCGGGCGTTCTACGTTTACAAGTACGCCACCGGAATCTCCGCGGCCATCACCCTGGCGCGCCGGGTTCTCGCCGGCGGCACCGCAGAGCGCGACGCCTACTTCGGTTTTTTGCGGTCGGGCGGATCGCGCTTCCCCATTGAATCACTGAAGACCGCCGGTGTCGACATGACCCGACCCGAGCCGGTGCAGGAGGCGCTCGCCGAGTTTGAGCGGCTGGTTGCCGAACTGGAGCAGCTGCTGTTGCAGGGTTCTTGACAACAGTGCGGAACCTGGGGTAGATTGCCCGGGCACGCAACAACGCGGCGGTGGTGAAATTGGTAGACACGCTAGCTTGAGGGGCTAGTG
>REDM01000109.1 GCA_007693485.1 Spirochaetaceae bacterium
GAGCAACCGGCGCCGCCGTCAACGGCCTGATCAACGACGCCTTTGGCCCCGCCCTGATCTACGCCCCGGCGGCGGTGTTCGTGCTCATCGCGGCGTTTGCGACAAAGCAATTGACGCGGATGAAGCCGGCGGCCGCATAGGGACGAATTCTATCCCGGCCAATCGGGGCGCCGCCCGTTTGTGTCCTGCAGCATCGTGCGGTATACTCAGAAGAAATGGAACAGTGTGTTGATTTGTGGTCCGGCTGCGGGGCCGGTACGTCGTGGTACCTGTCATGAAGGTACACCGGATGTGCGTGCGATTGGCGCTTCTCGGGGTCGGTTTGATTGGGCTTCTTGCGGCCTGCGGGGTGAGGTCGGAACCAACCATCGCGGTTCCCACCGCCGCGGTTGAGGGTGTGGGGTACGATTCCTTATTGCCGCACCTCCTCGTTGGGGGAGACCACGCCTATCCCCCGTTTGAGTTTCTGAATGACCACGGGGAACCCGACGGCTTCAACATCGAGCTTGTGCGGCGCATCGCCGAAATCATGGACCTCTCAATCACCATCGAATTGACCGAATGGAGCGAGGCGCGTCGCCGGCTCGAGCACGGCGAAGTAGGAATGCTCACCGGAATGTACCGAACCCCCACCCGCGAACAGATGCACTCATTCACCGTTCCGCACTTTGTAGCGTCGTACGCTCTGTTCGTTCCGAGGTCGTCAACGGCGCTCCAGCTTGACGACGTCGCCGACGGCGTGATCATCGTTCACAAAGGTGACCTTGCGCACGACTTCGTTTTGGAGAACGGGATCGGGCGCGAGATTGTTGCGGTTGACAACTGGAACGAGGTGCTGATCCGGCTCGACGCCGGCGGGGGCGATGCAGCACTGTTTGGCATGGGTCAGGGGGCGCGCGAGATACAGCGGCTGCGTCTCAGGAACATCCGCATGATCGAGGCGCCGATACTGCGCCGGCCGTACGCGATGGCCGTGCCCAGGGATGACGCCCAGCTGCTGGCGGTCCTGAACGAAGGCTTGAACGTGCTGAAGTCAACCGGCGAGTTTGACGCGATGTACCAGCGATGGTTTGGGTTGCTGGAGTACGCTCCATGGTGGAGAACGAGGCCCGGGCGGACGGTCATTGGCCTCGCCACAATTGGGATTGGTGTGTCGCTCGCGGCCCTGCTCTGGGTCATGCTGCTGCGTCGACGTGTGGCCCGAAAGACCGCCGAGTTGCGCCATGCTCTGGAGGAGAGCGAGGCAACCCAACGCGAACTCGAACGGGCAAGCCGTACCAAGTCCCGCTTTCTTGCCAACGTGAGTCACGAACTCAGAACCCCACTGAACGGCGTGATGGGGATGACGGATCTCCTGTCGCGCACCTCACTCGATCACGACCAGCGGCACCTCACCGAGATGATTGGCGGCGCCTCGGGCCAACTCTACCGCGTACTCTCCGACCTGCTCGATGTTTCTCATGCCGAGGCCGGCAGCCTCTCGATAGCCCGGTCGCCGTTCCGTCTGTCCAGCCTGATCCGCTGGCTGGAACCGACCCTGCGTGGCATTGACCGGCGTGAGGGGGTCTCGCTGGGCTTCGCGTTCGACGGGCCCGACGCAACGGTCCACGGCGACTCCGAGCGAATTGCACAGATTGTCATCAACCTGGTCACCAACGCGATCAAGTTCACCGAGCGCGGATCCGTCGACGTTGCGATCCGCCACCGCGACGACACCCTGGAGATTGACGTCGAGGACACCGGGTGCGGCATCGAACCCGGTGATCTGGAGAGAGTGTTCGAGCCGTTCGCCAGGGTAGTCCGGAAGGGCGAGACCGTCATTGGTGGCCTCGGTCTCGGGCTGTCGATTGTCCGGTCACTGGTGGGTCTGCTCGGCGGGACCGTGAACGTTGACAGCACGCCGTCGCTCGGTTCCCGGTTCCACGTCGCGTTACCGCTTCCGATCTGTGCCGAAGAAAAACCGTTCAGCCCGGAGCCCTCTCACGGCGGGAGCGACGGGCTTTCCGTGCTGGTGGCCGAAGACGAGGCGATCAACCGTCTCTACCTCACCCAGCTGCTGAAAAACCACGCGTGTACGGTTGCTTCTGCGAGCAACGGCAGGGAGGCGGCGGACGCGGCCATCACAAACCGCTTCGACCTGATCCTGATGGATCTGTCGATGCCCGTTCTCGACGGACTTGGTGCCACCCGCATGATCCGCGAATGGGAGAACGAGCACGGCGCCCCGCGCCAACCAATCATCGCGCTCACCGCGCACGCCTACCCGGAGCACATCGAACAGTGCCTCGGGGCGGGCATGGACGGGTACGTCGCGAAGCCATACACCGAGGCAAGTCTGACCGCCGAGATCAAGCGGGTGACCTCAGAGTCTATCTCCGCCGCACTCCGAGTAAGCGCCCGAGGTCAATCGGACCGGTGAACAGCGCGAGTTGGCCGTCGGAATCCTGATGGCGTGCTGCCTGCGTGAGTACGGTTCACCTCAGGTCCATTATGCGGATAGATCGTGGCGGCAACCTCGCCTATACTTTGGGGCATGGCGAATGGCCGAGCCCGTCCAGAGCGTGATCCCTCGACCGAGCGGCACATCTTCCGCGAGCTCGGGTTTGCTTCGATTGACGAGTACCAGCGATGGTGCAACGAGAATCACCTCCCGTCGAGTGTGCGCAAGTCGGATTTGCAGCGGCGCCAGGAGCGGGAGCTCTTCCAGCGACAGGCCGCCGAACGCGCCCTGCGGCAGGCCAGGCAGTCGCACAACCCGTCCCACGCCATCACAAGGATTTTCCTGGGCGAAATTGATGAAACGACAATCGTCGACGAGCCGCTGAAGATCATCGCTCAAGCATGCAGGAAACACGCCGCGGCAGCCGGCCTGCGTGACTACCTGATCCACGTCGATTCGGCCGGCAAGCTCCTTACCTCCCGAGAGAGCACCATCGCGGTGTTGAACCTCTATCGGTACCAACGAGAGTGGTGCCGGAATCCTACTGAATGGAGACCGCGCAGCCACAACGTGGAGAAGCAGGTGGCGAGTCTCGCCGTTCATCTCTTGTGTGACTACGAACCGCCTGCCTTCATGACGGCCGTCTGGTACAAAAAGAACCGGACCCGGCAGCGATGGTACATCCACCTGGGAAAGGGCGGGAGCATCCGAACGGCCGCCGGTCTGCCTGCGCCGCTCACGAAGCGCATGGCGCACTGGTTCACCGAGGCGCCGGATCTCTACACACCACTCGCGGCCATCCGGTACGGGCAGGTCCGCGCTCTCGGAGGCGACCGGAGAATCGCAGACGCCCTGCTGTCTACCCGATTGGGGCTGGACTTCCGGGACAATGCGTTCGGTCTTGAGCTCATACGGTTCTTTGTGCGCAACCCGATGCTGGATACGGCCCACTACCAGCCCATCGTGGACTTCATCTGGAACCAGAAGTACGAGAACCAGGCGGTGTTTGTCGGGCGGGGAGTGGTCGAGGAACGAGGACCGGCCCAGCCCGGCCTCTCGATGGGAGGTCGAACCCCGGAGGCGCTGCTCCGGCAGGTGGAGGAGTGGCATGCGCGACTGGGTCGTACGGCGAAGGGCGGCGTGCTTCAGTGGACCAAATCCGCCATCCCTGACTTTGAACTGGTCGAAGGCAAACGGGAGTCGCGAAACATGTGCATGTGGCGAATCATTGAACTGGTGAGCTCACGGGAACTCGAAGATGAAGGACGGACGCTCGGCCACTGCGTGGCGACCTACGCCTCGTCGTGCCACCGGGGCGTGTCGTCAATCTGGTCGATGCGCCGCGAGACCGAAACCGGCGTGACCCGACTGCTCACCGTGGAGATCGACGGAAAACGCAAGCAGATCGTCCAGGCGCGGGGTCTGCGGAACCGAATGCCGGAAGCCAAAGAAATGAGCGTCCTGACGCGCTGGGCCCGCGCGGCCGGGTTGACCGTGGCGACGTGGGTAAGCTGATCGACCGACAAGAGGCACTCACGCGTCGATACCGGGGACCACGTCGGACTCGCCGGAGACTCAGGCGGACTCGGCAATGCGACGAGGGATCATTTCTAAAGTACAATCCTGGAATTACACCTTGTCTATCAAGTCCGTGGCAGGCATTGGCCCTTCAGATAGGAAGTGAAATCAATTCTGGTGAACTGGCCCGGACAAAGGCGCCTGTCGGCATAGTGCACAGGACGGATCGCCTGTCGATTTCGCTGCTGAAGAGAGGCGGAATTACTCTGACTGATCCAGCAGCGCCTCGACATCCGCCAGGTCTTTCCTCCGGCCGGTCGCTCGTTTGTTCTTGATCAGCTCTTCGCGGCCAAGGAAGCGGACCGGGGTATCACCAAAGGCGCCGTCGAGAGCTCCCGATACGGCCGCATCCCAGTTGACCCCGGAGATGCTTGTAAGGAGATCAACGCGGTTTGGCGAGTGTCCCAACTGGATAACCTGATCCGGAACCAGAAAGTCTTCAGGTGTCAGATCCATGTCTCCGAATCCGAAATCGGTGAGTGCCCGCATGATTCTGTCGGCGTTGTCCCGGGATCGATTCAGCAACAGATCCAGATCAGCGGTGAAGCGAGGAAGTCCGTGCAGAGCAAGCGCGTGTGCGCCGACAACGACACACTCAACTCCGTGAGAGCGGAACAACTCGAGCAACTCTTTCAAATCCCGAGATATCTCCATACCACGCCTTCCTGAGCCGCTCCACCTCCGCAAGCCGAGCCTGCGCCGGCTGCGCCAACCACCACCGCCGATCGCGGCCCAGGTCGCTATCCTGGAGCGCACGCTTCACGACCGTCTTGTCCATGCTGTGAGTATATCAGAAATCAGGGGGGAAGTATGTTGGCCCACCGGCCGATGGCGCCGGTACCTACCACTCCGGCTCGACGTCCACACAGAGCGGAAGAATCGGAAACCGGGACGGAAAGGTTCGGCGTGCGACGTGTTTCGAGAAGTGACGGTGAACCGGGTAGCGGCAGGCGCACCTCCTGCAGGCCGAGGAGATCGGGGCCGACCTGGTGCACCACATCCACGATGCGCCCGGGATCGTATCTGCCGTCGGTTCCGACACAGCGGTGCGGCGGTGAAGTACGCGATCAGAAAGGCAGCAAGGCGTTATCTGCGGTGGTTGCCCTCGACGCAGTATCGATCAAGCCCA
>REDM01000144.1 GCA_007693485.1 Spirochaetaceae bacterium
GCGCGGCAAGATCATCAACATCTGCTCGCTGCAAAGCGAGCTTGGCCGCAAGAATATCGCCCCCTACGCTGCATCCA
Source organism: Spirochaetaceae bacterium (assembly GCA_007693485.1). Lineage (GTDB taxonomy): Bacteria > Spirochaetota > Spirochaetia > DSM-27196 > PWMO01 > PWMO01. Next base: position 78 of record REDM01000144.1, read on the forward strand.
AGGGTGGGCTTCGCATGCTCACGCGCGGAATGGCCGTGGATTGGGCGCAGCACAACATTCAGGTAAACGGAATCGGTCCCGGGTACTTCGTCACCGAGATGACGCAACCGCTGAAAGACAACCCCGAGTTTGATGCATGGCTCTGCGGGCGAACTCCCGCGGCGCGCTGGGGAGATCCTGCAGAGCTGGTGGGCGCCGCGGTGTTTCTGGCGTCGGGCGCATCGAGTTTCGTGAACGGCCACATCATCTACGTGGACGGCGGCATGCTGGCCGCGGTGTAGGAAGGAGCAACGAATGATCGACATGAATCACCCGGCAAACTGGAAGTTTGAATCGCCAACCGCGCCGGGATGGCACACCGTGGTTGGCCCGCACAACTCGGCGCTGCAGCGTCTCAGCGTCTTTCGCCTGAACCTGTTAGCCGGTGATTCGCATGAGCTGTGTCACGAGACGCTTGAGCTCAATCTGGGCGTGGTAAGCGGAACCGTGCGGCTCACGTTCAACGGAACCGACCATCGCCTCGGCTGCAGGGACTCGGTCTATTTGATTCCGGGCGACCGCGTCACCGTGACGGCTGAGGCGGGGGAGCCTGTGGTGGCGTTTGCCGGAGCGGCCCCGTTTCACGGGGTTGGTGCGAGTTACGTGCGCCAGTACGATCCAAACCTTCCCCTGGGGGCGGTGCATCAGATACACGGAGAAGCGCCGTTCCGGCGCCAGGTGTTCATGACGGTTGATCAGGATACGCCGGCGTCGTCGATGATCAACGGTTTCACCTGGGGAGACCCGGGCGCGTGGACCAGTTGGCCGCCGCACGAGCACACGGCACACCTGGAAGAGGTCTACTGCTACTTCGACCTGCCCGCGCCGCGCTTTGCCCTTCACCTCTGTTCGCGAAAACCGGCAACCGTGGAGTTTGTTCACCCCGTGCACACTGGGGACTGCGTGATCATTCCCGAGGGGTATCATCCAACCGTGGCCATGCCCGGATCGTCGAGCAGCTACTTCTGGCTGATGGCGGCGCACCGCCCGGAGAGCAGGCGGTACGATCTGGCGGTCAGCGATCCAGCCTTTGTCTGAGCAGGGGTGAGCTCGCCGCAGCGTTCCTGTGTCGAACGCCGAGTATCAGGTAATATACGGCGTTCGCCCCCGGTATTCACCGCTTTCCAGTTCCTGCACCACAAAAGCCGCAACCGATTTGCGACTCACCATTCGGGCTGGGGTTGTCTGGTCGACGCCGATGGCCGGCGGGTTTGCGGTTGGTTTGTCGGTGAGACCTCCGGGGCGGATGATGGTCCAGTCGAGGCCGCTTTCGCGCAGCAGCGCCTCCTGCCGCTCCTTGTCGGCGAGTGAGGAGCGCAACAGCAGACGGAAGAGCCAGCGATACCACCCAGGGATCTGCTTCAGGCTGTCGCCGGTTCCCATGCCGGTAATCACGACAATGCGGGTGAGCGAGAACTTCTCCATTGCGGGAATGATGATTTCCGTCCAGCGGCTGCAGACGTCACGCGGCGAGCCCTTCGCGGGACCGAGGCAGCAGACCACCGCGTCGCAGCCGGTGATGGTCTGAATCACCTTGCCCGGATCCATGGCGTCGCCACCGATAACCTGAAGCCCGGGCTCGGGCGGTACCGCGCCGGGGTTTCGGGCCAGCAGCTTGATGCCCCACTCCTTCTCCAGCGCCTGTACCAGCACCTGTCGTCCCACACCACGAGTTCCGCCAAAGAGAGCGATACGCATCGGTTACCCCCGTGCTTCAAGCTACTGCGAGTGACGCACAGTGGCAAGACGATTCGCGCCACCGGTCAATTCCCGCGTTGCATGGGTTTTTCTTGACAAATCAGAAAATTCTGATGAAACTGATTGTGCAGGCTGATGGTGGAGAGACCAGGGAGGCGTAATGGATCTGTTCAACAGGGCGCTCCGCGTTGACGCGGTGATTTCCGTGGATGAGCGGGGGCAGATGGTGCTGCCCAAGGATGTGCGGCAACGGGCGGGCATCAACCCGGGCGACAAGCTGGCTTTGGTCAGTTACGAAAGCGAGGGCAGCGTCTGCTGTCTCTGGCTGATGAAGACCGAACAGCTGCTCGGATCGGTTCGTGAGAGCTTGGGACCGCTGATGAGCGCGCTCGCGGCATCCGGGGACAGCGAGGACGGCAAGACCGACACAGATCGCACGACTACAGGAGCTGACCAATGAGTGATGTGCGCGAGGGAGTGCGCCGCCGATACGGTGCGGTAGCTGTCGATTCGGGGAGCTGCTGCGGACCGAGTTCCGGGAACTCCGGCTGCTGCGGCAGCGCCGCGCAGATCGGTGAGGCCAACGGTTACTCGATCGACCAGCTCTCCGTGGTTCCGGAAGGATCAAACCTCGGACTGGGCTGTGGGAATCCCACCGCCATCGGGTCGTTGCAGGCCGGCGAGACGGTGCTCGACCTTGGCTCCGGGGCCGGTTTCGACTGTTTTTTGGCTGCTCGAGCGGTGGGCCCCGAGGGTCGCGTCCTTGGAGTGGATATGACTCCAGAGATGCTCGAGAAGGCGCGCGCCAACGCCGAGAAGGGCGGGTACCGGAACGTGGAGTTCATCGAGGGGTTCATCGAACAGCTTCCGTTGCCGGATGCGTCCGTAGACGTGGTCATCTCCAACTGCGTCATCAACCTGTCGGTGGATAAACCGCAGGTCTTCCGCGAGGTGGCCAGGGTGCTCAAGCCCGGCGGACGCATGTACGTCTCAGACCTGGTGCTCACCCGGCCCCTCCCGTGGCTGCTGCGCCGAAGCGCCGCGCTCTACACCGCCTGCGTTGCCGGTGCCCTGACCCGCGCCGACTACCTCGCCGCGATCGAAGCGGCCGGTCTGTCACCAATCACCGTAGTTTCCGAGCGCCCCTACCGCCTCGACGTCATGACCGCCGATCCCTCGCTTGCACGCCTCGTCAGGCTGGCCCGCGTGCTGCCCCCACTGCGGCGGCGCATGGAGTCGGTGGTGAGTCTTTCGGTGCGGGCCGAACGGGGGCGTAAGAGCGCGAGTCTCCGTGTCTAGAAGATCGGCCGGCACGAGGCACCGCCGTCGACCACCAGGTTGGCGCCGGTGATCCATGCGGCCGAGGCGGAGGCCAGGAAGAGACAGGCGTCCGCCACTTCGTGCGGGGCGCCGGTTCGGCCGAGGGGAGCGGCGCGGTTCCACGAGGCTACGCCTTCGGGCCACGCCTCTTCGAGACCATCCCGCGAGATCAGGCCGGGGGAGACGCAGTTCACGCGGATCCCCTCGGGGCCGAGTTCCAGCGCGGAGGAGCGGGTCAGCATGATGATGCCCGCCTTGGCCGCGTTGTAGTGACTGTGTCCGCGCGCCGGGGTTGAGCCCTCAACCGAGGCAATATTGACGATTGCGCCGCGGCCTTGGGCGATCATGCGCCGAGCGGCCGCCTGGATACAGGCGAAGGTGCTGTCCAGATTGGCCGCCATGACCGCTCGCCATTCGGAGCTGGTCAGCTCCATCAGCGGCGTGACCGGGTAGATGCCCGCGTTATTCACCAGCACGTCCACGCGACCAAACTGCTTCTCCGTCGCGACCATCAGTGCCTCGGGGCCTTCGTCGCCGGTAAGGTCAGCCTGCACCACCAGGGCTGACCCGCCCGCGTCGCGCACCAGGGCGGCCGTCTCGTCGGCTCCGCCGCGGTTCCGGTTGCAGTGGACCACAACCGACGCGCCGCCGGCGGCAAAGCGCAGCGCGATGGCGCGACCCAGACCGGCCCCGGCCCCGGTCACCACCACGGTTGCATTCGAGAAATCAAACGGTGTTGGGCTGGGGTTCATGGTGGGCCTCCGGTGGCTGATGATCGCGAGCGTGGCACGTTCTTGGCGCACCCGCTCGGCTGAGGTATCATGGTGGAACGAAAACGCCCCCGTGGCAAGAGGTCCCATGTCAGAACGCGCATCCAATCCTTCGCGACAACCATCACCCACATCCGGCAACGCTTTGGCACGCCCCACCGTGCAGCAGCTGATCGAGCGCTTCCAGATGCAGCCGCTTCCCGAAGAAGGTGGTATGTACGTGCAGAGCTACCTCTCCGCCGATCTGCTCCCGGCCGACGCGCTCCCCGCGCGCTACCCGTCGGCCTCCAAACCCGCGGGCACGGCGATTTACTACCTGCTCACTTCCGAGGCCAATTCGTTTTCTGCGCTCCACCGCCTTCCCACCGACGAGATCTATCACTTTTACCTCGGCGATCCCATGGAGACGCTCCTGCTCTTCCCGGACGGAACGAGCCGGATCGAGGTGATTGGTCCGGATGTCATGGCGGGACAGCACGTGCAGTTTGTGGTACCGGCCGGGGTGTGGCAGGGATCCGCCGTGATTCCCGGTGGGGAGTACACCTTGATTGGCACCACCATGGCGCCCGGCTACACCATGCCCGACTACGAAGGCGGGGTGCGCGACGAACTCATCGCCCGCTACCCCGATCACGCGGAACGGATTCACCGGCTCACGCGATAACCGGTTCGATCAACGCGATACCCCTCGAGATCCGGGCATCGGGCATCACGGGAGAACGCGTTGCAGAAAGGCTCGCAGCCCTTCCACGTAAGCCGCTCCAGTCACCATGAACCCATCGTTATGCCCGCCCTGCAGTTCCAGGAAACTGCCACGGTCGCCCGCGGTGGCCAGCAGCGCCTCTCCGTGCGACCAGGGAATGATCTCGTCGGTTCGGCTGTGAGCCACCAGAACTGGGGTGTCACTCTCGCGCACGTACTGCAACGTGGGGTGACGGTGGCGAGCGAGCAGGCGGACCGGGAAGATGGGGTAGTGGCGCGCGGCAAGATCGGGAACTGAGGTAAACGACGATTCAACGATCAGACCGGCGGGACCTTGTCGTGGGGATCGGTCTGCAGCCGGTGCAGTGCGTGCTGCCAGAGCTGCCGCCACCGATCCTCCGAGTGAACGCCCGAAGAGCACCACGTGCTCAGGAGGAATCCCTCGCGTTTCGGTGATGTAGCGCCAGGCGGCGGCCGCGTCACGGTTGAGGCCGGTTTCGCCCGGACGGCCTTCACTCTCGCCGAACCC
>REDM01000296.1 GCA_007693485.1 Spirochaetaceae bacterium
AAACACGTAGAGAACCATGATCGGGAACATCGCCACCACCGCCGCCGCCATGAGCAGCGCGTAGTCCTGATTATACAGGGTCACGAACCCGCGAAGGCCAAGCTGGATGGTTTTGTTGGTGTCTGATGTCAGGTAGATAAGCGGGCCGAGAAAGTCGTTCCAGGTGAACGAAAAGAAAAACACCACGAGCGTGGCGATGGCCGGCCGCGAGAGCGGCATGATGATGGTGCGGTAGATGCGGAACTCGCTGCACCCGTCGATGCGGGCGGAATCCGAGAGCTCGAAGGGGATCGTTGAAAAGAATTGCCGAAACAGGAAGGTCCCAAAGGGGCTGAACGCCCGAATGAGGTAGACCGCCCAGAGCGTGTCAAACAAGCCAAGAACCCGGATTACGGTAAACTGGGGAATCATGATCACCATAAACGGAACCATCAGCGTCCCGAGATAGGTGAAAAACAGCGCATCCCGTTCGGGGAACTTCAGCCGCGCGAACACGTATCCTGCCAGCGACGATGTAGCAAGCTGGGTTACCACCGTTCCGAAGGTGAGCAGAGTCGTGTTCCAGTAGTAGATGCCGAACGGCGCCCTCCGCCACACTTCGACGTAGTTCGACCACCGGATCACACTGGGAATCCAGCGGATCGGCATCGAGAAGACCTCGTTCTCGAGTTTCAGCGACGAGGAGATCATCCACAGAAACGGAAGAATCATGCTCAACGAGATGATCGCCAGAATCAGGTGCGTAGACCACCGCGCGTGCTTGATGCGGTTTGAACGCGGCCCCTGGGTCCGCAAGGCTACATGTACTGAACCCATTTTTTCTGACCTCGAAATTGGATGAATGTGAAAAGCATGATGACCACGAAGAGAAAAACCGCAAGCGCGCTGGCATACCCCATACGGAACCGCATGAATGCCTCCTGATATATGGTGTAGGCGAGAACGTTTGTCGCCCGGCCCGGGCCACCCTCGGTCAATGCGAAAATGAGATCAAATACCTTGAACGATTGAATGATACCGATGACCACGGCAAAAAAAATCGCGGGGGTCAGCAGAGGAATGGTGACGTGAACGAACCGCTGCAGCGGTCCGGCTCCGTCGATTTCTGCGCACTCGTACAACGACGAGGGAATGCCCTGCAGGGCGGCAAGAATAATCACCATGTAATAGCCGACGTTCTTCCAGACCGTCACGATGATGACGCTGAACAGCGCCCACTGGGACGAGGAGAACCACCGAGGGAGCGGGTCGACGCCAAGTCGAAACAGGAAATTGTTCACGGGTCCCAATGAGGGGTGCAGAATCAGGTTCCAGACCGCCGCGATCGCGATGGTGGACGAAACGTAGGGCAAGAAGATAAACAACCGGTAGGCGGTGATCATCTTGCCTCCGTAGTTAAGAATCACGGCGAGCAGGATTGCGATTCCGACCGAGACGGGTACCGAGAAGAACGTGTATACGAGGGTGTTCGCAAGCGAGATCCGGAACGTTTCGTTCCCGAACATTCGGACGTAGTTTCCAAACCCAATGAAATCACGCCGAAGATGCCCGTCCCAGTTCGTGAAGCTCATGGTAAACGAAAAGAGCACCGGAAGCGCGATGAACACCAGGAAACCAACGAGGTTGGGAAGCAGAAAGGTGTAGGCGGTAATCCGTGTTTGTCGCAATGTGGCGTTTGCTGCCATGTGGGCCGATCTCCTCACAGAATGAAGCCGCCATGCCCCGATGGATCGAGGCAGACGGCCGATTGACTCAGAACGAAATCAGTCCAGTTCGGTCTGCAGACGACGGCGGATGTTCGCCAGAGCCTGGTTGGAGCTCTGTTCTCCCGCGAAGAAGAGGTCGGCTTCTTCCTTGAAAATCGTGTTCACGATGAAATTGATGTCTTCCACCGCCGGGTATTCCGGGTAGATGACGGCGTCGAAGAGTATGGAGGCGTTCGCGGGTTCTCCCTGCTCGGCTACCCGCTCCAGGAACAGTTCGCGTGCTCGCGGAGTCTGAGCAAAGGAAAGCAGGCCCCGGCGCGCGACGATCTCGGCGCTTTGCGAGCTCGAGGCGACGAATTTCAGGTACTCAAAGGCCACTTCCGGATGGCGACTGTTGGCGGCAATGGCCATGGGGCCGGCCATTCCCCACGTGGTTCCCGGCTGCACGCCCGGCGGTACGGGCATCTGCACGATATCCCAATCGAAATTCACCCTGCCCTCCGCGCGAGCGGCCCAGAGCATCCCGATGAACCAGTTGCCCATGGGTACCATCGCAACGTTTCCGGCAAAGAACGCGGAAGTATAGTGAGTGTTCGCAGCGATCGAATCAAAGTACGGCACGGCAATACCGCTGTCTTCCAGGCGTTTGCGGAGTTCCATCGCTTCTCGAAAAGCGGTGAGATCCTGATCGACCGGGGTTGCACCCTGCTGAACGGCTGAACCCATCCAGAGAATTGGCCACGGATGAAAGAACGTGCCCCATACCTTGTTCTGACCAGAGCCCGATGTCACTCTCCGGGCGAGCTCGTACCACTGTTCCCATGTCATCCCGTCGGTTGGATAGGGAACCCCGGCGGCGTCAAAGATGCTCTTGTTGTAGAACATGAACCAGGCGGTCGTCCCGAATGGCAGACCAAAGCTCTGTCCGTTGATGCGGGTACCCTCGAAGAAGGGGCCCATATAGGAGGTGTCGAAGCCGGCTTCGGCAATCAGGTCATCGAGCGGCAGAAGAAGACCTCTGGCGGCAAGATCGGCATAGACTGCGTTGTTCTGGGTGCTCAGCACATCAACGGTGGCACCGCCGGCAAGCTGGACGAAGATCTGTTGCCGGTACTCGGCCGGATCGGTGCGCCAGAAGTCAAACTCGACGTTCGGGTTGAGTTCCTGAAACGCCCGGATACGCTCCATGGTCTCCGGTTCGATGTCGGGCCAGATGGGGACCCTCAGGGTTACCGTTTCTCCTGCTGCGGCGGTGCGAGCCTGTTCGCGGCCACCTGCCGCCGAGAGGCTCATCGCAACAGCGAACAGAAGCAGCGCGACAACCAGCGTCGATACCATTCTTTTCATTTCATTCCTCCTTGGAGTTACTGTTCACTGAATCGTAGGGCCGTTTTCTTCATCGCGAAAGGTGACTTTTACGGTATACCGATTTCTTCATCTTGTTCGATTGCAACTCTCGCCGTAAGGTTGGGTCATGCAGATGCCCAACAAACCGGTCATTCTCTACGTCTGGAACGCCACGGCAGCCTCCCCGGATAGAGACCTGCCCGCAGTGTTCCGCTCCGCCGTCGAAGCCGTTGGAGAGCTTGTGGTTCGTTCCGCGGCGGATCTCTCCCATTCGGAACTCTGCGCAGCGATCCGTTCGTCGGACGTGTATCTGATATGCCGGCACTCGGCGATGGTACCCGTTGAGATCGCCGAGGACGCAGGGAGCCTCCGACTCATTGTCTCTGCGGTGGGGTCGCTTCAGCCCTACGTTCCGCGATCGGTTGTCGCGTCCCGCGTTCCGGTATGCAACTGGGGAGATGCACCCGCCGAGGAGATCGCTTCGGGTACCCTTACGCTGTTGCTGGCGACCCTGGCAGATCTTCACCATCACATTGTCATGCGTCGCCGGGGAATCTGGAAGATCGACGGAGAGCACCATGGGGGGAGCCTCTTTGGCGAACGGGTCGGCTTGTTCGGGTTCGGGCTGATCGGTCGGCGTTTTTGTGAGCTTCTCGCTCCGTTTCGCTGTGAGGTCCACGTGTACGATCCCTACGCGGTCGATCTCCCGACCGGCATCATCAAAGCGGAAACCCTCGATGAGTTGTTCACCCGGTGCCGGATTATCTCGATTCACGCGGGACTGACGGCAGAGACGCGACATTCGGTCACCGCACGGCATCTGGCACTGCTTGCCGACGACTCGGTAATCATCAATACCGCACGGGGCGGAATCATCGATCAGGATGCGCTGTTCGACGAACTGCAATCCGGCAGATTGCGCGCCGGTCTGGACGTCCTGGACGATCCGGATCAGGTTCCGGCCGACCATCCTTCCCGGGAGTGGGAGAACCTGATCCTGACAGGACATCAGGTGAGCCTGGGGTGGCCCCGACATGGGCGGGCACCATCCGAATTGTCCAAAGCGCAGCGGTATGCCGTCGACAACATCACCGCAGTTCTGCGCGGAGAGCGGCTGAAATGGCTGATCACCCTGACGCTGTTTGATCGCATGACGTGAGACGTAAACATACCCAAGGAGAAGCGAGATGAGTCTGGACCACGAGACGATGGAGGGGCCCAGGGGCCAGCTTGCAAGTCGAACCCTCATGGAGAACCGACGGCGCCTGGAACCGAAAGCGATCCCGATCACACCGACCCTGTTCTGTGTTGTGGGGGTGAACATCTGCAACACCCAACTGGTGCTTACCCCCGAAGGGGTGGTCGTCGTGGACACCGGCCGCTCAAGCGCGGACGGAGAGGCGATCCTCGAGATCGTGGCCTCGGTTTCGGACAAGCCAGTCATCGCCGTCATCTATTCACATTCTCATTACACCTTCGGGACCACGGCGATTCTGGATCGATACCCCGGCATCCCGGTGATCGCCCATCATCGGGTGCACGGCAACATCACCCGATCGGCGACGGGTATCCGCCGATTCATGACACACCGTGGGCGGATGGAATCGGCGCGCTATCTGCCGGCGTCGGGACCGGATGCCGACGCAATCGACCGCAGGATCGAAACTCCCGGAAGCATGGGGTACGTCAGGCCTGCGATCGAGCTGACAGATGACGTCACAGCGATGACGCTGGGGGGAGCGTCGTTCACGTTTCATACCACGTACCCCTTTGACACCGACGATACCCTGCTCATCTGGTACGAAGATCAGCGAGCGATCATGCACAACCATTTCTCGGACAACTTTCCCAACGTGTACCCGATCCAGGGAGGACCGTACCGGGATCCCCTCCCCTGGCTCGATGGAATCGACCGGATGCGCGACTATCGGCCTCATCACCTCCTGAGCACGCACGGCGCTCCAACCAGCGGAGTGGATGCGTGCATGGAGCGTCTGACGCTCATGCGGGACGGACTCCAGTTTGTCCACGACCAGACGATTCGCGGAATGAATCGTC
>REDM01000126.1 GCA_007693485.1 Spirochaetaceae bacterium
TGAACGCCTACTTCCACGAAGCCATCGACCGCACCGACTGACCCCCATCCAGACCAACCGACCCCTGAACCGCGCGTTCCGAACTGCCTACTTGAAGTAGACAGATAACCAATACACACAGCCCTCTCCCGGTCGCGCGCCTCATGCCTGCACCGCTCGGTTCTCTCCGCGCGCCCGAACCCGCCATCGCGCACCCAACCTGCACCCACCGTGCACCCACCGCGGCCGTTGCCCGCATCCGCCACCCCGTGCTACTGTGCCCAAAGCACATGAAGTCTCCGTTTCGTCCATCCGTGATCGTATTCGTTCTCGCGGTGTCGGCCTTCGTCAATGGAGCCTCGCTCCTCGGCGCAACGCCCCCCACGCTGTCCACACCGCCCACTCCGTCCACACCGCTCCCGGCGCCACCCTCGGCTGCCGCCCTGACCATCGCCCCCGGCACCGACCTCCAGGCGCTGCACGCCCGTGGCCCCCAGGTGGTGAGCTTCACCGTCGATACCTCGCCCCCGGCGCCGGCAACCACCGCCACCATCGGCGACTTGCACGCTGTGTTCGCGCTGCCCCTCGCCGCCCTCCGCGACGCAGTAACCGACTACAACGCCTATCCAGGCTTCGTCCCCCGCGTCACCTACAGCCGCGCCGAACGCATAGCCCACAACCCGGTGGTCTACCATCAGCGACTGACCCTCTCGTTTCGGGTGCTCTTTTTCGGCAGCGACTACGACTACCATCTTCAGGTAGTCGCGCCGCATCCGCCGTCTGCCGATGAATTCATCATGCACTATCGAATGACCGAGTCGCTCGACGGCCAACTCTCCGGCGTCGCCGGCTCGTGGTACCTCAGAGCCGTGCTCATCAACGGCCGCGAGCACACCTACGCTCGCTACTTCAACCGCATTGACTTCGCCCAGGACCAGTTTGGCCTCCGCCTCGCCCTGCGAAACCTCGGCGCCAACGACATGCGCACCGCCATGCTCGCCTTCGCCCGCGAAGCGGAGCGACGGCAGGCACAGCGGCCTTCACTTTCACTGACAGGAGCCGGATCGTGACCCAGTCCTACAGCTCGCCCGCGCGCCGGCGCGCGGCCGCGCCTCATTTCTCCGCGTTGCATCTCATCGCCTGCATGGTGTTCATTGTCTGCGCCGGCACCACGGTGGCGGCCGAGGATGTCCTCGAACCCCGCCCACCCGTTTTTGACGTGGAACCCACCATCTGGGAGTTCGGCGTCTATACCGGTGGGCACATCACGGATAAGGATATCTTCCATGAGCTCGGCCTCGCCGGGGTCTACAATACCAAGCTCTTTCGTATGTCATTTGATTTCGCGGCGCGAAACGATGACAAGTACGTCTCGGCTGAACCCAACACCATGCTTGGCTATAAATTTGACTTCCGTGAGGGCATGGTGCAGCTCAACCTGACGCCGGTTACTCTCACCGGCGGGCGCGTCCAGCACCGTGACGAAGTCGCCACCCCGTATTCGCTGTTCATATCATCGTGGGCGCCCGCCTCCATCATTCTCGAAATTGCCTACGAAGACCGCTTCTTCTTCTATCGCAGCCGCTGGATCGAGCTCACCCGCAACTCACGAAACTTCCAGCAGCGCATCCCGGTCTACGGCTGGGAGGACTCCGACGGGAACCCCGAGCAGGATCCCCCCTTCTGGACGCCCGGTAGTTCCGGCCCGGTTGAAGGCTACTGGTGGCAGCCCCTCGACCGGGGTGCCAACTACAAAGTCTACGGTGTCCGACTCGGTGACTGGCGCTTCGGGTTTCAGGAGTCGGTGGTCTACATCAACCAGAGCTTCTACCCGGAGTTTTTTCTCAGCCCCCTGCCCATGTACTTCACCCAGCTCTTCAACACCGAAGGCGACTTCCCGTGGGTCCAGCGTGACGACGAAAACAGCCACATGGGTTTCTTCGTCGACGTTGTGAAACCCGACTGGACCGCCTACTTTCAGTTCATCCTGGGAGACATGAACCTGAACTTTCTCGCCGAAGAGGACCGAAGCCACCCGCAGAAGTGGGGCTGGTCACTCGGGGGCACCCGCGACACCCCCGTCGGCCGCTTCGGGTTTTACCATGCTGGGGCCACCAAGTATCTTTTTGCCGCCACTTCCGTGGCGGCCGACAACTACAGCACAAAGCGCTACGAGTACGCCTACTGGCCTGCGGTGGAGTTCCCCTACAAGGGTACAACCAACCCCATCGACTACCGCGACAACTACATAGGGTATCTGTACGGCGAAAACAATCTCGCGTTCATGTTCACCCACGAAGCGCAGGTAAACCAGTGGTGGGTCGACTCCATGGCCGAGTTCGTCGTCTCCGGCTCAAAGTCCCCGGCCAACCCCTGGCACGAACTGCGCGGGCACCCGGGCCGCTTCGGCAACAGCAACGCGCCCCACTACATCCATCTTCTCAACGAGAGCCCGCTCGAATGGACCTTCCGCCTCGGCACCACCGTCAGCCGCTCCTTCGGTCCGTGGGATCTCACCGCCAAGGGTATGCTCGGCGCCGTCTTCAACGAGCTGGAGCTGCGCGCGGTACCGGACGAGCCGCCCTTTGACGAGCAATCCAAACCAGAGCCCCGACTCTACAAACCCGGCGACCAGAACCGGTTGCTCTTTGATTTCTTCCTCGGCGTGCGCTACAACTTTGGCATCAGCCCGCGTCCTGAGAACTGATTCGCCCCAGGAGGCCCTCCCGTGAAGATCCTCGTCACCGGCATCGCCGGATTCATCGGCTTCCATCTCGCCCAGCGCCTCATCGAGCGCGGCGACGAGGTCATCGGCATCGACAACCTCAACGACTACTACGACGTGCGCCTCAAGTACGCCCGCCTCGCCGAACTCGGCTTCGCCGGGACCCCAGGCGCCTCACCGGCGAGCCCCGTCGTCACCCCCGCGAGCCAAGCCACCGCTCCCGAGACCCCCGGCGCCACCGTGAAATCCACCCGCCACCCCAAGCTCCGGTTCCGCCGCCTGGAGATTGCAGACGCCGCCGCCATGCAGGAGCTCTTCGCCCAGGAGCGCCCGGACCGCGTCTGCCACCTCGCCGCCCAGGCCGGCGTTCGCTACAGCCTGCAGAATCCCGGCAGCTACGTGCAGAGTAACGTCGTGGGCTTTCTGAATATCCTGGAAGGCTGCCGCCACAACGGGGTCGGGCACCTCGTCTACGCCTCGACCTCATCGGTCTACGGCCTCAACGAGCAGATGCCCTTCAACACCGCGCATCCCGTCGAGCACCCGGTCACCATCTACGCGGCCACCAAGAAGTCCAACGAGCTCTTCGCCCACACCTACAGCCACCTCTTCGGCCTGCCCACCACCGGCCTGCGGTTCTTCACCGTCTACGGACCGTGGGGGAGACCGGATATGGCGCTCTTTCTGTTTACGGAACGGATTCTGCGGAACGAACCAATTGACGTCTACAACAACGGCAACATGAAGCGGGACTTCACCTACGTGGACGACATCGTCGAAGGCGTCATCCGCTGCCTCGACCGCCCGGCTGCGCCGGACCCGGCGTGGGACCCCAAGGCGCCCAGCCCCGCGGCCTCCTCGGCCCCCTACCGGGTCTACAACATCGGCAACGGCAACCCCGCCGGGCTCATGGCCTACATAGAGGCCCTCGAATCAGCCCTCGGTCGCACCGCCGACAAGAACTACATGCCCATGCAGCCCGGCGACGTCCCCGCCACCTGGGCCGACACCACCGACCTCCAGCGCGACACCGGCTACGCCCCATCCACGCCTATCACCGTCGGCGTCAAACGCTTCGTCGACTGGTATCTCCGCCACTATCAGCCAGTTGGCTGACCGACAGCTCCCGCGAGCAGAGTCCCCGGCGGCGCAGCCTAATAGTGATGATCAATCCCAATGAAAATCTCACGTCGTCGCGAACCACCCTCACGGTCCTCAACCGCCGCACGCAGATCAAACCCCAGCGAGGCGCGCAGCGAGAGCGCCCGCGCGAAGAGTGGAAACAGAATCACCTCCACCCCCGAGCCAAAGGCAAAGTCGTCTGGGTCGATACCGGCCTCAAAGGTGTTTGCCGCGCCAATATCCAGAAATAGCCCAAGGTGGCCCTCCACGAAGCGTTCCCAGCGGAACATGCGCCCATAGACATCTACATTGGAGTAGCCCCCAAACTCGCCACGTACCCCGTCGCCGCCGGTGCGGCGAATCCCGCGAATCCGCGAGGAAATATCCGCAGGGCCCCGGGAAAAACTTGACAGCTGCACAAAGCTGCCGGCCCGCGCAGAAACCCCCATCGGCACCGGGCCGTCCTGCAGAAAGGCGCCGTAGCTCACTACCTGCCCTTCAATTATGCTCCGACTCTTGGGAAGACCAAAATCGTCAACCAGCACGCGATACAGGTTCACCGCGTTGGTGTTGATCAGCTCGGCTCGGGTCCCAAACCGGAAGTTATCCGTCCAGTTGATCCGCCCGGCACTCAGCCGGTGATCAAACATCGCCGTCGCCCCCCGGCGGTCGTCGCTCAGTCGATCGGGACTGTGGGGCAGCCGAACCTCCGCCGCAGGAATGTAGCGCAGGGAGCCCAGTCCCGGCACCTGCCACGGCGTGGGTACTTCCACCGAAAGGCGGAATCCCGTGGAAAACCAGACCGGATCCGGGTCCTCATCGTCCCGCACCTCGAGGTCCTGGAGAAACGACGCGGACCAGTCCAGGTCAAGCAGCCACGGAAAGGTGATCCCAAAGCGGTTTCGCCACGCGTACTGGTTACTCGCCCCGTCGATGAATGCCGCAGACAGGCTCGTGTCCCACCGCCAGTCGTAGCCCCTCCACTCAAACGGCACCGCACCGCGAACCGAAACATCGATCCGATCTGCCTCAAACAACCCACCGTCGGGCCACTCCGACTCCCAATCAGCATCGCCAGCAACCCGCTCCAGCGTACCCAGGAAATTGTAGTCCCGCGCCCGGATGCTGAGCGAGAGTCCGTCGTCGGAGGTGTAGCGAAGAAACGGCACCGCAATGATGTTCCAGCTGTCCACCGTGAAGACGTCCACCCGCACC